>USML01000137.1 GCA_900555855.1 uncultured Eubacteriales bacterium | reverse complement strand
GCGACCAAGCTTGCCGCCTTTGAGGGACAGCTGAAGGATGGAAACACCGTCAGCACGGACACCTACTACATCAAGGGCCATATGCAGGAAGAAGCCGGCAACGACTATCAGAACCTGACGCTGGACGGCATCACCGTCACGGTCTACGCCACGCAGCTGAATAGCGAGAACGACAGCTTTGGGCCGGATTACGATAAGGGCGCGGAGTATCCCGCTTCTGCGGCGGCCATTAAGGAAAAATACGGCGTGAACGGCATGAAGATGCCCGCTGGCGTGGAGATCGAATCCAAAGACGCGAAAGGAAATGTGACCGTCACTCTCAAGAATGAAGAAGCCTTTGTCTATTTTACACAGGTCTTTGACATGGATGAAGCGCGTGCGGCTCGCGAAATAGCGCTGAGAGACGGCACAGTGGAGCGTTATCCCGGCGAATCTGTGCATAACCAGCTCAACATTTGGTATAGAGCGTATGGCCTTATTCATGTGGAAATGGCCTGCGATGTGGACCTGCATAATATGACTGTCAAACCGTTTACTGAGTGCCGGACTTTCAACGGCAAGGGTCATACGATCAAAAACGCGAAAGTGACTGCGGCAAGCGGTAATGCAGTTGGCTTCTTTGGCAATTTCCCCGTTGAAAATGTAAAAATGGACAATATCAATGTGACGGCCAAAGGCGATCAGTATGCAGGCGTCATCTCTGGCTATAACAGCAATCGTATCAGCGAAGTAACTGTAATCAACAGCTCTGTCACTGGTGGTAAGAACACAGGTGCGATTGTCGGCAACTGCTATGTGGATCTTGTAAATTGCGTCGTTGAAGATTGCGCGATTTCTGGACAGTATAAGGTTGGCGGTCTGGCGGGCTATGTTTGCCGCGAGGATGGAGAAAAGCGCATCATTAATAATAATAAGCTGACCAATGTCACCGTAAATGGAGAAAATCTGATTGCTGGTAAGAGTGATTTCGTCATTGGCAAGATCGTGGGCAACTGGAATGCCCGTTCCGGCGGCGAATGCAAGGGGAATGTGCTTACCAATGTGACCGGTGCGGAGAATCCGATCGGCAAGGTAGAAGCTGATGTGGACGAGCCCATCACGGAGTAATAATCCTCTGATCAGCGCGAAAGATACAAATATACAAATAATTCCCCCGGCGGCAGGATCTCCTGCCGCCGGTTTTGTCTTTTGGTCGGATGATGCTTGCGCGGGCGGTTTGCCGTATAATGGAGCCATCAAAGGAAAAAACGGAGGGATCGTCCCATGCAGATCAAACAGCAGGCGCTGGAAGCGCTGAGAAAACAAACGCTCCCGGTGGAGCAATGGATGGCGGAGACGCAGGTCCCCGGGGCCACGGCGGCAGTGATCCGGGCGGGGGAGCTGGTCTTCCACGGGGCCTGGGGCGTTCGGGATGAATATGGCGTGCCCATGACGGAGGGCATCCTGTTTGAATGTGCGTCGCTGACGAAATCGCTCTTTGCCCTGCTGGCCATGCGGGAGGCGGAGCTGGGGCGGATCCGGCTGGACGAGCCCATCGCGGCGCAGCTGCAGGGCGAGCCCTGGTCGGAGGATCCCCGCTATTTCCGGCTCACGCCCCGGCAGACCCTTTGCCACGCCTCCGGCCTGCCCAACTGGGAGGCCAAACCCATGCATATGCTTTTTGACCCGGGCGAGGGCTTTTCCTATTCCGGCGAGGGCTATTTCCTGCTGCAGCGGCTGGTGGAGCAGGCGGAGGGCAAGGACATGGACGAGCTGTTCCGCGCCCACTTTTTCCTGCCCTATGGGATGGAAAGCTCCCGGGCCTGCTGGAGCCCTGCCGTGGGCGCGGCCTTTGCCCGGGGCTTTGGCCGGGACGGCCAGATCGTCAAGCGCCGGGACAGCCGCCGCACCGGGGGCAATGCGCCGGAGCCGAACGCGGCCTGGTCCCTCTATTCCTACGCGGCGGATTATGCCCGGTTCGTCTGCCGGCTGATCACGGAGCGGGGCGGCCTTTCCCGGGAGGGCTTTGCGGAGATGACCGCGATCCAGATCAGCGCCGACGAGAATATCGGCTGGGGGCTGGGCTTCGGCATCGTCAAGGCAGAGCCTTCCGTCCTGTGGCACTGGGGGGATAACGACGGGTTCAAATCCATCCAGATCTGGGACAAGGTCTCCGGCGACGGCGCGGTGATCACCACCAACAGCGACAACGGTCCGGAGCTTTATTTCCGCCTGCTGGAGGAACTCACCGGAGCGAAATTTTTCGGCGATATCCGCCGCTTTATCGACAGCGCAGAATAAAAAAGACAGCAAAAAGCCCTCCGCACATAGCTGGGTGTATGTAAGACAGTATTGCGCCGAGATTGACGAAGCGGCACGAAACCGCATGGAGCTGA
>USML01000136.1 GCA_900555855.1 uncultured Eubacteriales bacterium | reverse complement strand
CCCCTCAGTCAGGGCCTGCGGCCCTGCCAGCTCCCCTTACACAGGGGAGCCAAGGGGGCTGGGATATCCCCTTACACAGGGGAGCCAAGCCCCTGCGGGGGACGGCTCACCGCTGCCCTCCGCCCTGCTCTCTCCCGCGCCCGGCCTGTGCCGGGCGCTTTTTTCGCCTTTGTCCCGTTTCTTCGCGCTTTTTTCGCGGGTTCCGCAAATTTTATCCCCTGTTTATGCATTTTTCTCCGCTTTGTGGTATGATAAAAAAAACCGCCCGGGAGGGACGCTTTATGTCGGTGAAAAAAAGGCTGTTTTGGTCGCATATTCTGATGTTTGTGCTGCCGCTGGCCGCCTATATGCTCATCTCCACGGTAACAGACCGGCTCACCTTTACCTATCTGCTGCACCAGAGCTACGCCTCGCTGGCGGATTTCCAGCAGCAGGTGGCCGCCGCCCAGCGGACGGCCCGTCTGCTGACGCTTTTGGGGCTGCTGCTCATGCTGTTTATCTCCGACCGGTTTTTGACCCGGGGCGTGCTGAAAAAGATCCACGGCTCGCTGGATCAGCTCTCTCAGGGGCTGGCGCAGCTGAAGGCCGGAGACCTGAGCTGCCGCCTGCCGGAGGCGCCGGAGGATGAGTTTTCCTCCCTGCGCCGCAACTTCAACGCCGCCGCCGCCCAGCTGCAGCAGTCGGTGGCGCAGGTGCAGCAAAATGAGCAGAACCGCCGGGAGCTTCTGGCGGGCATCTCCCACGACCTGCGCTCGCCGCTGACGGCCATCCGGGCCTATGCGGAGGGGCTTTTAGACGGCGTCGCCCGCACGGAGGAGGATCGCCGGCAATATCTCACCATCATCCGGGACAAGACCCGGGATCTGCAGACGCTGGTAAACAAGCTGTTTCTCTTTTCCCGGATGGATCTGGGCCGCAACGAGGACCATCCGGAGGAGGTCTCCCTCAAAGAGGAGCTGCGGCTTTTGTGCGATTCCCTTGCGCCGGATTATCAGGAGCGGGGGCTGACGCTGACCTTTTCCGCAGAGGGGGAGGGCCGGGTGATGGCCGACCCGGACACCCTCCAGCGCATCGTCTCCAACATCGCGGAAAACAGCTGCAAATACAAAACGGCCCCCCGGGGCCGGCTGGACATCGTCCTGCGGGATACGCCGCAATATGCTTCCCTGACCTTTACCGACGACGGGCCGGGCGTCCCGCCGGAGACGCTGCCCAAGCTGTTTGACGCCTTTTACCGGGCCGATCCCTCCCGCACCGGCAGCGTCCCGGGCAGCGGGCTGGGGCTGGCCATCGTTTCCCGGGCGGTGCGCAATATGAAGGGCCGGATCCTGGCCCGAAACGCGGCCCCCCACGGGCTGGAGCTGGAGATCCAGCTGCCCAGAAAGGAGTAATGCATGGATCGGATCCTGATCATTGAAGACGACCCCGCCATCGCCCGCATCGAGCGGGATTATCTGGAGCTTTCCGGCTTTTCCGTCACCCTGCGGGAGGACGGGGAGAGCGGCCTGCGGGAGGCCCTCCGGGGCGAATGCGACATTATCCTGCTGGATGTGATGCTGCCCGGCATGGACGGCTTTACCGTCTGCTCCCGCCTGCGGGAGACGCTGGATATCCCCATCCTGCTGGTGACTGCCCGGACGGAGGACATGGACAAGATCCGCGGTCTGGGCTTCGGCGCAGACGATTACATCGAAAAGCCCTTTTCCCCCTCGGTGCTGGTGGCCCGGGTGCGGGCAAACCTGGCCCAATACCGCCGCCTGAAGCAGGGAAGCAGGGAGGACGGCGTCCTCCGCAGCGGCAGCCTGACGCTGGATCCCCGCAGCCGCCGGGTCTTCCTCGACGGCCGGGAGGTGGCGCTGAAAAACAAGGAATATGAGCTGCTGCTGTTTTTCCTGCGCAACGCGGGCATCGTCTTTGACCGGGAGACCCTCTACGAGCGGGTCTGGGGCATGGAGGCCCTGGGCGACAACGCCACCGTCTCCGTCCACATCAACCGCCTGCGGGAAAAGCTGGAGGACGACCCCGCCGACCCGCGCTATATCCAGACCGTCCGCGGCGCAGGCTACCGCTTCCGGAAGGAATAAGAGAATAAAAGGATGAAACGCCGCCGCGGACGGCTCCGGCGGCCAATGCCGCCGTCATGCCGCAGGGAGCCGCTTTGTGCGGCGACCGAGGCGGTCTAATCAAACGGGGCCCCCGCAAAACCTGTTTTGCGGGGAACCGCGGCGCAGGCTACCGCTTCCGGAAGGAATGAGGAGCTAAGCGCCGCCGCGGACGGCTCCGTCCCCCGCAGGGCTTGGCTTTACCTCTCCGGGGGACGGCAGACGAAAGCCTTTCGTCTCTCGTCCTTCGTCTAAAAAGAAGAGGGTTTACGGGAGGAACATGGTTCCGCCCGTCAGAT
>USML01000135.1 GCA_900555855.1 uncultured Eubacteriales bacterium | reverse complement strand
AAAAAGGAGAACTGAACTATGCTGAAGATCACTGCCATTGGCAACCTGACCAACGATGTGGAACTGAAAATGAATGAGACCACCGGCAAGCCCTACGCCATCCTGCGGATCGCCTCGGACCGCCGCTACAAGGATAAGGATGGCAACCGTCTCACCGACTTTATCTCCATCAAGGTGCGCGGCCCTCTGGCCGAGCGCTGCGCCGAGTTTGCCTGGAAGGGCTGCAAGCTGGCGGCGTTCGGTGATTTCGAGACTATCACCTTTGAGAATGAGCCGGAGCGTCAGCCCGGCTTCCTCATCAAAGCCAGCGATGTGGAGTTCCTATCGCCCCGCAAGGCGGAGGATTCTGCTGCTGCACTGGAGAATGAGAGTACCGGAGGGGTCGCTGCCTGATGAAAAATACCGGGATCACATATACCAGCGCTGAACGCAGCCCTGTGATCCTGCCGGAGATGGCCGAGCTGCTCCCGCCTTTGAGCGCGGAGCAGCTCGACGCTCTGGAAACGGATCTGGTCAACAATGGCTGTTATTCTCCCATCATCGTCAATGAGGACATGGTGATCGTGGATGGGCATAACCGTCAGTCACTATGTGAAAAGCGTGGCCTGCCCTATACGATGGCGGTATTTTCCTTTGAGGATCTGTTGGAAGCCAAACAGTGGGCGCTGGACACACAGAAAAACCGCCGCAATCTGGAAAAGTGGGAGCTGGGCAAGATCGCCCTGAAGCTGAAACCCGAGATTGAAGCCAAGGCCAAAGCCAACATGGTTGCTGGCGGACAGAATTTCCGCCCCAGCGAGGCCGAGGAAGGTTCGGCAACATTGCCAAACCTTCCTTCTGTTGAAAAAGCGGTAGATACCCGCAAGGAGCTGGCCGAAGCAGTTGGTCTGGGCGAACGCACGATGGGCAAGGTCATACAGATCGACGAGAATGCTCCGGACGCCATCAAGGAGGCGCTTGATAAGAAGGAACTGTCCATCAACAAGGGCTATGACCTGACCCGCCAGCTTCAGGATGTGCCGGAGGATCAGCGCGAACAGGCCGCCGCAGAGCTGCTCGAGTATGAAAAGGCAAAGAAAGAGCTCAAGCAGCAGGAATCGGAGATCGACCGCAGGGGCAAGGTGGCCAATCTTTTCTGCAAGGCATATGAGAAGGCAGCCCTCCTGACGGCCACGGAGGGAAATGTCCGCTGCTGGACGGAAGGGACCCGCATGACGCTGGAGGAACTCCAGGACACCGTAAAGGAATCCCGTGAGATCGCCCAGGTGTTTATGAGCATCGCTGATATCATCGAGCAGACGATCCTGCCGTCAGACTGGCGGAACACCGATCCCACGGATGACACCCCCGGCGAGGTGGTGGCATGAGGGAGATGCTCTCCGTCCGTCAGTGGCAGGACTTGTTCCGCAGCGGAGCGTTTCAGGATAGATCCCGAGAGACACAGATCCGCGCAGGCTGGTACGACTGGTTCTGTGCCGATTCCGCCCTCGCAGGCAGGCTGCAGCGGATCAGTTCTGTAGTCATGGGGATCACGGAGCCTGCTATCCTGGACAATTACTATGTCTGGTTTAAGAACAACTGTCCCTTGGACGGTCCCCTCTATGATGACGTGCGCTTTGAGCCGTTGGAGGGAGACCGCTGCGGACGGTACTTTGTGGTGTCTCAGGACTGCCCTTATGAAAAGCAGAAATGGACGCTGTATACGGAGCGCGGCGGTTTTCAGGAACCGGAGTTTGGGTGTCAAAGCGTCCGTGAAATGCAGGGATATCTGAATGAGCATGGAAAGGAGTTGGCGCGGGAAACAGAGCCGCCGACTGTTACGAAAATGCCAAAAAAGGAGGCGCCGACGCGATGAGCCAGAAGAAAAGTCCTTCGCCGCCCAGCCTCCCTCCTGATGCACAAAGGGAAATCCTGAACAGGCTGTCCGCGGAGACCCGAATCAGTTCTCAGGAGATCGCCGCCATTTTGAAGCGGCACGGCGTCTGCGGCGATATAGACGCTTTGCAGGACTCCTATCGGAAGCGGATAGGCCAGCGACTCATGTCCACCATTCGGGATGAGACCGGCAAGCGTGAGGTGCTGGCCGCCAGCGGCGGCGAGTATGTCATCGTGGACTGCTGCAACGATCCGCAGAAGCTGAAGGCCATTCGGCACCGCATCCAGGCGCAGATGAACGGACTGGATGTGTCTGCCGGAAAGGTGCGCAAGCGTGTTCGCTTCTTGGAACGCTTCGCTTCTTGGGTGAGGAAGGAGACCTCGGATGAGGCGGCGTGAATTGTCAGCGGCGGATATCTACTGTAAATTCGCGGCGCAGCTGGATGAGGATGGCTTTCGGCTGTATCACGCCGCGCAGCGGATCACCGGCTTCCAGCCCTATGACGCTTTCCCTTATGAAGATAACCGGGGCGCGTTTGAGGCGGCGGACGG
>USML01000134.1 GCA_900555855.1 uncultured Eubacteriales bacterium | reverse complement strand
GGGACGGGAAACGCCTGTCAGCGCGATTCCAATAAAAAAGCGCCCCCGCAAAGGCAAGCCTTTGCGGGGAGCTTCTTTTCTCAATCCAGAATGGTGACGCCGTCCATCAGCTCTTTTTCAAATTCCACCCGATGGTGCTTGGTGTAGATGCCGGGCAGGCCGCCGGTGTGCAGGAAGATCAGCTTGCTGCCCTTGGCGATCTTGCCCTCCCGGACCATGTCCAGAATGCCGGCGAAGGCCTTGCCGGTGTAGCAGGGATCCAGAATGATGCCCTCCCGGCCGGCCATGTAGCGGACGGCGTCGCGGACCTCCTTGCAGGGGTTGTTGTAAGCGCCGCGGGTATAGCCCTTCTCGATGTGGAAGTCCTCCCGGCGGGCGTCGATGTGCAGGCCGTAGGTCTTCTTGACCTCCCGGAAATATTCCATGATGCGCGCTTCCTTGGCCTCCAGGAAGGGGGAGATGGCGATGCCCACCAGCCCCAGGGGGGAGCCTTCGTTCTTCAGGCCGCAGTAAAGGCCCATATAGGTGCCGATGCTGCCCACGGCGTCGTAAACGGTGGCGTCGTCCAGCCCCATCGCATGGGCCTGCTTTGTCAGCTCCATGGCGCATTCGTAATAGCCCAGAATGCCCTCCACATTGGAGCCGCCCACGGGGATCTCATAGACCTTTTCGCCCTGGGCCTCGTAGCGGGCCTTCACCTGAGCCGCCGTCTCGGCAAACTGGACCTCCTCGGGCCGGCCGTCGTTGTGCTTCAAAATGACCTCCGCGCCGAAGAGCCGGTCCAGCAGCAGGTTTGCGCTGAGCTCGCCGGGATAATCGTCCACGCAGACGATGGCGCATTTCATGCCGTATTTGGCGGCGACGGCGGCGGTGAGCCGGCCGTGGTTGGTCTGGGCGCCGCCCAGCGTCAGCAGCATGGTGGCGCCATGCTCCTGCGCGTCCTTGAGCAGATATTCCAGCTTGCGCAGCTTGTTGCCGCCGACGCCGAGGTTGGTCAGGTCATCCCGCTTGATGTAAAACTGGACGCCCAGATCCTCTGAAACGCCGGGCAGATATTCCAGCGGCGTAGGCAAATGGAGAAACGAAACCTTTTCATGTCCTAACAGCATGGTAAGGACCTCCTTTGGTGGTTGTTAAAGCTATTATAAGCGATATTTTCGAAAAAGGGAAGCACTTTTGCGAAAAGTGCGCGGCAAAGCTGCACCCTACCCCAGCAGCACCGGCACGGGGCGGTCCAGCGTCAGGCTGTCCGGCGTGATGCGGCAGCAGAAGGCATGGAGCGCAACGCCCGCCGCGGCGGCCTGCCGCAGCGCCGCGCCGAAGGCGGGGTCGGTCCTGTCGTTGGGGGAAAAGGCGCGGGCCTCCGCCAGTTGGATCACAAAGACCGCATGGGCGCCATAGCCCTGCTGCCGGGCGCGGATCAGCTCCTGCAGATGCTTTACGCCCCGCTGGGTGGGCGCGTCCGGAAAAAAGGTCTGCCCTGCCTGCTCCAGCGTGACGCCCTTCACCTCCGCAAAATGCGTCCCGCCGCCTGCCTGCAGCTGAAAATCAAAGCGGGAAGCGCCGAAGCGCACCTCCGGCCGGACGGTCTCCGTCTCCGGCAGAAACAGGCCCGCCCGGGCATATTCCCCAAAGACGGCGTTGGGCGCGGCGGCATCCAGATTGATCAGGCGGCTGCCCTTTTGCACGGCGATCAGGTCCCAGGCGGTCTTTCGCCCCGGGTTTTGCCCCGGCGTCAGCCAGACCGGGACGCCGGGCAGCAGAAGCTCCCGGCAGCGGCCGGTATTTTTCACATGGACCGTCGTCTCCTCCCCCTGCAGCAGGACCTGCGCCACAAAGCGGTTTGGCCGGGAGAGAAAGACCGCAGGCGTTACGCTGGGATAGTGCATAGGCTCGCCATCCTTTCGTTTGGGCGCGGCCCTTCCGTATGCCGGTTCAGCCACGCCGGAAAAGAAAAAGAAAAGGCCACGAGATCCTCGTGGCCCTTTGGTGGACGATACAGGAATCGAACCTGTTACCTCCTGTACGTCAAACAGGCGCTCTAGCCAAGTGAGCTAATCGTCCATCGCATCAGTGCCTTTACAGTATACGGCGGAGAAGGGAAAATGTCAAGGATTTTTTTATGGGGGAGGAAAATTTCCAAATTATAGGAGCCGATGGCACGCGCCTTCGTCCTCCGTCTCTCGCCTTGCCTCCCTCTGACGAGGGAGGTGGCAAACCCGGAGGATTTGACGGAGGGAGAGATACGGCGGGCCTACGCAAAGGGAGATGCCCAGAGGATACCGGTTGCGAATTCTCTCCCTCAGTCGCCTGTGGCGACAGCTCCCTCGTCAGAGGGAGCCAAGGGTGCTGGGGTGCAGGAGAAAGCATCCTGTAAGCCCTCCCACCACCCCTTGCCTCCCCTGTGTAAGGGGAGGTGCTGAGCGAATGCGAAGC
>USML01000133.1 GCA_900555855.1 uncultured Eubacteriales bacterium | reverse complement strand
GCAGCGTCAGATGTGTATAAGAGACAGCTGTCAGACCGGCCCGCTGACGCAGGAGGATCTGGAAAAGATCGGCGGGATCCAGTGGGATAAGCTGCGGGAAAGAGCGGAAAAGCAGCTTGGCTTTACACTCTCTGCAGAAGAAGGGATCGAGCGGTTTTTTGCCGGGAAATATTCTATCAGAAGCGGCGTTGGCGATATGCTTCGCTGCGCGGACGAGCTGTTCCGCGCGCTGGCGCAGTATAAGCTGGAAAAGGATGCGCCCGCCCAGCGTGTGGCGGTCTCCGTGGCCGACGGCCGGCTCTTTGCCCAGCTGGACGGCGCGCGGGTGGATGTGCTTTCGCTGCTGCCCGGCGGCTACCGGGGCGAGCTGGAGGCCGTCAAGGCGGAGCTGGACAAGATCGTCGGCCTGAAGGAGATCAAGCAGTATATCCTTTCGCTGGAGGATCATTACAAGGTCCAGAAGCTCCGCGCAGCGCAGGGTCTGAAGGCCGGCAGCGTTTCCATGCACATGATCTTTACCGGCAACCCCGGCACAGGCAAGACCACCATCGCCCGGCTGGTCTCCAAATATCTGAAGGCCATCGGCGTCCTCTCCGGCGGACAGCTGGTTGAGGTGACCCGGGCCGATCTGGTGGGCAAATATGTGGGCCACACGGCGCCCCTGACCATGCAGGTGATCAAAAGCGCCATCGGCGGCGTATTGTTCATCGACGAAGCCTATTCGCTCTACCGCGGCGGCGACGACAGCTTTGGTCTGGAGGCCATCGACACGCTGGTCAAGGGCATGGAGGACAACCGGGAGGATCTGATCGTCATTCTGGCGGGCTATACCAAAGAAATGGAGACCTTCCTGACGGCAAACTCCGGCCTGCGCAGCCGGTTCCCCAATATTCTGGAGTTTCCCGATTATTCCGGCGAGGAGCTGGAAAAGATCGCGGAGATCAACGCCTCTTCCAAGGGCTACCGTATCACGGACGACGCAAAGGCTGCGCTGCTGGACTATTTCTGCGTGATCCAGGCCATGGGCAGCCGGGAAAGCGGCAACGGCCGTCTGGCCAGAAATGTGATCGAAGCGGCGATCCTGGCCCAGGCTAAGCGGGTGGTCGCCCAGCCGGATACGCCGCTGGATCTGCTGCAACAATGTGATTTTGATTTGTTTGAAACGCCGGAATCGGTGGAATAACCATAGACGGATAACTAAGAAAAGGAGCGATATCTGCGATGCACAAAACGGAAAATGTTGAACTGACAGTACTTTGCCTGCTGGAAGACGGCGATAAGGTCCTGCTGCAGAACAGGGTCAAGGACGACTGGAAGGGCTATGCTCTGCCGGGCGGCCATGTGGAGCCGGGCGAATCCTTTGTATCCGCGGTGATCCGGGAAATGCAGGAAGAAACCGGGCTGCTCATTCATACGCCAAGGCTGGTAGGTGTCAAGCAGTTTCCCATGGAAAATGGAAGATACCTCGTTCTTTTATTCAAGTCTACCGGGTGGTCCGGCAAGCTCTCCTCCTCGGCAGAGGGGCAGATGGAATGGGTGGACTACGATCAGCTGATGTATAAGGAAACTGTGGACGATCTGGAGACGCTTCTGGATGTGATGAACACGCCGGAGCTGAACGAGTTGCAGCATACCTTTGAACACGGCGAATGGGTCATAACCGTGCGATGATCCGGCGCTGAAAAGAAAAAAGCGGGGCATGCGCAGTTTGCGTCATGCTCCGCTTCTGTTTCTTCCCCTTATTCCTCCGGCGGCGCCTTTTTGCGGGCCAGCTGATTCAGCGGGTTTGCCTCAGCGGCGTCCCGCAGGTTCTGGTCCACCACATGGGTATAGATCATGGTGGTGTCCAGATTTTCGTGGCCCAGGACCTCCTTCAGCGTCCGCACATCCACGCCGTTCTGATACATCAGCGTGGCCGCCGTGTGCCGCAGCTTATGGACGGAGCAATGCTTCTGGGAAAGGCCCGCCATGGTAAGATATTTTTTCACCAGCGCTTTTACCGTCTGCACATCGATGCGGTTGCCCAGCCGGCTGATAAACAGCGCACTGCGGCTGGCAGCGTTGGGCGTGGTCCGGTGGGGAAGATAGGCCTGAATGGCGTTGAGACAGGCCTGATTCAGGTAGACGATCCGCTCCTTATTGCCCTTGCCCAGCAGCCGCAGACGATCCTCGGAGATATCCTGCAGGTCGATGCCCACCAGCTCCGACACCCGCATCCCGCAGTTGAGAAACAGGGTGATGATGCAGTAATCCCGCTCCCGGTTGGGGCCGTCGATGACCTCCAGCAGGTCCAGGCTTTCCTGCAGCGTAAGATATTTCGGCAGCTCCTTCCGCGGCTTGGGGGTATCCAGGCTCTGCGTGGGGTTTTCCTCGATCAGCTGCAGCTTGCTGCAATAGTATTTATAAAGCCCCCGCAGGGCGGAGATCTTCCGGGCGCGGGTCTTCAGGTCGTTGCCATAGGTCGTGGCGGGGCTGGTGTGATATTTGGGCCGCTGTCGGGCCGCAAAAACGAGAAAATCCAGAACATCCGCTCTGGTGACGCTGCGCAGCAGC
>USML01000132.1 GCA_900555855.1 uncultured Eubacteriales bacterium | reverse complement strand
GTTCTTGATATAGTCGGCATGACCCGGGCAGTCAACATGGGCATAGTGCCGCTTATCGGTCTCATACTCAACATGAGCAGTGTTGATCGTGATACCACGAGCCTTCTCTTCGGGAGCCTTGTCGATGGCGTCATAAGCCTCGAACTGGGCCTTGCCCTGAAGGGACAGCCACTTGGTGATCGCAGCGGTCAGCGTGGTCTTGCCGTGGTCAACATGGCCAATGGTGCCGATGTTAACATGGGGTTTCGTTCTTTCGAATTTTGCCTTTGCCATGGTGAATTTCCTCCTTGTATTTTACAAATCATTGGGTTCTCGATTTTCACAGCATTTCGAGCTTATTTTATAAGAAACTGTGAAAAAATGCAATAGCTTTTCAGGATTTACTTGTTTTTCGCCAGCTTTTCCTGAATGGACTTGGGGACCTCGGTATAATGGCTGGGCTCCATGGTATACTGGCCGCGGCCCTGCGTACGGGAACGCAGATCCGTGGCGTAGCCAAACATTTCGCTCAGCGGCACAAAGGCGTCGATCTGCTGGGCAGCGCCCCGGGCTTCCATGCCCTGGATCTGGCCGCGGCGGGAGTTCAGATCGCCGATAACATCGCCCATATAGGTCTCGGGGACGATGACGGAGACCTTCATGATGGGCTCCATCAGCACAGGATCCGCCTCGCGCATGGCCTCCTTAAAAGCCATGGAGCCGGCGATCTTAAATGCCATTTCGGAGGAGTCGACCTCATGATAAGAGCCGTCGTAGAGCGTGACCTTCACATCCACCACGGGATAGCCGGCCAGCACGCCGCTCTGCATGGCGCCCTGAATACCGGCATCCACCGCAGGAATATATTCCTTGGGGATGGAGCCGCCCACGGTGCCGTTGATGAACTCATAGCCCTTGCCGGATTCATTGGGCTCCAGCGTGATCTTCACATGGGCATACTGACCGGAGCCGCCGGTCTGACGCTTATACTTGGTCTCGTGGTTGACCTTCTTCCGGATGGTCTCCTTATAGGCCACCTGAGGCGCGCCCACATTGGCTTCCACCTTGAACTCGCGCAGCAGGCGGTCCACGATGATCTCCAGATGCAGCTCGCCCATGCCGGCGATGATGGTCTGGCCGGTGTCGGCGTCCGTATAGGTGCGGAAGGTGGGGTCTTCCTCTGCCAGCTTGGCCAGCGCCAGGCCCATCTTTTCCTGACCGGCCTTGGTCTTCGGCTCGATGGCCACGCGGATGACCGGCTCAGGGAAGTCCATGGATTCCAGGATGATGGGATGATCGGCGTCGCACAGGGTATCGCCGGTGGTGGTGTTTTTCAGGCCGACCACGGCGGCGATATCACCGGAATACGCCATGTCGATATCTTCCCGGTGATTGGCGTGCATCAGCAGGATGCGGCCGAAGCGCTCCCGCTGGTGCTTGACAGAGTTGATGGCGGTGGTGCCGGCTGCGATCGTACCGGAATAGACCCGGAAGAAGCACAGCTTGCCCACATAGGGATCGGTCATGATCTTAAAGGCCAGCGCGGAGAAGGGCTCGTCATCGGAAGGATGGCGGACCTCCGGCTCGTCGGTATCGGGATTGATGCCTTCGATGGCCTTCTTGTCCAGCGGAGAAGGCATGAAATCCACAATGGCATCCAGCAGCTTCTGAACGCCCTTGTTGCGGTAAGAGGTGCCGCAGACGACGGGAACGATCTTGACGGCGATGGTGGCGGCCCGGAGCGCCTTTTTGATGCTCTCGGCCGAGATCTCCTCGCCCTCCAGATATTTGTTCATGATCTCGTCGTCATATTCGGAAATGGCTTCCAGCATCTTCTCACGGTATTCCTGAGCAAGATCGGCCATGTCCTCGGGGATCTCTTCCACGCGCATATCCTTGCCCAGCTCGTCGTAATAGACATCCGCCTTCATTTCCACCAGGTCGATGATCCCCCGGAAGGTATCTTCGGCGCCGATGGGCAGCTGGATGGGCACGGGGATGCATTTCAGGCGGTCTTCCATCATATGGATGACATTGAAGAAGTCGGCGCCCATGATATCCATCTTATTGACATATACCATGCGGGGGACGCCATACTTGTCAGCCTGATGCCACACAGTCTCCGACTGAGGCTCGACGCCTCCCTTGGCACACAGGACGGTCACGGAGCCGTCCAGGACACGCAGAGAACGCTCCACCTCAACGGTGAAGTCCACATGACCGGGAGTGTCGATAATATTGATGCGATGCTTTTTCCATGCACAGGTGGTGGCGGCAGAAGTGATGGTGATACCTCTCTCCTGCTCCTGCTCCATCCAGTCCATGGTTGCAGAGCCGTCATGTGTCTCGCCCAATTTATGATTCTTACCGGTATAGAACAGGATACGCTCGGTGGTGGTAGTCTTACCAGCATCGATATGCGCCATGATACCGATATTGCGAGTCAGCTCCAAAGGATACTGCCTTGGCATCTGCTATCTCCTTTCCATTGGATGAATGATGGTGCTTCCGCCGGATTACCAGCGGAAGTGGGCGAAGGCCTTGTTGGCCTCAGCCATCTTATGGACATCGTCGCGCTTCTTGACGGCGCCGCCGGTGCTGTTCATGGCGTCCATGATCTCGCCGGCCAGGCGCTCTTTCATCGTCTTTTCGCTGCGCCCGCGGGCATAGCTGGTGATCCAGCGCAGACCC
>USML01000131.1 GCA_900555855.1 uncultured Eubacteriales bacterium | reverse complement strand
GGCCGGAGCCGAACTGTCGAGAAAAACCCAGCGAAGCGGTTTTTCGACAGTCTCAGAGCGCCCAAAGGGCGCTCCGGAATGCTTTTTATGGGATTTCGCCGTTTTGCGGCGGGCCTCAGAAGCCGGCGTGGAGCCAGCCCATGTCTGCGCCGCAGGAGGCGCAGGTATAGGTATAGTAATAGCCTACTCCCAGTTCATAGAAGGGGCCGTTTTTGATCCAGTCGCCGATGTGGGCATGATTCGTCCCGGAGGTCAGGTTCCGGGTCTTCAAAAAGAGCCCGCATTCCGCACAATAGACCTCATCGTAGCTCCGATATTCGCCGCAGGCCAGCTGCTCGGTCACGCGGACCTCCCGCTCCCCGCCGGAATGGCTGCAGTCCATGCTGGGGACCTCCGCAGTCACGCGGGCAGACGGCTCCACCGTGATCCTGCCGTCCTCCGTGGCAACGGCCGGCGGCGCCTTAGCAAACACAGGCAGCGCGGCGCACAGCAGCAGCGCCGTCAGCAGCAGCGCAATGGTCTTTTTCATTTCTTCGGTCCTCCATTTCCTTGATTCGGCAGGCTTTGCCGTAAGGCCACTATACCAGCCGCTCCCACTTTTGTCAATTCTTCCCAGCAGTTTCTCCCTTTTGCCCAGTTTTTTGCCCGTTTTTTTGGCAGCCTTTCCGGCCCCGCGCCATCTGACCACATAAACTTTTCTTGAAGTGGCACTGGAAATCAGGTCAGAACGGTGTATGATAAAGGCAACAACACACAAGGGAGACAAAACGCTATGAAAAACGACAACAAGCTTCGTATGCTGGTCCTCACCGCCATGTTTGCCGCGCTGGTGTGCGTGGCGACGCTGGTGATCCGCATCCCCACCGTGGGCGGCTATACCAATCTGGGCGATGGCTTCGTTCTGCTGTCCGCCTTTCTGCTGGGCCCCCTTTACGGCGGCATCGCCGGCGGCCTTGGCTCCGCTCTGGCCGAC
Organism: uncultured Eubacteriales bacterium; assembly: GCA_900555855.1. GTDB lineage: Bacteria > Bacillota > Clostridia > Oscillospirales > Butyricicoccaceae > UBA4644. The sequence continues at coordinate 1,919 of USML01000131.1, read as the reverse complement.
CTGATCGCAGGCTACGCCTATTATATCCCCGGCTCCTTTATCATCAAGGGTCTCGTGGCCGTCTTTGCCGCGCTGTTGATGAAGAAGGTCATGAAGGAGCGGGAGATCCCCTCCGTTCCCATGCAGCTCCTCTGCGTCGTGCCCGCCGAGCTGTTCATGGTGGCCGGCTACTTTGCTTATAAGGCCCTGATCCTGGGCAAGCCCGCAGGTGCTGTTACCAGCATCCCCGGCAACCTGATGCAGGGTCTGGCCGGATGTATTGTTTCAATCCTGCTCTACCAGCTGCTCATCAAGGTGCCGGCTGTGCGGGAGCATTCTTGGAAAGGTCGTTGAGCTTATGTATGAAGAGATCACAGCGCAGGCCCGTCAAGCCGTGACGGAGCTTTTGGATCAGGCCGGGCTCAAGCCCGGCCAGCTTTTGGTGATCGGCTGTTCCTCCAGTGAGATGGTGGGCCAGCGCATCGGCAAGGGCTCCAGCATGGAGGCGGCGAAGGCCGCCTTTTCCGGCATTTATCCCGTCCTGCAGGAGCGGGGCATCCGTCTGGCCGTCCAGTGCTGCGAGCACCTGAACCGCGCCCTCATCGTGGAGCGGGAGACGGCGGAGCACTTTGGCTTTGAGATCGTCAATGTGGTGCCCCAGCCCCATGCCGGCGGCTCCTTCGCCGTGACGGCCTACGCCGCCTTTACCGAGCCTGTGGCGGTGGAGACCATCGTGGCCGACGCCGGTCTGGACATCGGCGGCACCCTCATCGGCATGCATCTTCGCCGGGTGGCGGTGCCGGTGCGGCTGACGCTGGACCGGATCGGCGAGGCCCGGATCCTCTGCGCCCGGACCCGGCCCAAATATATCGGCGGAGCGCGGGCAGCCTATCTGGAGCTTTAAGTATGCCGCAGGCCTATGACGCCGCCCGCATGGCGGAGAATGTGGCCCGCATCCGGGAGGAAATGGCCCTTGCCGCCCGGCAGGCCGGACGGAAGCCCGAGGAGATCCTGCTCTGCGCCGTCTGCAAGACCCGCACGCCGGAGACCATCCGGGAGAGCGCGGCCCTGCCGGTGGATCTGTTCGGCGAGAACCATATGCAGGAGCTTCTGGTGAATTATGAAGCGGGGGCCTATCTGGAAAAGCCCGTTCATTTTATCGGCCATCTGCAGACCAACAAGGTGAAAAAGGTGGTGGGCCGGGCCGCCTGCATTCAGAGCGTGGACAGCCCCCGTCTGCTGGAGGCCATCGCAAAGGAAGCGGAAAAGCAGGGCCTTACCCAGGATCTTCTGCTGGAGCTGAACATCGGCCAGGAGGCCACCAAGACCGGCGCGGGGACGGAACTGCTCTATCCCCTGCTGGAGCAGGCGGAGGGACTTTCTTCCGTGCGCGTCCGTGGCCTGATGGCCATTCCGCCGGCCTTTGACAACAGCGACGCCAGCCGCCGCTGCTTCGCCATGCTGCGGGAGCTTTTGGAGCAGGCCCGGACCCGGCATTATAAAAACGCCCCGCTGGACATCCTCTCCATGGGCATGAGCGGAAGCTATCTGGCCGCCATCCGGGAGGGCGCGAACCTGATCCGGGTGGGTACGGCCATCTACGGTCCGAGAGATTACCCCACACGCTGACCGGCGGAGCCCTGCTCATCCCGAAAGCCCGCTTCTTTTGGGCGGGGGACGAGGGGGAGTTGCGTGCAACAGAAACCATCCTCTGAGACCGCGAACGGGGGGTCCGGGGGGCATTTCGCCCTTGGTATCAAGGCCCCCCGGCGGCCTTTCTGTCCACTTTCCGCCGGTGGAAAGTGGACGAACGCCCCGCAGCGAAGTGCTGCGGGGCCGATTCCTTTGGGCCGTTGCCCGGCAAAGTGGTGCGGAGCGAGCTTCTTCCCACCACCCCTTGCCTCCCCTGTGTAAGGGGAGGTGCTGAGCGAATGCGAAGC
>USML01000130.1 GCA_900555855.1 uncultured Eubacteriales bacterium | reverse complement strand
TTTCCCGCTTTTGATACTGCACAGCTGGGGAAAAAGATCCGCTGCTCAGCCGCAGACGATTTATTCAGAGGTTCCTTTGCTTTTTTACAAATTCCTGAGTCTGCGGCAGGCGTCGGCCAGCTCCCGCAGGGTGGAGCAGCTGAGCATGGGCACCAGGGCAGCCATGGTCTGGACGCTGTGCAGATACTGCCACTTGCCCTCCGGCACAGGGTTCAGCCAGATCACCCGCCCGGACTGCCGCTTGGCCTCCAGCACGGCGGCCACGGCCCGGTTCTGGTCGATGGTCTTGGTATCGGACAGGATCAGCAGCGTAGCCCCCTGTCCCAAAACAGGCGGACGGATGGCGCATATCTCCTGCAGGGCTGTGCCCAGGTCGGTGCCCCGGCCGTAAATGCCGGAATCCCGGACGAAAGCGCGGAAAGAATCCATATTGTGCAGGCAGTGGGCGTCCGCCTCCACCAATCGCTCGGAAAACAGGAACACATTGGAGCTCTCTGACACCTGGTTCAGCGACTGGATCAGCCGCAGAGCAAACTCTGAGAACTGGATCATGGAGCCGGAAACATCGCACAGGATCACCAAGCGCTTGCGGTGGGCGCGTTTTTTGCGGTAGCGCAGGGTGCGGAAGCTCCCGCCGGTCTCCAGTCCCTTTCGGATGGTGCGGCGGAAATCCAGCTTGCCGGAATGGGCGTTCCGTCGCTTGGAGGACAGCTCGCCGTTGATCTGCTTGGCAATGCTCTGAATGATGGAGATGGCCTTGGGGATCTCCGTATCCCGGAATTCCCCCAGGTCCCGGTAGAGGATGCCTACCTCCGGGTCGGCATCCATGCAGTTCTCCCCGGCGGTCTCCAGGAGCATCTGCTGCTCCAGGATGGATTTGGTAAACACGGAATGGATGAACTCGCTGTAAAGGCCAGGGTTCCGCTCCATATTGGACCTGTAGCGCTCCACAAAGTCCCGCAGCCGCTTCCGGGCCTCCTCCGGCATGGTCATGTAGGTCTGCCGCTGCTGCTGGCTGAGCCTGGCCTGGTCTCCTACCTGCTCCAGCTCCTGCTCCGCCTCCCGGCGGCGCTCCTCCATGGCCTGCTCCTGCCGCATCTGCTCCTGGGCCTGGCGGCGCATGGCTTCCTCGGAAATGAAGAAGCCGTCAAACACGCCGTCAAAGGTCAGCTGCTCCTCCCGGGAGCTGGCATACACCGTGCGCAGGGCGGTCTTCACCGTCTGCCGGTCCGCCAGCCCCAGTGTGGTGAGCACCTGGGCGGCGTCGGCGGTCTCAGCAGGGCCGACGGTGAGACCCTTCAGCCGCAGGAGCCGGGAAAAGGCGGACAGCTTTTCCAGGTAGACACCATCATCCATGGCTGTGTCCCTGGCAGCGGCCGCAGTGCTCTTTCTGCTCTTCCTGCTGCTCCTGCTCCAAAAGCTGCAGGTCCTCGTTGTTTTTCAGCACAAAGCCCGCCGTCTGCCGCAGTGCGTCGGGGGTCAGTTCCCGGATGCCCAGGGCGTCCAGGGCCGCCGCCCAGTCCAGCGTTTCGGCAATGGAGGGCTTTTTCAGAATGGCCTCGCTGCCGCGCAGCTTCTGCACGGCCAGGGCCACCTGGGCACAGAGGCGGTCGTCCACATGGGGCAGCTTGCGGCGCAGGATGGCAAGCTCCTTGTCCATATCCGGGTAATCGATGTGCAGATAGGCGCAGCGGCGGCGCAGGGCCTCGGAAAGGGGCCGCGCCCGGTTGGAGGTGAGCACCACAAAGGGCACCGTCCGCGCCCGGATGGTGCCGATCTCCGGCACCGTGACCTGCTGCTCGGACAGCAGCTCCAGCAAGAACGCCTCAAATTCCTCGTCCGCTTTGTCGATCTCGTCGATCAGCAGCACCACCGGCTTTTCGGAGCGGATGGATCTCAGCAGCGGGCGCTCCAGCAGATATTCATCGGAGAAAAGGCTCTGGGTCAGCGCCTCCCGGTCAGTGGAATTCATATTCACCTGGATGGACAGCAGCTGCTTCTGGTAATTCCACTCGTAAAGGGCCTTGCTCTCGTCCAGGCCCTCGTAGCATTGCAGCCGCACCAGCTCCCGATCCAGGGCCGCGGCCATCACCTTGGCCACCTCGGTCTTACCCACACCGGCCGCGCCCTCGATGAGCAGCGGGCGGCCCAGGGTCAGGGCCACATAGGCGGTGGTGGCAAGCACGTCGTCATAGACATAGTTTGCCCCATCCATTTTCTGCTTCAGTTCTTCCAATGTCATGATGCGGCTCCTCACTGCTCACAGCGGATCCCGGCGGCGTTCAGCTCCCGGCGGAGCCTGGCAATGTCCCCATGGAACACCGCGCCCCGCATTCCCGTGCGCAGCGCACCCTCCACGTTGGCGGGCATGTCATCAATAAAGAAGCATTCGCCGGGGTTCAGGCCGAATTTCTCATACAGCCGCTCGTAGATCTCATGAGCGGGCTTGAGCAGCTTCTCCTCGGCAGATACCATCAGCTTTTCAAAGCACTCGGAGCCGGGGATCTTCCCGAAATACTCCCGCAGGGCCAGATTGGCGTTGGACAGCAGGTAGATGTGGTAGCCGTTTCCCTTCAGCTCCCGCACCAACTCCGCCATGCCGGGCACGGGGAAAATGAACTGGTGATACCAGCCGATCAGCGTCTCCGCCGCCGGATGCAGCCGCTGGGGCAGCCGGGCCAGCACGGCGCTGCGCAGCGCCTCCTCCGTCATGATGCCCCGGTCCTGCTGCACCCACTCCACGGTGCGGAACAGCTCCCGGTTCATGATCTCCGCGTCCTCGGCGGACAGGTCCACCTGGCGCAGCATGGTGGCGGTATCCCAGCGGATCAGCACGCCGCCCATATCAAAAACAATGTTGGTAATCATAAAATCTCTCCTATGTCTTTTTTCGGTTTAGGGAAGCTCTGATTCAATCGGCAAGAGCTGGCAGTGAGGGATTTTGTTCCCAGGCAA
>USML01000129.1 GCA_900555855.1 uncultured Eubacteriales bacterium | reverse complement strand
TGATTATTGGTGGGAAACAGTTTCAAAAATGAAACGGTTTTTTCAGGAAAATCGGATCGAAACCATTGATTTTTTACATAATTCCTGCTATTTTTATGACGGTGCAGCTTTGTGCGGCACCCGCGGCTGGTTTTACGACCGAAACGACCCCAACGCCGGAGACGACAAGATCTTCAAGCGGGAGCTGATCCGCTTGGAGGCTTCGCTCAAGGCCGCGGTCAGCCAAGGGGCGGCGGAGATCGAATGCTTTCTGCATTATCCGCCGGTGTTTCAGGGGGCGGAGGTCCCGCAGATCATGGAGATCCTGGGGCGCTATCCGGTAAAGCGCGTCTTTTACGGCCATCTGCACGGCGAGAGCCTGCGGGGCGCCTTCTGCGGCGTGCGGCAGGGGATCTCCTTCCATGTGATCTCCGCAGACGCCCTGAGCTTCCGGCCCATCCAGATCAGAGTATAAAATGAAAATAAGATAAAGTGCAACTTTGCAAGGAGGACATATCCGTGAAACTGAACAATGTGGAAAAGAAAGAAAAGAATCAGGTGGTGCTGAGCATCGCCGTGGAGCCCGAGGTCTTTGAGACCGCCTGTGAAAAGGCCTATCGTAAGAATGTTGGCTCCATCAATATTCAGGGCTTCCGCAAGGGCCATGCCCCCCGGAAGATCATCGAGAAGCTCTACGGCAAGGAGATCTTCTTTGAAGACGCCATGAACTTCTGCATCCCCGACGCTTACGAGGCCGCCGTGAAGGAAGCCGCGCTGGATGTGGTGTCTCAGCCCCAGATCGGCACGGTGGATGTCCAGGACGACGGCACCTTTGTCTTTGAGGCCGCTGTTTTTGTCAAGCCCCAGGTGGTCGTGAAGGATTACAAGGGCCTGGAAGCGGAAAAGGAAGACGATACCGTCACCGACGAAGAGGTCCAGGGCGAGCTGGATCGTCTGCAGCAGCGCAATGCCCACCTGATCCCCGTGGAGCGGGAAGCGCAGAACGGCGATACGGCCAACATCGACTTTGAGGGCTTTGTGGACGGCGTTGCCTTCGATGGCGGCAAGGGCGAGAAGTTTGATCTGGTGCTGGGCTCCGGCACCTTTATCCCCGGCTTCGAGGAGCAGCTGGTGGGCAAGAAGGCCGGCGAGGCCTGCGAGGTCAATGTGACCTTCCCCGAGGAATATCAGGAGAAGTCTCTGGCCGGCAAGCCTGCCGTCTTCAAATGCACCATCAATGAGGTGAAGGAATCCCAGAAGCCCGCGCTGGACGACGAGCTGGCCAAGGATGTTTCCGAGTTTGACACGCTGACTGAGCTGCGGGATGATATTCAGAAGAAGCTGAAGGAGCGCAAGGAGGCTGCTGCCAAAAACGCTTTCCAGGAGAAGCTGATGGATCAGGTCCTGCTGACCATGGACGCCGATATCCCCGCCGCCATGATCGAAAACCAGCTGGACCGCATCGAGGAGGATTTCGGCTACCGTCTGGCCATGCAGGGCATGAATCTGGACTCTTACCTGAAGATGCAGGGCATGGATCATGCCGCCTTCCGCAATATCTTCCGCTCTCAGGCGGAGCGTCAGGTGAAGGTCCGGCTGGCGCTGGAAGCCATCGCCAAGCAGGAAAAGCTGGAGGTCTCCGAGGCCGATGTGGAAGCAGAGTTCAACAAGCTGGCGGAGCAGAACAAGATGGCCGTGGACAAGATCAAGGAGCTGCTGCCTGAGGAAGATCTGAAGATGGATCTGATGTGCCAGAAGGCCAATGATTTCGTCTTGGACAACGCCGTGGCGAAGCCCGCCGCCAAGCAGGAAGAAAAGGCCGCGGAATAATTTCGCCTTTCCGGGGCTCCGTCCCGAGAATCGACAGATTTTTCATGCCGCAGGGCTTAAACTGATAGCAAATATCATCACGGGAAGCGCCGCTTTGCAGCGCTTCCCGCGTCGTACTTCAGAAAGGAGTATTTTATGTCTTATATTCCCATGGTAGTGGAGCAGACCAACCGGGGCGAGCGGTCCTACGATATCTTCTCCCGGCTGCTCAATGACCGGGTCATCATTCTTTCGGAAGAGGTCAACGATACCACCGCCAGTCTGATCGTGGCCCAGCTTTTGTATCTGGAGGCCCAGGATCCGGACAAGGACATCAGCTTTTATATCAACAGCCCCGGCGGCTCCATCACGGCGGGCATGGCGATCTACGACACCATGCAGTATATCAACTGCGATGTTTCCACCATCTGCATCGGCATGGCCGCCAGCATGGGCGCGTTTTTGCTGCAGGCGGGGGCCAAGGGCAAGCGGATGGCGCTGCCCAACAGCGAGATCCTGATCCACCAGCCGCTGATGGGCGGTCTGCAGGGACAGGCTACCGACATTAAAATTCACGCGGACCATATCGTCTCGCTCCGCTCCAAGCTGAACCGGATCATGAGCGAGCGCACCGGCCAGCCGCTGGATGTCATCGAGCGCGACACAGAGCGGGACCACTATATGACGGCGGAGGAAGCCTGCGCCTATGGTCTGATCGACAAGGTGATCGTAAAGCGCTGAAGCTTTCCACGCCTTGAAATAAGGAGCTTTTATGGCAAACAATGAAAAGAAAGAGGTGCGCTGCAGCTTTTGCGGCCGCACACAGGATGAAGTAAAGCGGCTGATCGCCGGACCCAACGCCTATATCTGCAACGAATGTGTGGATATCTGCGCCGATCTGGTCCGGGAGGAGGAAGAGGACGAGGCCGCAGAGGGCCGCTTCCAGCTGGACGGCAAGCTGCCCAAGCCTGCGGAAATGAAGGCCGCGCTGGATGAATATGTCATCGGGCAGGACCGGGCCAAGATCGCTCTTTGCGTGGCGGTCTATAATCATTATAAGCGCATCCTGCATCCGGACGCAGATGTGGAGATCCAGAAGAGCAACATCCTGATGATCGGCCCCACCGGCAGCGGCAAGACCCATCTGGCCCAGACGCTGGCCCGCAGCATGAAGGTCCCCTTCGCCATTGCCGACGCCACCACCCTTACCGAGGCCGGCTATGTGGGCGACGACGTGGAAAACATTCTGCTGCGGCTTCTGCAGGCGGCGGATTTCGACGTGGAGCTGGCGGAGCACGGCATCATCTATGTGGACGAGATCGACA
>USML01000128.1 GCA_900555855.1 uncultured Eubacteriales bacterium | reverse complement strand
CCGGCATCCGAAGCTTCGGATGCCGGCGTTTCTGAACCCAAGTCCTGAAAAATTCAGAAATCTTCTGCAAAACCATCTTGTGAAAACGAAAATACATGATATAATGTACTAAGTTAGATGTTGTTTTGCAATTGATACAGGTCCAAAAGACGGGAGGAGCAAGAATGCGCACTGCAGAAAAATGGGCCAAGGCCCTTCGGATCGTAACGGTGGCGCCGTTTTTGGCGCTGCTGACGCTGCTTTTGCTCTGGCTGACGCGGCCGGAGGTGTTTCGCGGACCGGGGGATCTGCTGATGGCGGCGGTGTTTCTGACGGGCTTGCCGCTGCTGGCCTATCCGCTGCAGCACTGGATCCCAAAGCTGCGCGCCGGCGGACGGGAGACCCAGAGGAAGCTGGCCATTGTGCTGGCGGTGGCGGGCTATCTGGGCGGCGCGGTCTGGGCCTATGCGGCAAAGGCATCGGACTGGCTGCGGACGCTGCTGCTGACCTATCTGATCTCCGGTCTGCTGATCGCCATATTCAATAAGGTGCTGCACATCCGGGCCAGCGGCCATGCCTGCGGGACCTCCGGGCCGGTGCTGTATCTTACCTGTCTGCTGGGATGGCGGGCCGCGCCGGGGCTTTTGCTGATGCCGGCGGTGTGGTGGTCCGCCCAAAAGCTGGGGCGGCACACCTGGCCCCAGTTGCTCTGGGGCAGCGCCATCTCTGCGGCGGCGCTGGTGCTGGCCCGCTGGATCTGCGGCGTATAAGAAAAAGGAGCGAGATTATGCTGCAACTGAAAAAGCCGCCCCGGCTGCATCGGGGCGATAAGGTGGCGACGGTGAGCCTTTCCTGGGGTGCGGCCGGCTCGCCGGACATCCGCTGGCGCTATGAGCTGGGCAAGCGGCGGATGGAAACGCTGTTTGGCCTGCAGGTGGTGGAGATGCCCCACACGCTGGCCCCGGAGCGCTATGTTTCGGAGCACCCGGAAAAACGGGCGGAGGATCTGATGGCGGCCTTTGCGGACGACAGCATCCGCGCCATTTTCGGCGTCATCGGCGGAAACGACAGTATTCGGATGCTGCCCTATCTTGATTTTGAGCTGATCCGCAGCCATCCCAAGATCCTCACCGGCTATTCCGACGGGACCGTTTCGGATTTTATCTGCATGAAGGCCGGGCTGCGCTCTTTTTATGGCGCGCATGTGCTCAATGATTTCGGCGAGCCGGGACAAATGCCGCCCTATACCGTGCGGCAGGTGGAAACGCTGCTGTTTTCCGGCCAGACCGTGGGGCGGGTGGACGCCTGCAATATGACCAGCGAGCATGGGCCGGCCTGGTCGGAGCGGCTGCAGCCCCAGCGGCGGTGTTATGTGCCCGACACCGGCTATGCGCCGCTGCAGGGCGGCCTGGCCCGGGGGACGCTGATCGGCGGCTGCTTCGAGGTATTCCCGGATTTTTATCAGAATGTGCTGCTGCCGCCCCGGGAGGCGTTTCAGGGCTCCATCCTTTTTTATGAGGTCTGCGGCTGTCCCGATGGGGAGACCTATGCAGCCCGCATGAAAAAGATGGCGGAGCACGGATTTTTTGACGGGATCGCCGGCCTGCTGCTGGGCAAGCCCCTGGGCGGACGGCGGGCCGCGGCGCTCTATGACCGGATCACGCTGCAGGTGCTGGCGGAGCTGGGCCTTTCCCATATCCCGGTGGTCTCCAACGCCACCTTTGGCCACAACAGTCCGGCGGGCATCATTCCCATCGGCGCCATGGCGGAGCTGGACGGCGACAATGGCCGCTTCTCCATTCTGGAGGCTGCGGTGGAATAAAAGAGATTCCCTTGCCAAGGGGCGCGGAAACATATATGATCCGCTTTATCGCCAAAAAAACTGGCGGCCGGCGGGCAAAGGGAAGCGCTTTCCTGCGAACAAAAACACACCCTCCGCACAGGCGAGACTGTGCGGAGGGCTTGCTTTATAGATCGAAACTGATGCCGGAGGGCGTTTTTTATTTTGCAAAGACATGATCGCCGATGGTCAAAACCACCTCCCGGGAAAAGATCCACTTGCTGGTGCTTTTGGCGGGGTTGTAAAAATAGATGGCGCCGCCGGTGGGGTCGCTGCCGTTGAGGGCGTCCTGCGCCGCCTTGCGGGCGCTGTCTGTAATGGTCACAGAGGCAAACTGCCCGTCGGAGACCGAGCTGAAAGCGCCCGGCTGGTAGATCACGCCGGAGACCGTGTCCGGAAACGAGGGGTGCTTTGTGCGGTTGAGGATGACGGCCCCCACAGCCACCTGCCCGGTATAGGGCTCGCCCCGGGCCTCTGCGGTGATGGCGCGGGAAAGCAGATAAAGGTCATTGTCCCGGCTAACGGTAACGCCGGAGACGCTTTGCCCGCCGCTGTCGGAAGACATCCCCAGCGCCTTCAGGGTCTGCGCGCCGCAGATGCCGTCCTGCGTAAGACCGTTGACCTTTTGAAAATAGCGCACGGCGGCGGCTGTTTTGCTGCCATAGACGCCGTCCACCTGTCCGCTGTAATAGCCCCAGCGCTTTAGCTTGGTTTGGATGGTCTTCACCTGCTCGCCGGAGCTGCCCTGACGGTAAACGGCGGCGTCGGCGCCTGCGGTCAGCAGGATCACCAGCACGATGGCCGTGAAAATAGCGCTGACCCAGATCCAGTCCTTCCGATTCATATGCACATCGCTCCTTTTTCCCATAGGATTTGCGCAGCTCGCGGAATTATGTATCCGCAGGAATAATTTTCCGAAAAAACGGGCATGCTTGGGGTATCAGAAAAAAGGAGATGAGACCTATGCGTTGGAAACGGTGGGAGATCGCCCTGGCGGGATCGATCCTTGCGGCGATCTTGTTTTGCGCTTTTCCGGCTCAGGCCCAGTCGGCGCTGGCGGACAAGCTGGTGCGGCTGCATGTGCTGGCCAATTCCGATTCGGAGGAGGATCAGGCGCTGAAGCTGCAGGTGCGGGATGCGGTGCTGGCGGCCTCGGCAGGCGCGGCGGTGCTGGACGATGCGCTTCTGGCGCAGCTGCAGCGGGCGGCGCAGCGCACCGTGTGGCAGGCGGGGCGGCAATATAAGGTCCGGGTGAGCCGGGAGAATTGCTGGTTCGACACCAGAGTGTATGAGGATTTTTCCCTGCCGGCGGGCTATTACGACGCGGTGCGCGTGGTGATCGGCGCGGGGGAGGGGCATAACTGGTGGTGCGTCATTTATCCGCCCCTCTGCGCCGGCGCCTGCGAGACAGATGTGGAGACGCTGGCCCGGGAGGCGGGCCTTTCGGAGGATGAGGTGGGGCTGATCTGCGGAGAGGACGGATATGCGGTGCGGTTTCGCCTGGCAGAGCTCTGGGGACAGCTGCTCCATTGGCTGAAGGGATAGCAGCTTGTGGGGGCGGGGATGACTTTGGCACAAGATATGGCGGG
>USML01000127.1 GCA_900555855.1 uncultured Eubacteriales bacterium | reverse complement strand
CTTCTGTGCCGGCGGAGGAGCCGCCGGAGGAACCGGCTGCAGAGCACGCGCTCCCGCAGGAAAAGGGGAAAAAGCGCCGCAGGAAAAAAGCGCCCGCGGAGGAGCCGGAGGAGGGCGCTCCGCTGCAGGCGGTGGCCTGGGAAAATGAAGAAGCGGAGGAACACCCGGAGCATGCGGATTTTGACCCCGAGCTGCCGCCCCGGCGGCCCCTGCCTTACGATCTGGTGAACCAGCCCTGTGAGGATCCGGCCCAAATGGCCCAGAAGCTGCGGAAAAAGCTGGGCTCCATGGCGGCGCGGCTGCTGCTGACCGTGGTTCCGGCTGCGGTGTCTGTTTATCTCACCGGCGCAGTCTACCGCAGCTGGCCGCTGCCGGCCGCCCTGACTTATACGGCGATCCCCGGAGAATACTGCCTGGGGCTGGCGGGGCTGCTGCTGATCGCCATGCTGCTCTGTCATGAGACGGTCCTGTCCGGCCTGTGGCGGCTGGTCCGCGGCCGGCCCACGCTGGACAGCATCGCGGCGGTCTCCTGTCTGCTCTGCCTGACGGACTGCCTTTTGCCCTATTTTCTGCCCCAGTGGCGGCAGGGCCTGCCCTGCGCCTGCGTGAACATCGCAACGCTGCTGTTTTCCCAGATCGCAAAGCGGCAGCGCTATGAGGCGCTGCGCCGCAACTACAAATCCATCGCCATGGGCGCATCTCCCATGAGCGTCAAGCTCTATTCCGACGGCCGCGTTCAGGATATGGCCGTCAAGACCCAGAGCGGCGTGGAGATCGAGCCGGAAGCGCTTTCGGAGCATGATTTCACGGAGCGCTTTGCCTGCTATTATGCGCCGGTGATGCTGGTGCTGGCGGCGGCGCTGGCCTTCAGCGCCAGCGTCGGAAAAGGGGAGCCCCTCCGCCTGATCTGGAGCTTTTCCGCCATTCTTTCCGCGGCTGCGCCCATGTGTCTGCTGCTTTCCTCCAGCGCCGCGGCAAAGACGCTGGGAAAGAAGCTCTATACCTCCGGAAGCCTGCTGCTCAACGCCAGGAAAGCCGGAAAGCTTGCCAGATGCCGCAGCGCCGCGCTGCGGGATGCGGATCTTTTTCCTGCGGGGACGGTGGCCATCACCGGCATGAAGGCCGCGGAGCATCAATCGCCGGAGGAACTTTTGGGCTGCACGGCGTCGCTGCTGCAGGAGGTGGGCGGCGGCCTGGGCAAGTGCTTTGTGGATTTTGCCCGGCAGCAGTATATCGTCCCAAACAAGGCCCGGGAGCTGCGCTTTTTCGATACCCGCGGCATCTGCGCCACGGTCAGCGGCCGCTATGTGCAGGTGGGAACGGCCAATTATCTCACCCGGACCGGCGTCCCCATCGCCTTCGGGCAGAAGGTCAAAAATAATATCTTTATCGCCATCAACGCGCAGTTTGCCGGGGTTTTTTCTCTGCGGTATACGGCCCAGCCTGCGGTCTACGGTGCGTTTGGTCTGCTGAAGCAGGCCCGGGTGCGGCCGGTGCTGGCCCTGCGGGATATGCTCCAGACCCAAAGCCAGATCGAAGCGCTGTTTGACCTGAAGCGCAGCACCACCTATCTTCCGGAGCTGGAGGAGCGGCTGAACTATTCCGAAGCATCCTTCGGCAGGGAGGAGGAGACGCTGGCGCTGCTGTTCCGCGACGGCGCGATGCCCCTCTCCGAGACCCTCTGCGCCGCAAAAAAATGGAAGCGCGCCGCGTTTTGGGGCTGTCTGCTGGGGACGCTCTGCGCCCTGGGTGGCATGATGATCCTGGCCTTTCTGACGGGGAAGGGGGCCTTTTCCGCGGCCGATCCCTGCAATATTTTGCTCTATTTGCTGCTCTGGTCCATGCCTGTAAAGCTGGTCCGGGGTATCATAACCAAAAATTAAAAGACAAATTTGGGCGTTTTTTTACAGAACTTCTGAAATTTGCGAAAAAACCTGTTGAAATATCCCAGCATTTCCGGTATAATGGAAAAGTAAACTGTCTGAATCAGCATTTACCAATACAAAGCTTGAAGGAGAGAAAACTATGGCATATCCCATTGAAAAGATTCGCAATGTTTGTCTGTTGGGTCACGGTGGAGACGGTAAAACCTCTCTGCTGGAAAGCCTGCTTTATCGCACCGGCGGCACTGACCGGCTTGGCAAGGTCGCAGACGGTACCACGGTCAGCGACTATGATCCGGAGGAAATCAAACGCCAGATCTCTATTCAGGCTTCCCTGGCTCCGGTGGAGTATGAAGGCCATGTGCTGAACTTCATCGACACGCCCGGCTTCTTTGATTTTGACGGCGAGGTGGCCCAGGCCATGCGCGTGGCAGACTGCGGCGTTATCGTGGTCACCGCCAAGAGCGGCTGCGCCGTTGGCACGGAAAAGGCCTTTAAGCGCCTGAGCAAGGCCGGTCTGCCCCGGTTCTTCTACATCTCCAAGATCGACGAGGAAAACGCCGATTACGAAAAGGCCTACAACAGCCTGCGGGATGCCTTCGGCATCAGCGTCACGCCCTTCATCATCCCCCTGATCGAAGGCGGCAAGCCCACCGGCGTCATCAATCTGGTCAACAAGAAGGCCTTTAAGGCCGAGGGCAACAAGACCGTGGAGGTCCCCGTTCCCGCCGAGCAGGAGAGCCAGATCGAAGAGCTCCGCGCCGCGCTGATCGAATCCGTGGCCGAGACCTCTGAGGCGCTGATGGAAAAATTCTTCGAGGGCGAGGAGTTTACCAAGGAAGAGCTGGTGGAGGGCCTCCGCACCGGTATCCACGACGGCACGCTGGCTCCCGTGGTCTGCGGCAGCGCCTTTACCGGCGTCGGCACCATGCAGCTGCTTTATACGCTGGTGAACTTTGCCCCCAACCCCGCCGAGGTCCGCACCGAAAAGGGCACGGATGCCGACGGCAACGCGGTGGAGCTGAAGTATGATCCCAACGGCAAGCCCGTGGCCTTCGTCTTCAAGACCGTGGCCGATCAGTATGGCCGCTTCTCCTATTTCAAGGTCATCTCCGGCAAGGTCACCGCGGACATGGTCCTGCAGAACACCAACACCGAGACCCAGGAAAAAATGGGCCATATCTATATCGTCAAGGGAAAGAAGAACATTGAGGTCAAGGAGATCGGCTGCGGCGATATCGGCGCCGTTTCCAAGCTCAACAACACCCGCACCGGCGATACCCTGTGCGATCCCAGCCTGAACATCCGGCTGGACGGCATCCAGTATGCCGAGCCCTGCTACAGCCAGGCGGTCTCCGCCAAGACCAAGGGCGGCGAGGAAAAGATCGCTGCCGGCCTGACCCGTCTGAAGGACGAGGATCCCACCTTCACCATCGTCAACAACGCCGAGACTAAGCAGATGGTCATTTCCGGCGCCGGCGATATCCACATTGATGTCCTGTGCTCCAAGCTGAAGAGCAAGTTCGGCGTGGAGGTCGAGCTGAGCGATCCCAAGGTGGCTTACCGCGAGACCAACCGCAAGAA
>USML01000126.1 GCA_900555855.1 uncultured Eubacteriales bacterium | reverse complement strand
GACAGGCTCTATCAGGGCGTGACCACCGAGGTCTGCGGCCAGTGCGGCTTTTCTCCCTTCCCGGCCCTGCCGGAGCATCTTGCCGAGGTGGATCCCGGCGAGGGCGTGGACCAGAGCTGGTACTGCGCGTCCTTCCGGGACTTTGCCAAAAAGGTGGAGGACGGCGGCTGGCAGATGGGCGTCAATCTGGCGCCCCTCACGGGCCACGGCTCGCTGCGGGCCGGCGTTTTGGGCTATGCCAACCGGGCTGTTACCGATGAGGAGCTGCGCTCCATGCAGGAGCTGCTGCGGCAGGATCTGGAGGCCGGCGTCTGGGGCCTTTCGCTGGGGCTGGAATATTCTCCGGGCTGCTTTGCCGACCAGAAGGAGTTTGCCGCGCTGGGCCGGGTGCTGAAGGAATATGACGCCTTTCTCCCCGCCCATCTGCGCAACGAAGGGGAAAAGCTGCCCCAGGCCATCGACGAGCTGCTTTCCGTGGGCCGGGAGACCGGCGTCCATGTGCATATTTCCCATCTGAAGCTGGACAATTACCGGGTCCACGGCACGGCCCCCGCCATCTGGAAGCGCATCGCCGACGCCAAAGCCGCAGGCGTGAATGTGACGGCGGATATGTATCCCTACGACGCCTGCTGCACCTATCTGAACAACCGGTGCCCCAAGTGGGCGCTGGAGGGGGGCAACGGCGCGGTGGAGCAGGTTTTGGCCGGGCCCCGGCGGCAGGAGGTGCTGGATTATATCCGCGATGTGTATTATCCCAACGCCCAGCGGGCCGCCACCTGCCTGATCCAGGACGACGCGGGCTTCTGGCCGGAGATCGTGGGCCACACCCTGCAGGAGATCGCCGACGATATGCTCCACATGGACTATCCGGAGGCGGCGGCGGAGATCCTCACCCGCACCCACGGCCTGGCCAACTGCATTTTCTTCGTCATCAGCGAGGAGGACATGCTCTATTTCCTGCGGCAGGACATCGGCATCGGCTCCGACGGCTATTCCTATCCCGACGACCCGAAAAAGATCGCCTGCCTGCCCCATCCCCGCTCCTTCGGCGCCATCGCCCGCTTTTTGCGGCTGGCAAGGGAAAAGCAGCTTTGCTCTCTGGAGGAGGCCGTGCGACGGATCACCTCCAAGGGCGCGGCCATGCTGGGCATGACCGACCGGGGCCTGCTGAAGGCGGGCTATGTGGCGGACATCACCGTGTTTGACCCTGCGGAGATCGGCGACCGGGCCACCTACCTCAAGCCCATCCAGCTGGCCCGGGGCGTCCGCCATGTGGTGCTGGGCGGGCAGGTGGCGCTGGAGGACGGCGTTCAGACCGAGGTCCGGGCGGGCCGCATCCTGCGCAAGCCCCGCCAGTAAGAGAAAGGAGCAGCTATGAGCCCCCGGAAGCTATTGTTTCTGGTAAATGCCCACGCAGGCAAGGAGGCCATCCGCGGCCCCTTCCTGTCGATTCTGAACACCTTTGTGCGGGCGGGCTACGAGCCCACCGTTTACCTTTCCCAGCGGGCCGGCGAGCTGCCGGATATCGCCGCCCGGCGGGCGGAGGCGTTTGACCTTGTGGTCTGCTCCGGCGGCGACGGGACGCTGAACGAGACGGTCAACGGCCTGCTGCGCTGCAAGCATCCGCCGGTGCTGGGCTATATTCCCGCCGGCACCACCAATGATTTTGCCACCTCCCTGGGCCTGCCCCGGAGCATGGAAAAGGCGGCGGAGGCCGCCGTCAGCGGCGCGGCGGTCCAGCTGGATGTGGGCCGCTTCGGCGACGCATATTTTTCCTATGTGGCAGCCTTCGGCGCCTTTACCGATGTGCCCTACGCCACGCCCCAGGGCAGTAAAAACGCGCTGGGCAAGCTGGCCTATCTGCTGGAGGGCGCCCAGCGGCTCCCCTCTCTGCGCCCCTATCCCGTCCGGGTGGAGCACGACGGCGGCGTCATCGAGGACGATATTCTGGTGGGGCTGGTGAGCAACAGCAGCTCCGTGGCCGGCTTCCCCGTGGGGCGGCTCATGGATGTTTCCATGAGCGACGGCCTGCTGGAGGTGACGCTGGTGCGCAATCCGCCCTCTATTTTGGAGCTGACCCGGATCATCAACCATCTGCTGGTCTCCCAGCTGGATCCGGATATGATCTATTCCTTTAAGACGACGAAGCTCCGCATCACCTGCGATACGCCCATTCCCTGGACGCTGGACGGGGAATACGGCGGCGACCATCTGCAGGCGGATATCTGCAATGTGCCCCACGCGCTGCGCATCAATGTGCCGGTGGAGCAGGTCCTGCCCCAGCCGGGCAGGAAAAAATAAGCGGCTTCGGGAGGCGGGATCCATGACAGAGCAGCAGCGTCTGCAGCAATATATCGACGGCGCCCGCCGCATCGTCTTTTTCGGCGGCGCGGGGGTGAGCACGGAATCGGGCGTTCCCGATTTCCGCAGCCAGGACGGCCTTTACCGCCAGACCTGGCGCTGGCCGCCGGAGACCATCCTGAGCCACACCTTTTTCCGGGAGCACCCGGAGGAGTTTTTTGCCTTTTACCGGCAGAAGATGCTGCCTCTTTCCGCCCGGCCCAATCCGGCGCATATCGCCCTGGCCCGGCTGGAACAGGCGGGGAAGCTCTCCGCCGTCATCACCCAGAATATCGACGGCCTGCATCAGGCGGCCGGAAGCAAGCGGGTCCTGGAGCTTCACGGCTCCATCCACCGGAACTATTGCGTCCGCTGCCACAGGGCCTATACCGCGGAGGATATCC
The DNA here is from genome assembly GCA_900555855.1 of uncultured Eubacteriales bacterium. GTDB lineage: Bacteria > Bacillota > Clostridia > Oscillospirales > Butyricicoccaceae > UBA4644. The sequence continues at coordinate 723 of USML01000126.1, read as the reverse complement.
TGCGCGCGGAGGGCGTGCCCCGGTGCAGCTGCGGCGGCATCATCAAGCCGGATGTGGTGCTGTATGAGGAAAGTCTGGACGAGACCGTGCTGCGCCGGGCGCTGGACGCGCTGGCTCAGGCAGATCTTCTGATCATCGGCGGGACCTCGCTGGCCGTTTATCCGGCAGCGGGGCTCATCAGCGCATATCGCGGCGGCCCCATCGTGCTCATCAACCGGGAGGTCACGCCTCGCGACGGGCAGGCTGCGCTGGTGCTGCGGGAGCCCATCGGGCAGGTGCTGGGGAGCATCCGGATCCCATGAGCGACCGGGTGATCCTCCATTGCGACTGCAACGGCTTTTATGCCTCCTGCGAGCAGCTGCGCCATCCGGAGCTGCGGCGGGTGCCCATGGCCGTCTGCGGCGATCCCGAGAGCCGCCACGGCATCATTCTGGCAAAAAACGAGCTGGCCAAGGGCTATGGCGTCCAGACGGCAGAGACCATCCGGGACGCGCTGCGGAAATGTCCTCAGCTGACGCTGGTGCGTCCCCATCATAAGGACTATGCCCACTGGTCCCGGATCGTCAACGGCATCTATCAGCGCTATACCGATCTGGTGGAGCCCTTCGGCATCGACGAGAGCTGGCTGGACATCACCGGCAGCATGCACCTGTTCGGCGGCGACGGCAAGGCCATCGCCGACCAGCTGCGCGACCGGCTGCGGCAGGAGCTGGGGCTGACCAT
>USML01000125.1 GCA_900555855.1 uncultured Eubacteriales bacterium | reverse complement strand
TCGCCCATCCTCCCAAGTGATCTCTGGCGTGACGCCATATTTATCCAGCGCTTCGCGGATATTGTTCAGCCCAAAACCATGCTGCGCTTTGTCGGTCTTGCTGGTGACGAAGGATGCACTGCGGCGCGACGGCGCTGTGTTTGTGATGATGCAGGTGAGGGTGTGGGCATCCTGGAGCAAATGCAGCGAGATCGCGCGTTCAGCATCTGCCGGCAGACGGTCGCAGGCTTCGATGGCGTTGTCCATCAGATTGCCCAGCACCGCGCAAAGCTCCGCGCCGGGGATCTGCAGCTCCGCCGGGATCTGCACCTGACAGTCCACCGGCAGCGTTTCCCTGCGGCACAGCGCCAGCTTTTCCGAAAGAATGGCGTCGGCCACCGGGTGGGCGCAGCTGCGCGCCGGCGGGGGATAGAGGGAGGGCGTGCTGTCCATGCAGCTGCGGGCGGCCTCCGTACGGTGGCTTTGCAGCAGCTCTGCTGCCTCCAGCAGCCGGGCAGAAAGCTCCCGGCGCACATGAGCGGCCTCCCCGGCCGCCTGCTCCAGCGCCTGATTCCGCTTCCGCTGGGCCTCCAAGGAGCTCTCCACCAGCTGTTGGCGCTGCAGGGTCATTTGCAGCTGCGTGCTCTGCCGCAGGGCCTTAAAAAGGAGAAGATCGGTGACAACGCACAGGAGCAGCAGGAAAACACCCGCAACGATCCACGCGGCGCCGGCAGCTTCGTCAGCCAGAACCAGCGACATCATACACCACCAGAGCGAAAGCTGCGTGATGGGGAAAAGCAGGGCATACCAGGGCAGTCGAAGCCTACGATCCATCAGACCTCCTCCTCTCCTGCGGCCAGCGGCGCGGCAAAGGCCGTCAAGACCTCCCGCGCCCGGTCATATTCGCCCCGATCCATCAGGGTATAAACAGTCTGCAGCTGATTGCGAAGGTCGTGCCGCAGCCGGGCGGTTTCTTCAATGTGCGCTACCACGCTGTTGTAGTAATCCAGCTGCTGCTGAAGCTGCTTTTCCAAGAGCTCCGCCTGCTGCCGGGCCAGCTGCTGCGCGGTATAACTCCGCAGCCCCCGAAGCAGCAGAAAGTCGGCCACAACGCAGCACAGCGCCATGGTGCCCAGCAACAGATAATCCCGCAGCGGCGCATGGGTAAGCAGGGAAAACACCGCGGCGAAGATCAGCGGGAAATGCTGGCTCAGAGGCACCAGCACAAACAGCCGCAGATGAGGCTCTGCCTGCGATCGGACGCTGCGCTTCCAAAGCCGCACCAGCACCCAGCACAGCAGGGCAAAGATGTTCCAGAACAGGATCTGGACCATCAGCATGATCCGCGGCTCATAAAGCACCAGGGCATTGCTGACATATCTGCCGAAGAGCAGGATCGTCAGCATGGTGGTCACGGCCTCGGTCACCACCGAAAGCAGAGAGATCAAAACCGCGGCGAAGACCACCCGAAGACTGCGCTTTTCGGAGAACAGCAGCACCAGGGTCAGCCACAAAACGGAGGAAGCAATGGTGCGCGTCCAGCCATAGGCGCTCTCCCCGGGGATCAGGAAGATGGGAAGGCAGGCCACCTGCCACAGCAGGGAAAAGACCCATTTGCGGCGAATGGGCACCATGCGGAGGATCGCCCAGATACAGATCACATTATAGGGAACGGAGCACACCATGCCCCAAAGCGGCAGCGACATCAAAACACCTCGATCTGAAATTGCATTTTTTTGCAGAGTTTTGCAGAAAGCATACCATATTCCGCCAAAAGAAACAAGGGCCGAAAAAAAGAAAACGCCGCTTGACAAATGGAGAGGGACGGCGTAACATAACAATGCGTTATTCATAACAATATGTTATTGTTGAAAGGAGGGCCGGTATGCCTGCCATAAAAAAAGCATCCCGGGAGGAGATCCTGCGCGCGGCGGAGGCCGTGCTACGCGACGGCGGCTTTTCTGCCATCAACGCCCGCAGCGTGGCGAAAAAGCTGGGCTGCTCCACGCAGCCGATCTATGCGTCCTTCAAAAACATGGAGGAGCTGAAGGCGGCGCTGACCCAGCGCGCCATAGCACTGCACACCCGGCGTGTGCGCGATTCGCTGCAGGCCCATGCGGGAAACGACAGCCGCTACAGCAGCTACGGCATGGGCTTCGTCCGCTTTGCCGCCGAGGAGAAGCAGCTTTTCCGCTGGCTCTATCTGGAGGGGAAGCAGCAGGGGCCTTATCAGAAGGATGTGCTGTTTTCGGAGGTCATCGCGGTCATCAAGGAGGAGTTTGGCTACAGCGAGGCGGTGGCCCGCCGGTTCCATCAGGACATGATCTACTTTACCTACGGGCTGGCGATCCTGGCCAACACCGGCCATCTGCATTTGTCGGAGACGGAGCTGCGGGAGGCCTTTCGACGGGAGTTTCGCGCCCTGACGGCCATCTATGGCAAGCCGGCAAGGCTGCCGGAATTTGCGGTAAAGGCGGGGATCGAATTATGAATCTGAAGCTTTCCTTTTCGTGGGTCGGCCTTGCGGTCTTTGCGCTGCCCATGCTGATCAATATCGCCTATGTCCTTTTTCCGCCGGCGGGAAAAGGGGAGCCGGCTGCGCCGGCCGCCCGCTGGGTGGAGCTGGCGGAGCAGATCAGCCGCATTGCCTATCTGCTGCTGCTGACGCTTCTGGTGAGCCGCCGGCCCCTGAGCCTGCGCAGCCCATGGCTCTGGCTCGCCGCCCTTTTCCTGCTGCTGTATTACGCCGCGTGGCTCCGCTATTTTATCGGCGGACGGGAGATCGCCCTGCTGGAGCGGGCGTTTCTCCTTGTGCCAATGCCGCTGGCCGTGTTTCCGGTCTTTTACTATCTGTGCGCGGCGCTCTGGATGCACAATGTTCCTGCGGCGGTCATGATGCTTCTGTTTGGCGCGGCGCATCTGACGGTGTCGCTCCAGTCATTTCGATAAAGGGGATGGAACCATGAAGGAGCTTATTATCTATGTCCATGGGAAGGGCGGCCCGGCGGAGGAAGCCGGGCATTACAGGCCGCTTTTTCCAAACAGTGCGGTCGTCGGCTTCGACTATCAGGCCCAGACGCCCTGGGAGGCGAAGGAGGAATTCCCCCGGTTTTTTGCCCGGCAGAAGGGGCAGGGCCACCGCCTGACCCTGATCGCAAACAGCATCGGCGCCTTCTTTTCCCTGTCGTCTCTTTCGCAGGAACAGGTCGATGAAGCGTACCTGATCTCCCCTGTTGTAGACATGGAGCGGTTAATCGGCAATATGATGCAGTGGGCTGGTGTAACAGAACAGGAGCTGGCGGAAAGGCAGGAAATTCCGACCCAGTTCGGCGAGACGCTTTCCATGCAGTATCTGCGCTATGTGCGCGAGCATCCTGTTTCGTGCCAATGTGTTACGAGTCGCATGTTTATGCTTGCAGACGGTACCGGACACCTTCATCACCACCACATCAGACAAACGAACCATTGTCTCTGTTGCCCGCCGCGCCAAACATCTCAATCTGTAACAGGAAGACGGCATTTGAGCTTCCAGATG
>USML01000124.1 GCA_900555855.1 uncultured Eubacteriales bacterium | reverse complement strand
CCCCCCGGCGGCCTTTCTGTCCACTTTCCGCCGGTGGAAAGTGGACGAATGCCCCACAGCGCAGGCGCTGCGGGGACCCCGGGCCATTGGATAGGCTCTGTTCGCCCGTCTTTGCGGCTCCCTGCGGCATGACGACGGCACTCGCCGCCGGTGCCCGCTTCGCGGGCAGGCCCCCCTCCCCTCTTTTTTTGTTTCATGTGAAACATCTCTTGCAATCCGAAAAAAATGCGGGTATAATAGGGCATAGTTTTTCAAGGAGGAGGGCGTTTATGGCGAAGATCGTGGCCGTGGCCAACCAGAAGGGCGGCGTGGGCAAGACCACCTCGGCGGTCAATCTGGCCTGCTGCGTGGCGGCCCGGGGAAAACGGGTGCTGCTGTGCGATTTTGACCCCCAGGGCAATGCCAGCTCCGGCCTGGGCGTGACGCCAAAGGCGGGACGGACGGTCTATGACTGCATTGTGGACGGCGTTCCCGCGGCGGAATGCCTGGTCAAAACAGCCTACTGCACGGTGCTGCCCTCCGACATCCGTCTGGCGGCGGCGGAGCTGGAGATCAGCGATGTTCCCCGCCGGGAGCAGCGCCTGAAGGAGACGCTTTCTCCCATTCAGGAGCAGTTTGACTATATCTTTATCGACTGCCCGCCCAGCCTTGGCCTGCTGACGGTGAACGCCCTGACGGCCTGCTCCTCCATCGTGGTGCCCATGCAGTGCGAATATTACGCCCTGGAGGGCCTGAGCCAGCTGGTGGCGTCCATCCGGGCGGTCAAGCGGAGCCTGAACCCCGGGCTGGATATTCAGGGCATCATCCTCACCATGTTCGACGGCCGCACCAACCTGACCATCCAGGTGGCGGAGGAGGTCAAGAAATATTTCGGACGGAAGGTCTATAAGACGGTGATCCCCCGCAATGTCCGTCTTTCTGAGGCCCCCAGCCACGGGCTGCCGGTGATCGCTTACGACCGGCTCTCCCGCGGGGCGGCGGCCTACAGCGCGGTAGCGGAGGAATTTTTACAGCAGGGAGGCGACCTCTGATGGCAAAAGGAAAGGGCCTGGGGCGCGGGCTGGACGCGCTCATCCCCACAGAAGCAAACGATCCCTCCAAGGCCCCGGTGGGCGTGCGGCTTTCCGATATTGAGCCAAACCCCCGGCAGCCCCGGCAGGATTTTGACGCGGCGGCGCTGGAGGAGCTGGCCCAGAGCATCCGGGAAAACGGCGTCATCACCCCCATCACCCTGCGCAAAACCGGCGACACCTATCAGATCATCGCCGGCGAGCGGCGCTGGCGGGCCAGCCGCATGGCGGGGCTCCACGAGATCCCGGCCATCGTTCTGGATGTGGACGAGCAGACCGGCTATGCTCTGGCGCTGATCGAAAACCTTCAGCGGGAGGACTTAAACCCCATGGAGGAGGCAGAGGGCTACCGCCGCCTGATCCAGGAGCTGGGCCTGACCCAGGAGCAGGCCGCCCAGCGGGTGGGCGTTTCCCGTCCCGCCGTGGCAAACGCCCTGCGGCTTCTGAATCTGCCGGTGTCCGTCAGCGCGCTGCTGCGGGAGAAGAAGCTCTCCGCCGGCCACGCCCGGGCCCTGCTGCCGCTGGAAACGCCGGAGCGCATGGAGCAGGCCGCCGCCGTCATTCTGGAGCAGCAGCTCAGCGTCCGCCAGACGGAAGCGCTGGTCAAGCAGCTGCTGAAAGCGCCCCGGCAGGCCAGAGAAAAGGCCCCGGACATCTATGTGCGCGATCTGGAGCGCTCCATGAGCGCCCTCACCGGCCACAGGATCACCATCCGCCACGGGGCGAAAAAGGGCACGCTGACCATTGAATATTACGGAAACGACGATCTGGACGCCGTCTGCCAGGCGCTGCGCAGCGTTCAGGATCGCAAGACCGAAGCATAAACGGAGGAATCGACTATGTTGGATATCAAACGCATCAAGGAGCAGCCGGAGCAGGTGGTGGAGCTGCTGGCCCGGAAGGGCAAGGACGCCAAGGCAGACATCGCCCGGATCCTGGCGCTGGACGAGCAGCGCCGGGCGCTGGTCTCCGAAACAGATCAGCTGAAGGCGAAGCAAAACGCCGTCTCCCGGCAGATCCCGGCCATGAAAAAGGCGGGGCAGGATGTCTCCCCCGTCTTTGCGGAGATGAACGCCCTGAAGGAGACCATCAAGGAAAAGGACGCCGCCATCTCCGCCGTGGAGCAGGAATACCGCACGCTGATGCTGGCCCTGCCCAACCTGCCGGACGAGGATCTTCTCCCCGGCGGCAAGGAAAACAACCAGCCCCTGCGCTATTTCGGCGAGCCGCACTCCTTTGATTTTGAGCCGAAAAACCATGTGGAGCTGTGCGTGGCCCTGGGCCTGATCGACTATGAGCGGGGCGTGAAGATGGGCGGCAACGGCTTCTGGCTCTACAAGGGCATGGGCGCCCGGCTGGAATGGGCCCTGCTGAATTATTTCATCAGCGAGCATCTGAAGGACGGCTATACCTTCATCCTGCCGCCTCACATGCTGGAATACCAGTGCGGCCTGACGGCGGGCCAGTTCCCCAAGTTTGACGACGAGGTCTATAAGATCGCCAACCCCACCGACGACCGGATCCACTATATGCTGCCCACGGCGGAAGCGGCGCTGGCCTCCTATTATCGGGACGAGATGCTCAAGGAGAGCGAGCTGCCCCACAAGATGTTTGCCTATACCCCCTGCTTCCGCCGGGAGGCCGGCTCCTACCGGGCCGACGAGCGTGGCATGGTCCGGGGCCATCAGTTCAATAAGGTGGAGATGTTCCAGTATACCCTGCCGGAGAAGTCGGACGAGGCCTTTGAGGAGCTGGTGAAGAAGGCGGAAAATCTGGTAAAGGGCCTTGGCTTCCATTTCCGCACCGTCAAGCTGGCGGCGGGCGACTGCTCCGCTTCCATGGCCCGCACCTACGATATCGAGATCCAGATCCCCTCCATGAACGGCTATAAGGAGGTCTCCTCCGTGTCCAACGCCCGGGATTATCAGGCCCGCCGGGGCAACATCCGCTTCAAGCGGGAGGCCACCGGCAAGCCCGAGTTTGTCCACACCCTCAACGGCTCCGGCCTGGCCACCTCCCGCATCCTGCCCGCTCTGGTGGAGCAGAACCAGCGGAAGGACGGCTCCGTCAAGGTCCCCGAGGTGCTGCGCCCCTATCTGGGCGGCGTGGAGCTGCTCACCCCGGAAAACTGCAAATAAAACGCCGAAAAGCTCCCCCCGGCCCTTGCCGGGGGTCATCCGGAGAGTTGGCCGAGCGGTTGAAGGCACCGGTCTTGAAAACCGGCGTGCGCAAGCACCGTGGGTTCGAATCCCACACTCTCCGCCAGATAAAAAAAGAGGGCCGAAAGGCCCTTTTTTCTTTGAAGCTTTCGTCCCCCGCGGGGCTTGGCTCCCCTGTGTAAGGGGAGCTGTCAGGGCCGCAGGCCCTGACTGAGGGGTTGTTGGTTTCGTATAGGAACGGGGATTACGGTTACAGGATACCTTCTCCTGCACCCAGCCTACAACCCCTCCGCTTCGCATTCGCTCAGCACCTCCCCTTACAC
>USML01000123.1 GCA_900555855.1 uncultured Eubacteriales bacterium | reverse complement strand
CACAGCATACTCATACCCTGCATCAACGCAGGCGAGACCAATATCTCCGCATCCGGCAGGCTGCGGTAGTATTTCTCAATCTCGGCGTAGTGTCCCATGCCGGGATGAAGCTCTGCATTGCGGATCAGCAGGTCAGAGACCTTCGTATGGTCGCCACCCTTTGCATAGCAGTCCAGCGCGTGAGCATAGTCTTCCTTCAGTTCATAGTAGAGTCCGCCTCGGCTGAACAGCGCCCGCTGCTTGTCCGGTGTATACTCCTGCTCCATCTCCCAGAGGAGGAACGCTCGGAACTCCGGCCAGAAGTGGAACCGCTGCACACCATCGTAGCGCAGCATCGTCGTATTGCGTCTGAGCCAGTCCAGCAGCTCTCCGGCATGGGGATCGCCGCTGACCATCCGGGCCATCTCCAGATCAAAGCGCTCAAAGGGCGCCAGCTCCAGCAGAAAACGCCGCAGGGGCAGATCAAAGCGCCGGTAAACGGCGGATTCGAAATAGCAGAAGATCTCCCGGAAGACCCGGGCCGCCAGCTCCGGCCCGAAGGGCTTTCCGCCGGACATACCGTGCGCCGTGATGGCCACGCCCAGGGGATAGCCGCCGGACTCCCGGAAAATGCCGCTCAGCTCGCTTTCCGTGGGGGAGAGGCCCCGGAGGGAAAACAGCCGGCGGATATCCTCCCGGTCAAAGCGCAGGTCCTCGGCCTCCAAAACGGTCATCAGGCCGGTGTATTGAAAGGCCGCCAGCGGGCCGGGGGGCGCGCCCCGGGAGAGCAGCACAAAGCGCCGCTCCGGCCGGGACCGGATCAGCTCGCAGAGGGCCGGCGCGTCCGATTCCTCCTGCAGCTGCTGCAGATCGTCCAGAAGAAGGATATCCCAATCCTCCGGGAGGGCGGAAAGGGAAAACTCCGGGTCTGCGGCGCTGCGCCGCAGGACCTTCTGCCCGGAAAGCAGCGTCTCTGCCAGCGCGGTTTTTCCAAAGCCGCAGGGCGCGCTGAAAAAGAGGATCCTGCCGTGGGACAAAAAGCGCTCGAAGCGCTGCCGGACGGCGGGCTTGACGACGACGGTCTCCGGCACGGGCATCCTCCTTTCCGCTGTTTTGTCACAGATACCTCTATTGTACATGATTTTCCGGAAAAGTAAATCCTTCCGAAGTATGAGATCCCGGCAAAACGGCTTTTTTACCCTTCGTCCTCCTCGGCCAGCAGAGTCAGAAAATCCTGCAGCACCGGGCCGGGACGGCGATCCTTCTTCCAGATAAGCACGGATTGCGTCTCCAGCGAGGGCTCCTCCAGCGTCTGCAGCCGAAGCCCGGCGCACTGGCTGGACATGGACTGAGGGAAAAGCGCCGTGGCCAGCCCTGCCCGCGCCCAGAGCATGGCATCCCGGGCGTCGTCGCACAGACAGAGCACCTCCGGCTCCAGCCCCTGCCGCCGGAAGGCGCCGCGGATCAGCGCCTCATAGCGCCGGTAGAGGATCAGCGGGCGGCCTGCCAGCGCAGAAAGAGGAAGGGAGGCTCCTGCGGGCATAGGCGCTTCCGGGGAGGAGGCGGCCAGCATGGGCTCCCGCTGCAGCAGGCGGAAGCTTACCTCGTCCAGCTGCAGCGGCGTCCGCACCACGGATACATCCAGGATCCCCTCCAGCAGCGCGTGGTACAGGGTGAAGGTAGAGCCGTCCTGCACCTGAAAGCGCACCTCCGGATAGCGCCGGCAAAACCGGGAAAGATAAGGCATCAGCGTGCCCACGGTGGTGGAGGTCAGCCCAAGACGCAGCACCCGCCTTTTCCCGGCCTCCGCCACCTCCTGCCGGGTGGCGCCGGCATAGCGCAGCAGGTCGGAGGCCCGGTCATAAAGCAGCCTTCCCGCCTCCGTCAGCTCCACGCCCCGGCGGGTGCGCTGAAAGAGCGTGACCTTCAGCTCCTCCTCCAGCTGCCGCAGCTGATAGCTCAGGGGCGGCTGGGAAAGATGCAGCCGCCGGGCAGCCTCATTGATGCTGCCGGCATCGGCAATGGCACAGAAATATTCCAGCTGGCGCAGCTCCATAAAGCATCCCCTTTCTAATATAAAAAATATCTTACAGAACCATAAAAACGATATTTTACATATGGATCATATCGCGTTATACTGTTGCTGTCAAGAAATCTGCAAGGGAGAGAAGGACAGATGAAACAGCTTTCCTCATTTTTGCGGCCTTACCGGCGGGAGAGCGTCCTGGCGCCACTGTTCAAGCTGCTGGAGGCGGTCTTTGACCTGCTGGTGCCGGTGGTGGTGGCCCGGATGATCGACGCGCCGGAGCCGGGCGGCAGAGCCGTCTACGGCGATTTTGCCCTGCTGCTCCTGATGGCGGCGGTGGGGCTGGGCTGCTCGGTGCTGGCGCAGTTTTACGCCGCCCGGGCCAGCACGGGCTTTTCCGCTTCGCTGCGGCAGGCGCTGTTCGACCGGGTCCAGGGCTTTTCCTTCAGCCAGCTGGATGCGCTGGGCAGCGATACGCTCATCACCCGGCTCACCGACGATGTGAATCAGGTGCAAAACGGCCTGAATCTGGGGCTGCGGCTGTTGATGCGCAGCCCGTTCATTGTGCTGGGCGCCATGGTGATGGCCTTTACCATCAGCGTCCGCTGTGGGCTGATCTTCGCTGTGGCCATCCCGGTGCTGTTTGCCGCCGTGTTTTTTATCATGCTGGTGAGCATCCCCCTGTTTGGCCGGGCGCAGGCCGGGCTGGACCGGGTGACGGCCACCACCCGGGAAAATCTCACCGGCGTCCGGGTGATCCGGGCCTTCTGCCGGGAGGAGCAGTCGGTGGCGGAGTTTGAGGAGAGCTCCCGGGCGCTGACCCGGCTGAATCTGTTCGTGGGACGGATCTCCGCCCTGCTGAACCCGCTGACCTATGTGCTCATCAATATCGCCGCCGTGGTGCTCATCCGGCAGGCGGCGGTGCAGGTGGAGCTGGGGGCGCTGCCCCAGGGGCAGGTGGTGGCGCTGTATAACTACATGCTGCAGATCACCGTGGAGCTGGTCAAGCTGGCCTCGCTCATCATCACCCTGAACAAATCGCTGGCCTGCGCCCGGCGGACGGCCGCCGTTTTGGCGGTGGAGCCGGAGCAGGAATATCCTGCCGCCGCGCCGGAGATGCCGGCGGAGGCCGACGCCGTGGTCTTCCGGGATGTTTCCTTCACCTATCCCGGCGCAGGCGCGCCCAGCCTTTCCCATATCAGCTTTTGCGCAAAACGGGGGCAGACCGTGGGCATCATCGGCTCCACCGGATCCGGAAAATCCACGGTTATGAATCTGCTTTGTCGCTTCTATGATACCACCTCCGGCCATGTCAGGGTGGACGGCATTGATGTGCGGAATATGGATCTTTACAACCTGAGGGACAACATCGGCATGGCGATGCAGGATGTCTTTCTGTTCTCCGACACCATAGAGGGAAACATCGCCTACGGACGCCCGGACTGCTCCTTTGAGGAAGTCAGAAAGGCGGCGATCATGGCGGATGCCAACCATTTTATCCAGGCGATGCCAGATGGCTATGACACCATCGTGGGCGAGCGGGGCGTGGGGCTCTCCGGCGGACAGAAGCAGCGCATTTCCCTCGCCCGGGCGCTTT
>USML01000122.1 GCA_900555855.1 uncultured Eubacteriales bacterium | reverse complement strand
ACGAGATTCGCCTTAGTCTCGTGGGCTCGGAGATGTGTATAAGAGACAGGCGCCTCCCTGCCCTTTTCCGAGACGATCACCAGATAGCAGCCGTTGGCCTGCAGCGCGCCCACGGCCTGGGAAGACAGCGCCGTGCCGGCGTCTACCAGATTGCCCTTCTGCATCACATAGCGGGAAGCCAGATTGAGCTTTCCCGTGCAGATCAGCTCGCTGAGCTGCTGCAAAAAGGCCGGGTGACAGCTTTCATAATGATCCAGCACCAGCAGCCCGCCAGACTGCAGCGCCTGATACAGATCCTGCAGAAAGAGCTTTTCCTCCGCCGCGCCGGGATACAGCGCCAGATCCATGATCCGGAGCCCATCCTGGGGCAAAAGGCCCGCCTGCGTCATTTGCTCGGCCATGAGCCGCAGCGCGGTGTGCCGCCCGGTGTTGGGCTTTCCATAGACCAGCATGGCGTTGCGCAGGCCGTTTGGCGCGTCCCACCCGGTAACATAAGGCCGCTTGAAGGCGATCAGCAGGCTTTTGAGAAAGGCCTCCTGCCCAATGAGCTGCCCGGAAAGCACCGGCAGAAAATCGGAAAACCGCTGCGCCTCGGGCCGGGGATCCTGGGCCTGCTGGCTGGCCGTCCGGGCCTCCTCCTTTTCGGAAGAAACGCCGAAATCCCGCTGGACCTCCTGCTGGATCTTGTCCAGATCCAGCTCTCCGCTGAGCCGCTTCAGCTCATCCAGCTGCTTTTGCAGCCTGTCGTTCACATCCGTCTGCTGCTTCTGCAGCGCATCCAGCCCGGCGTCCATCCTCCGGCTCTGCTCCAGATAGCGTTCGGCCTTTTCTGTAGAGATGGTGCGCTGCGTGCTGTTTCCAAAAACGCCCCGCAGCAGCTCGTCGATATCCTTAGCCATGGGTCGATCCTCCTTGGACTGTTCTCGATTTCAGCTATGATTATAACGCAAAAGCGCGGGATTTGCAAATAAAGCCTGCAAATAAGAATAAGGCACCAGCGCCTCGCTTTCGGCCAGCGAAAGGATCTCCTCCGCCGAAGCCAGCCGCTTGCCGCAGGTCTCGCCGGGCTGCAGGACCACCTGCTCCAGCGTAAAGCTGCCTTCAAACAGCCAGACATCGAGAAAATCATCCCTCCGCTGCAGCTGCAGCAGACAGCGCCCCTGCGCCGGGGAAAAGGCCAGCCCGGTCTCCTCCCGGATCTCCCGCAGGATGGCGGTGCGGCTGTCCTCGCCGGCAGCGGCAGAGCCGCCGGTACATTCCCAAAGCAGCGGAAAGCCCTTGGAGGGATCCCGCCGGGTCAGCAGAAAAAGCCCGTCCTCCCGGCGCAGCCAGGCCTGAACGGCCAGATGATATTCTCCCTCCGCCAGCGGATCGCCCCGCCGATGGAGGCGCCCTGTTTTTTGCCGCCGGGCGTCGTAAACATCCCAAAGCTCCTCCGGGCTGCTCTGGCGGTTGCGCCGGGCCTGCTCCTGCAGGTCTTCTGCACGGTATGCCATTCCATCTGCCTCCTGCTATACGCTTTGTTATTTCAGTATACGGCAAGTATCGGGCGCTGTCAAAGAGGAAAAGGCCATTACCGGGTGTATTTTTCAAAAAATTTGCTTGATTTTTCGCCGCTTTCCGTATATATTGTATATACTGTATATAAACACAGGAGGGATCGCATTGGACATTCGTATTCGTGCCGCCAGTACCCAGCCCATTTATCAGCAGATTGCCGATCAGATCAAAGCCGCCGTCGTCTCCGGCCAGCTTTCGCCGGGACAGCCCCTCCCCTCCATCCGCGCGCTGGCCCAGCAGCTGCAGATCAGCGTCATCACCACAAAGCGGGCCTATGACGAGCTGGAAAAGGAGGGCCTGATCCATACGGTGGCCTCCAAGGGCTGTTTCGTGGCCGAAAACAACGGGCCGCGGATCCGGGAGGAGCGGCTTCGTCAGCTGGAGGCCCATGTTCTGGCGGCGCTGGAGCTGGCGCCGGCCTGCGGCCTTTCGCCGGAGGATGTGATCGACCTGTTCCGCCTGTTCGCCCAGGAGCTTTCTGCAAAGGAATAAGCCGACATATAAAAAAAGCAGCGCCTTTCGGGGCGCTGCTTTCGTTGCTGCAGTGGATCATGGTTCCTGCCGCACGGGATCGCTTATCCCTCTGACTTCCGGATATGCTCCCGAATCTCTGCTTCGTGCTTTTGGCAATAAGCATAGCTGCTTCGCATGAAAGCTTCTATATTCTGGCTTCGGTACATAGCGTCCAATGTATCAAGAATGGGTTTCCCATCCGCCATCAAGTCGAAGAAATAGGGATAAACACATCCGCCGTTTTCTCTTGGAAAATAGGGGTTGATGGAGCTGAGCCGTGTATCTCTCATCACAGATTCAACCACCATTTCGCTCAGGATCCATTTGAGCGAGGGCCGTTCATATTCGTCGTAGCTGTCGCCAAACAACCGGTTCCACACATAAAACCAGACAAAGTGTACGAGCTCATGCAATCCCCCGCCGATCGCGCCCTTTTCGCTGTTCAGATAAAAGGTATCATAGCAGTGTTCTTTCAGAAAACGCGGCTCAATGGGGTTCATGCTCAAATTGCAGCGCAGGTCATTCAGCAGGCCAGCGCAATCTATGCCGAAGGCCTCTGATAAAGCGGCTGTGATCTGCGGTTTGCAAGCGTTCCAATGATAAAAATATAAGCGCGCCTTCGCGTTGATCGTGTCCTCCAATTCAGAATAGACGGCTCTCATGGTGCGCGCAATGTAGTCTTTTCTTTCGGCAGCCGGCAGACTTGCGGCGAACGCCCGATCAAGTTGCGGATAGAAATGGTATAAAGGTGCAGACCAGAATTCAGATACGCCTTCCTCCTGAAAAGACAGGATGCCCTGAATCATATAATCCACGCCGGGATTTACAAATGTAATTTCCATAAGGCCGCTTCCGATCCATAAATAAATTCTTTTTCCAAGGATTATCGTTACCACCGGGCCGGGTCGTCCAGCGCCTGCGCCGCGTGGTGCAGCTGCCGGCGCAGACGGCGCAGTCGGCCGCGGTCAGCCGCTGCCGCGCAGGCGCGGAGCTGCTGGCGATGGTGCAGAGCCTGCAAAAAGCGATCCAATATCTCAACGGCAATGTCGGCGCGGGGCCGGTCATCGGCTGGCTGACGACGGTGCTGCGATAATCGAACCAATTTCATGCCGCCCGCACGGCGGCGGACAGGAGCAATACATGAACGAATATACCAAGAATCCCGGCGAACAGGACGCGGCGCAGACCGTTTCCGAAACGCCGGAGACGGCGCAGTGCGGCTGCGGCGCGGAGGTCTGTCCGGGCTGCGGCGGGCAGGACGCGCCCGCATGTCCCGGCTGCGGCGCATGTGCACAGCCGGACGAGGACATCGCGCAGGAGGCGGTCGAGCTTCCTGCGGACGCCCCGGCGGAGGACACGGTGGAGACGACCACGGTCGTGGACGTGCGCTTCCGCAACAACGCAAAATCCTATTTCTTTGACCCCGGCGAGCTGGCACTGAAGCCGGGCGACCACGTCATCATGGACACCTCGCGCGGCGTCGAGTACGGCGTCTGCGCCGCAGGAAATCACGCCGTTCCCTCGCGGGAGATCGTGCCGCCGCTGCGGAAAATCCTGCGTCTTGCGACGGCGCAGGACGAGCGCGTCAACGCCGACAATCTCGAAAAGGAAAAGCGTGCCTTCGGCGTGTGCCTGCAAAAGATCGAAGATCACCACCTTGAAATGCAGCTCGTCTCGGCCGAGTGCGCCTTTGACGGCAGCAAGATCCTGTTTTTCTTCACCGCCGACGGGCGTGTGGAC
>USML01000121.1 GCA_900555855.1 uncultured Eubacteriales bacterium | reverse complement strand
CAGGATGATCTGCTGATATTCCCGCGTCTTGCCGCGCAGCCGGATGTCCAGCTGATTGAAGTCGCTCTCCAGAAGCTCGCTGGCCTCCTCGATCCAGATGCCCGTGATGTTGTAGATGGACTTCAGCTTCTCCACATCGTCCAGTCCCGCGAAGATGATCTCGCTGCCGTTGCGGAACGAAATGACAAGGTCGGACTTGTTCGCCTTGTATCCGCTGTCCGGGTAGAGCTCCGCCAGCTGCCCCAAAAGCTGCTTGAAGCAGCTCTCCCGCAGCGTCCTCGCCACCTTGCGGCACACCAGCCACCGGTGCCCCGGCTCCGAGGTCACCCGCTCCAGCACCTTCCGCCCGGCAAAGATGGATTTGCCCGAGCCGCCTCCGCCCTTCAGCACCAGATATCGGTGCTCGTCTGCAAACAGCGGAAAAAAGGCCTCGTTGCTGGTCTCCCGCAGCCGGTTGTACCAGAGGGCGATCTCGTAGAGCCGGTCAAGCTCCTGCCGCTCATTCCTCCGCACGGTCCGCCGCCTCCGTAAGGAGCGCGCCCGCCGCCGCCTGCGCCGCCGCGATGGCGGCCAGCTTCTCGCCGATGCTGGCGTCGGGGATGGCCCCGCGGGTCTTGCCCCCCAGCTCCACCTCCCGCTTCTCCTTCCAGCCGTAGTTGTTCTGCAGGTTGAAGATCACGCCCTGCAGCCCCTTTTTCCTGGTCAGCAGCTCCTGCTCCAGATAAGCCTCGATGCGCAGCCGCGCTTCCCTGCAGAGGGCCGCCGTCTCCCCGCTGTCGCAGTAGTTCTGCCAGGTGCTCCGGTCAATGCCCAGGTAGAGGCACAGCCCCGTAACACTGGGCGGCACCCCATATTCCACCGTCCGGATCTCCTCGCCCTCGTCGTTCCGGAGGATCCTGCCCGCCGCGTCCCGCGCCGCCACCGTGCGGGAGATGCTGCGGAAATACCGCTCCAGCGCTTCCCGAAGCCCCTTCCTTGTGTACTTTCTCGGCCTTCCCATCCGGCCGCCTCCTTTCGCCGCGCTTCAGGGTTTCCCGCGCGTATGCCCGCGCGCCGTGCGCGCCTTCCGTGGGGAAAAATCCGCCCCTGCAAAAAAAGAAGCACCGCCCCTGCGATGCTTCCTCATGTTTTCATGTTATCAGGTTCAATGCTGGCAGCGGAGCCCACTTTTTACGGCTCCACCCGATAGCCCAGCTCCCGCGCCAGCGCCAGCAGAAACAGGTTTTTCTTCCGGTAAAACAGCTTTTTTCCCACGCATGGCAAAAAAAGGCGCTCGTATGGCCACGCCCTTCTGTTTTCCAGATTCCGCAGGATCCCGCTTGCCAGCGCCCGGCGGATCTCCCCGCTCTGGATGTCCCCCAGCGCCCGGCTCATCGCCCGGTCCACCGCCCGGACGCTCCGGCTCTCCTCGCTTTGCTCCAGCTCCGCCAGCCCCAGTGCCCCCGCCTCCGGCTGTCCCCGCTGGCAAAGCTCCGCCCGCCGCCGTGCAAGGCTGCGCTTCTGCCGCTCATAGCCCCTGGCGTGGGCCGCGCACACCTCCCGCACATCCGGCGGCAGCGCGGTTTTATATTTCATGCCCGCTTCCTCCCCTCCTCCGGTTGTCTGCCTTTGGTCGCCGGTCCGGCTTCGCCCCGCCGCCTGCCGCTTCCTCCTTCTCCGGCATCCGCAGCTTCAGGTGCAGCAGCTTTCCCGTCGCCGGATCATATTCCCCCTGCCAGATGACCCTCGCCCCCTTGGGGATCCGGTATTTGCTCTCCGGCAAAACCTCCTGCTCCGAGAGCATCACCGTCCGGGCCAGGTTCCGGGAGCTGCGCCATTTCTTCACATTCCTTCCGCGGATGGCCTGCTTCACCAGATAAGCCGCCAGCGCCCCATGGCTCTCCTCGTCCCAGAGGCTCCGGTCGTCCACCGTGCCATAGGGCCACGCCTCCCGCAGCACCTCCGCCGGGACGGCGCTGATCACCAGATGATGGTGCAGCCGTGCCGGGTCTCCGTTCCGCCTCTTGTCCGCCGTCACGGCAAAAAAGCGAAAGCTCTCCCCGTTCTTCTTTGCCCACCGCCGGCAGGCGGCGATGAGCCGTGTCTCGTTTTCCCGCGCCTGCTCCTCCGTCTCGGGCAGGTGCGCTTCGTCATACCGGCATGTGACCAGCCGGTCCCCTCTGGCGTAGAAAAAATTTGCGTCCAAAATCGTCGCCGCCTCCCGGATGGCCGCGTCCAGATTGTTCTTTTCCTGGCTCCGGCGGGAAGGCCCCTTCCGCCGTCCCCTTGGCCGGAAGGATTCCGGGACATACATCTCCCGGACCTCCCGGATGCTTCCCGTCTGCAGGATCCGCCGCACCTTCTTCACCGTCCTCTCTCCTCCGTTCCTAAACTTAGGCCCTTTATGAGCCCACATAGAACGCGCGCGCCCGCGTTCTATGTATGTCGCTCTCCCGTGCTCCGGGGCCGAATGCCACAAAATCAGAGCCGCCCCTGCGGCCCTGATTTTCTGGGATCCGGTTTCCTTCGTGTCATTTTGGCTTTCGCCGTGTTTCATATTCCGGGCAGGCCCCGCCATACTGCGCCGGCTTCCGCCGCGGCCGTCCGCTGCGCAGCAGGAAGTCGCAGGTGCCGGTATAGAGGTTTCGCCACAGGCATCCCCGGCAGCTCTTCACCCAGCCGCCCTGCCGGATGGCCTTTTCCCGCTCCTCCGGGGTCATTCGGCCCCAGGTGCTTCCTGCCCCCGTGCCGCCAGATATCCCCCGATGGCCTTCGTCACCCGGCCGGAGGGGCTTGTTTTCCCTGTGAGGATGTTCCGCAGCGTCTGATCGCTGCACCCCAGGTTCTTTGCCACCCGGCTGGCGTTCAGCTCCCGGCTTTTCATATAGTCCAGGAGCCTTGCCGCCAAAGGGTCCGGCTCCTCCGCCGCTTTCGTCTGCGGCTTCCGGTCCGGCGCCTTTTTTGCCGGCGTTTCCCCGCCGCCGGTGGGCACATCGGCCTCCGCCGCGCCCTCCAGCAGCTCCTCCGCCTTTTCCAGCACCTCCCGGAGCCCCTGGGGCAGCGCGCCCCCCTGCCCCAGCTCCCAGGCCCAGAGCATCAGCCGGATGCTTTCCCATGGATTCTGCTTCATTGGTTTCATCGTGGTTCCTCCTTCTTATTTCCGCGGCGCTTTCGGCGCCGGCCTCCGTCTTTTCCGCCGGGTCCCCGGCGTAAACGCCGGGCAGGGCTGCCAATAGCCCGCCTTGGGTCTTGGCGCTCCCCGGATCCGCAGATAGTCGCAGTAGTGTCCGGTCCCCGCGCCGTTCCCGTCCAAAAACTGGCCGGAAAACCGGCATCTCCCGCAGTCCGAGCTGGTCCAGCGGCCCCGGACCTCCTTGTCGATCTCCTCCGCCGTGCAGCTTCCCTGAAGCGCCTGCTCCCGCCTCCGGAGGATCCGCTCGCCCCGGCGCTTTTTCTCCTGCGCCTCCGGCCGCGGCGCTTCTGCCCGTTCGCTCATTGGCGGAGCCTCCCGCTTTCGCCAAAGACCAGGCGGCCGATCGTTTCCGGGTCTCCGGGAATATCGCAAAACTCCTCCCCGCACACGCCCACCAGCAAAATGTCTCCCGCCAGCGGCATCCCTCCGATCCTGCAGTTATAGGGCAGCCGCCGCAGCCAGCCCTCCTCATTGCACACGATGCAGGCGTCCTCCGCCAGGCGCACCGTCTCGATCCTCCCGCCCACGGCCTCCTGCAGCGCCGCCAGCGTGTTCTCCACCTCCGCCGTCTCCGGCGGCCTTCCCGGCTTTTTCCAGATGACCTTCATGCCGTCACCCTCCTTTTGAGATTTCTAAAATAGATCAGGGCTCCCCCGGACGGCGAAGGGGCTCGCGGCCTTCGCCTGTCTCTTATAC
>USML01000120.1 GCA_900555855.1 uncultured Eubacteriales bacterium | reverse complement strand
CCTCCGGCTCACATTCGTTCGCCACCTCCCCTTACACAGGGGAGGCAAGGGGAGATGGGCGGCTGCTCGTCCCTTCGTCCCCCGTCCCCCGTCTAAAAAGAAGAGGGTTTACGGGAGGAACATGGTTCCGCCCGTCCTTTTCACTCCTGCTCCACGATCTTTTTCAAAATCTGGACGGCGTTGGCCGCCGCGCCCTTGCGGATCTGATCGCCGCAGCACCAGAGGGTCAGGGAATTGGGCTGGGTGAGATCGTCGCGGATGCGGCCCACCCAGACGGTGTCGGCCCCGGCGGCGTCCAGCGGCGTGGGATAATCCCGCCCGTCCAGCTCCTCCGCCACGCGAACGCCGGGAAAGGCCCCGATGGCCGCCCGGGCCTGCTCCGGCGTGATCCGGTCCCTGGTGCGGACGGCGACGGAAATGGAATGGGACCGGGCCACAGGCACCCGGACGCAGGTGCAGGTGACCTTCAGCTCCGGCTGGTGCAAAATCTTGCGGCCCTCGTTCTGCATCTTCATCTCCTCGGCGGTATAGCCGTTTTCCAGCCGGTCGCCGATGACGGGGATCACATTCAGGGCGATCTGCGCCGGAAAGACCCGGTGCTCCACGGGCCTGCCTGCCGCCAGCGCCTGCATCTGCTCCTCCAGCTCCACAAGGCCCCCCTGCCCCGCGCCGGAAACGGCCTGATAGGTGCAGGCCACCATGGACTGGATGGGCGAGAGCCGGTGCAGCGCCGCCACGGCCATCAGGGTGATGATGGTGGAGCAATTGGGGTTTGCGATCACCGGCGGACGGGACAGGGCCTCCTGCCCGTTGATCTCCGGGACGATCAGCGGAACCCCTTCCTCCAGCCGGAAGGCGGAGCTGTTGTCGATATAAATCGCGCCGGAGCGCTCGATGGCCGGCCGCAGCTGGCGGGAAAGGCCGGAGCCAACCGCGCCCAAAACGAAATCCAGCTCCCGGAAGCGCTCCTCCGCGGCCTCCTCCACCGGGATCTGCTGCCCCCGGAACAAAACGGTGCTGCCTGCGCTCCGGGCGGAGGCCAGAGGCAAAAGCCGGGACACGGGGATCTGATATTCCTCCAGCACCCGCAGCATCTCCCGGCCCACCGCGCCGGTGGCGCCCAAAACGGCAATACGATATTCCTTCATAAAAATGCCCTCTCCTTCCCTGTTATCCGGCGAAGCCGTGGTAAAGCACCCGGATCGCCTGCTCAAAATCATGCTCCTCCACGCCCACGACGATGGAAAGCTCATCCGCCCCCTGGGCGATGGTGCGGATATTGATGCCCTGATCGCCCAGCGCCCGGAACAGCTTGCCCGAGACGCCCGGACGGAAGGGCATTTTGCGCCCCACGGCGGCGATGAGGGCGATGCCCTCCTGCACCTGCACATCCTCGGCGGCGCAGGCCTGCTGCAGCTCGCCCACCACGGCGTAAAGCTCCTCCCCCAGCGCCCCGGAGGAGACCACCAGCCCGAAGGAATCCAGCCCCAGGCTGATGTGCTCCAGCGGGATGCGGTACCGCTCCAAAACGGCCAGCGCCTGCCGCAGGGCGGCGGCGGTGTTCAGCTCCCGCTTGCGCAGGGTGAGGATGGTAAAATCCCGCCGGCCGGCGACGCCGGTGATGAACCGGTCCTGATCCCGCTCCTCCTCGGGGACGGTCTGCAGGATCATGGTGCCCGGATCGTCGGGGGCGTTGGTATTGCGGATGTTCAGGGGGATGCCCCGCTCCTTTACGGGCAAAACCGCCTCCTCATGGAGGACGGAGGCCCCCAGAAAGGCCAGCTCCCGCAGCTCGTTGTAGGTGATGCGGCGGATGGGCGAGGGATCCTTGACGATCTTGGGGTCGGCCATCAGGATGCCGGAGACATCCGTCCAGTTTTCATAGACCTCCGCCCCCAGCGCCGCCGCCGCCAGCGCCCCGGTGATATCGCTGCCGCCCCGGGACATGACCTTCAGCTTGCCGCTGGGCAGGCTGCCGTAAAAGCCGGGGATGACGATGCGCCCATAGGCCTCCGCCGCCCGGCGGATGGCCTCGTCGGTTTTTTGCCGGTCGATGCGGCCGTCCGGGGAGAAAAAGATGCAATCCGCGGCGTCTACATAGGTATAGCCCAGATATTCCGCCAGCAGCCGGGAGGTAAAGGCCTCCCCCCGGGAAACCAGCGCGTCCACGGGGAAGCTCCGGTCCAGCCGGGCCCGCAGGGCGGCAAACTCCCCCTCCACATCCATGGTCAGGCCCAGGGTGTCGCGGATCTCCACGAAGCGGCCCTCGATCTCCGAGAGAATTTCCTCGCAGGAGACGCCGTAGGTGAGATGGGCGTGGCAGAGATAGAGCAGATCCGTCAGCTTATGATCGCCGGAAAAGCGCTTTCCCGCCGCAGAGGCCACCACCACCCTTCTGGCCGGGTCGGAAAGGACGATCTCCCGGACCCTTTGGAACTGCGCGGCCCCCGCCACGGAAGAGCCGCCGAATTTTACCGCCTTGAGCATTTTATGCTTCCTCCCATCCCGCAAAGAACACTTCGTTTTTCAAAAGCCGCAGCCGCTGGACGGAGCGATGCACCTCCGCCGCCCCCATGGGCCGGGTGATCAGGCGGCAGACGCCGCCGCCCTTGCAGACCTCCGCCCCGGGAAAGGCGCTTTCGCAGCCCTCCGGCAGACGGACATAATAGCGCAGCATGGGCCCGACGCCGTCCAGCAGCTCCCGCTGACAGTCCGCCGGGAGCATCTCCCGCCGCCCCTGGGCAAGATCGCACAGATCCCGGGCCATGGCCGAGGCCGTGGGCGCGCCGCCGGCGCCCTGCCCCCGGAAGCGCAGCGTTCCGGCGCATTCCCCCTGATACCAGATCAGGTTCTCGCTGCCCGGCAGGGCATATTCCGGGGCCTCCGGCCCATAGAGCATGGGCTGCACAAAGGCAAACAGCCCGCTCTCGCAGCGGCCCGCCCGGGCCGCCAGCCGGCATCTCAGGCCACGCCGGGCCAGGTCGGCGGCGTCCTCCGCCGTAAAATGCTCGATGCCCTCCAGCAAAAGCGCCCCCGCCGGCAAAACGGAAAAGCCCACGGCGCACAAAAGCTGCAGCTTGCGCAGGGTGTCCAGCCCGGAAAGATCCGCGGAGGGGTCGGCCTCCGCAAAGCCCAGCTCCTGCGCCCGGGCCAGCGCTGCTGTAAAGCTCTGCCCCTTTCCCTGCATGGCGTCCAGAATAGAATTTGCCGTCCCGTTGACCACGCCGCCCAGCGCCGTGATCCGGTCGTTTTGCGCCGCCAGCGAAAGATTGTGCAGCACGGGCACGCCGCCGCCGCAGGCGGCGCTGAAGAGAAAGGCCCGGCCCTGCTCCCTTGCGATGGCCGCCAGCTCCGGCCCCCGGGCCGCCACCAGCGCCTTGTTGGCCGTAACGATATGCTTGCCCGCCCGCAGCGCGGCGGCAAGGTAGGAAAAGGCCGGCTCCTCGCCGCCCATGGCCTCGGCCACGGCCTCTACCGAAGCATCCGCCAGAATATCCTCCAGCCGGGCGGTGTGAAAGGGCTCCTTTTCCTTGCCCGGGCGCACCAAAACCGGCCCCAGCTCCAGCGCCTGACCCCGTCTTAGCTGCTGCACCAGCCCTTTGCCCACGGTCCCATAGCCCAGCACCGCCGTCTTCATACAAGCATCCCCTTTTGTCCGTAAAATAAATACAGTTGTGTTTTCAATGCGAACAGTTTACCACACTGCAGCGAAAAACACAAGCGCTTTTCTTTGTTGATTTTCACCAAAGTTTCAAGCTCCTGTGTAAAAGGTACGGCGCGAACGGCCTTCCCCCGTCTTGCCTCCCTCTGACGAGGGAGGTGGCAAGCCCAAAGGGCTTGACGGAGGGAGAGATAGGCCGGGCCTACGGTGAAGCGGGATGCGCAGAGGAAGCTGGTTGCAAATTCTCTCCCTCAGTCGCCTGCGGCGACAGCTCCCTCGTCAGAGG
>USML01000119.1 GCA_900555855.1 uncultured Eubacteriales bacterium | reverse complement strand
GTGTATGCTAAACTCACACGGAGGAGGGGGTGCCATGATGACTATTCACGAAGTCAGCAAACTGGCCGGTGTCAGTGTCCGGACGCTGCACCATTACGACGCCATCGGCCTGCTGCCGCCCACCGGGCTCACTGAGGCGGGCTATCGGCTGTATGACGATACAGCGCTGGCGCGGCTGCAGACCATTCTGCTGTTCCGGGAGCTGGAATTTCCGCTGAAGGACATCAAGCGGATGCTGGATGATCCGAATTTCGACCAGACCGCCGCGCTGGCAGACCAGATCAGGCTGCTGGAGCTGCGGCAGGCCCGGCTGGAAAGGCTCGTCGCCCTCGCCCGTGAGACATTACAAACGGGAGTGATACCAATGCAATTTGACGCATTTGACAGGACGGAGCTGGAGCAGTATGCCGCCGAGGTAAAGGAAAAATGGGGCAATACTGCTGCCTGGCAGGAATACCAGCAGCGCGAGAAAGCCGGCGAGGCCGACAGCCCCGCCGGCCTGATGCAGCTCTTTGCGGAGCTGGGCGGGAAAAGACAGCTGGATCCCGCCGCACCGGAGGTGCAGGCCATCGTTTGCCGGCTGCAGCAGTTCATCACCGACCATTACTACACCTGCACGAAGGAGATCCTGGCCGGCCTGGGCGAGATGTATGCGGCCGATGAGCGCTTCCGCCAGAACATCGACCGTGCCGGCGGCCAGGGCACGGCGGCGTTTGCCGCAAGGGCCATTCGGGTCTTCTGCAAAGCCTGAAGCGGCCGAAAAATGCTTTGACCCCAAGAAAAAACGCTTCCCGGTCCAGCCGGGAAGCGTTTTTTTACACAAAGGCGGAGCCTGCGCCGGGGGATCAGCCGTTGACAGAAGCCACCATCCAGCTCATATCCTCCCAGCCGGTGCCGTCCAGCCGGATGCGGTAGATGCCGTCAAAATATCCGCCGCCGGCCTTGATGGTGCAGACATAATACAGATAGCCGTCGCCGGGCCAGAGCAGGTTTTCGGCTTTATCTTCGTTGAGCTGGCGGACGGTCTTATCCGTCTCGGAATAGTAGAACAGGCCATCAAAGGCGTCCGTGAAACAGAAGCCGTCCTCTACGCCGCACCCATAGCTCACGGTCGTTTCGGAAAAATCCTCTGTACCGGGGAGAAGGAATGCGGAGAAGGGCGAGAGATCATAGATCGGGACAGAATAGAGCCCCACCTGCGTTTCGCCGACCTTTGGAATATAATAGTCCTGCTTTGCAAAGCCCTCCAGATCCTCCCGGCTCATGCGGTAGATGCCGTCGAGCCCGTGAGAGATCAGTTCTCCGAAAAGGATCATCTCCTCTCCCGCGTAGCCTGGAAGGATCGAAAAATAGCCAAAGTAGTCCTTATCATAGATGAAGCTCCAATTTTCGCAGAAGGTGAGGGAATCGTCCGGCCCCAGCACATAGGCATTGCAGTGGTCCAGATCTTTAAAGTCCTGCAGGATCAAAGCGTCGCCGCACCAGCCGGCCATGGTCACGGGGACGGGGACGGCGCCCACATCCCGGGTCTCGCCGCCAACCAGATCCAGCTTGCGGATGGTCCAGGTGTCCTCCGTCTGGGATGCGGAGACAGGCCGGCGCTCCGCGGCAAGGTAATAGAGCATATTGTCCCGGATCGCAAGGTAGGTATGGGTGGTCTGGCCGTCCGGCTTCAGGCAAAGGACGGATTCCATGATCCTGCCGTCGGTCCGCAGGCGGAGAATGTGCTCGTCCACCGTCAGGTAGATCCAATCGCCCAGCGTGCCGATGATATCTTTGATCGTCCCATAGGCGGTGGTGTCTTTTCCGCAGCGCTGGCAGGCCAGATTAAAGTCCATGTGCAGGTCATTTATTGTCATCAGGACCACCCGGTCCTCCGCCGTTCCGCCCAGCGGAAGCTTGACGATGGCATAGGTATGGCTGCTGCACTCCCAGCCGCCCGTTCCGTCGGCGACGCAGTAATAGAGCCAGCGGCCCTGCTGCGCGGCCAGCGCGCCAAAATACAGATAGCTGTCGGCGCGGATGGAATCGGTGACCTCCTCGCCCGGCGCATAATCCGGGACGAAGGGCTCCTCCTGGGGCGTCTCAGAGGGCGTTTCGGGCGCAGGGTCGGCGGGCGGCTGCGTCAGCGTCTCTGAGGGCGCGGGCTCCGGCGTCCCGGCGGGCGTCTTTCCGCCGCAGCCGCAAAGCGTCAGAGCCAGCAGCAGCGCAAGAAGCCCCTGAAGCGTGCGCGTTGCTTTTTTCATCTAAATTCCTCCTCAAGATCCGGAAGATACAGGGCAGTCCGTTTCTTGGTCAAACGGTCTTCATCTCCGCCTCGATCGCCTCGAGACGATCCTTGTTTTTCAGATATGCATCCACCTTGCGCTGATAGCCGAACCGGCGGTAAGCATAGGAAACACCGAAGAAGATCGCGGCAAACACAAGACTGAGGATAAAATGAGCAAGCTTTTCGCCAAAGGGATAGTTCTGAAACCATGATATGACCCCAACAAGCAGCATAAAGCCGCAAAGGATCAGCGGAAGCAGATTCAGAAGCTTGCTTTTTTGCGGGAAAAAGGCCGGCTGCGTCCGCGGATAAAGCCGCCAGTATTCATCCTCTACAGTGCGGGCCTTCGCGGCGAGGGGGCTGTCTGCATCCCGCTGGAATACAAGCTTCACATAGTTTTGCGTAGTGGTAACATTATAAAGGTCATCGCCTCGGTTTTCCAGGTGCGAATCCCGGCTGAGGACTTCCTGAGAGCTTTTCAGCTCCCACCCAAAGAGCTCGTGCTTTTCGATGATCGTCTGTTCTTCGCTGGGCGCGGCGGTGACGCTTTTGCTTTCCATTTTTCCCATATTGATTCTCCTTTTTGTTTTTTATCCCCACGGAAGCAGGCGCTTGCCCGCCATTTGTGGCAGTACCTTTTTTATACAAAAGTTTCCTGCGGAAGACAAGGCGTATGGAATAATCAACGCAAAAAATGGAATAAATCCTATCTGCCGCCGAAAAGCCGGAGGAATTTTCCCGGCGGCTCTTGCCGGGGCGGGAGGGCCTATGCTACAATCGATCCAGGAGAAACGGGGGAAGGGCTTTTATGATCAGGACAGTCATATTGGAGGACCGGCCTGCGCACCGGGATCAGCTGCTGGAGCAGCTGTCTGCATGGCCGCGGGCAGATGGACTGGAGCTGCGGTGCGCCGCAACGGCGGAGGAGCTGCAGGATCTGCTCCGGGCGGCGCCCGTGGACATTCTTTTCACCGATATCGACCTTGGCAAGGGCAAAAGCACGGGCATCCAGCTGGTGCAGGAGCTGCTTTCGGAGGAAAGCGGCACGCAGGTCATCTATATCACCGGGTATCCCCTCCAGTTCTGCACCACGGTGTATCAGACGGAGCATATTTACTTTCTCACCAAGCCGCTGCGGCAGCAGGAGCTGTTCGACGCGCTGGACCGGGCCATGGAAAAGCTCGCCAAACGGATCCACCGGACCGTTGCCATCCGCACAGGCGGGCGGATCCTGACGCTGGCCGCGGCCCAGATCCATTATGTGGAAAGCGATCGGCGGCTGGCGCGGCTCCATACGGCGGAGGGAACGGTGGAGACCTATCTTTCTCTCTCCCAGCTGCTGCCGCAGCTGGGGCCGGCCTTTGTGCAGTGCCATAAGAGCTTTCTTGTGAATATGGCGCAGGTTTTCCGGATGGAGCCGGACTGGCTGCACCTGAAAAACGGCAGCCGGGCGCCCATCAGCCAGTCCTATCGCAAAAAAACGCGGGACGCTTATCTGGACTTTCTGGCCAGACGGCTGTAAAAGCGAAACAAAAGAAAAGCATTCTCCCTTTGTTCGGGAGAATGCTTTTTTTCTTACAGGCGCGGCAAAGCCCTGATCACTCCGCAGCGCCCAGCCATGCGGTGGCCACGAACCGCCCGTTTGTCTGCTCCACGGTCAGCCGCCCGCCCCGGCGCTCTGCGATCTGCCGGACGATGGAAAGCCCCCAGCCGTG
>USML01000118.1 GCA_900555855.1 uncultured Eubacteriales bacterium | reverse complement strand
GCCCCCGGCGCAGTTTGCGCCGGGGAAAGGAACCATGTTCCTCCCGTAAACCCTCCTCTTTTTGGACGAAAGACGAAAGACGAAAGACGGCGGTCGGGCGACAAAGGCGCGGCGGGAGAAGCGCGCTTTTTCCGCAGCAACGCCCGCGATCAGGTGCGGGGCCTGTTATCTGCCCGGCCGGCGGGGCTGGGAAGCGCTCCTGCCAACGCCGCAGCCGCCGCATTGGCCGCACCGGCAGCCGCAGCCGCCGGCGCTTCGGCGCTTTTTTATGGAGCGCAGGGCCAGCGCGGCCCACAGGGCCAGAAGCCCCAGGATCACAGCCGTTCCCATGGCGCTCAGAGCAGACCGGCCAGCTGGAACACGCCGCAGGCACAGAGCCAGGCCACGGCGCACTGCAGCAGGGAGACGCCTGCCGCCTTCCAGCCGGAATCCAGCTCCCGCCGCACCGCCGCAATGGCCGCGATGCAGGGCGTATAGAGCAGCGTGAAGGTCAGGTAGCTCAGGGCGGAGACCGGCGTGAACAGCGTCGTGATGGCGCTCTCACCCCCCAGCAAGACCCCCAGCGTACTGATGACGGATTCCTTGGCGATAAAGCCGGAGATCAGCGCCGTCACTGCCTGCCAGCTGCCGAAGCCGCAGGGGCGGAACACCGGGGAAAGCAGCCGCCCCACGCCGGCCAGCAGGCTCTGGGCGCTGTCCTGCACCACATTGAGCCGAGCGTCGAAGGTCTGCAGAAACCAGATGACGCAGGTGGCAAAGAAGATCACGGTAAAGGCCCGCTGCAAAAAGTCCTTGGCCTTCTCCCAGCAGAGCTGGCCCACGCTTTTGGCGGAGGGGAAGCGGTAATTGGGCAGCTCCATGACGAAGGGCACCGGGTTGCCCCGGAACAGCGTCCGCCCAAAGATCAGCGCCGCCAAAACGCCCACCAGCATGCCGCCCAGATACAGGCCGATCATCACCAGCGCCTGATATTTTTCAAAAAATGCGGCGGAAAACACGGCGTAAATGGGGATTTTGGCGGAGCAGCTCATAAAGGGCGTCAGAAGGATGGTCATTTTCCGGTCCCGGTCAGAGCTGAGGGTGCGGGTGGCCATGATGGCGGGGACGCTGCAGCCGAAGCCGATGAGCAGCGGCACGATGCTCCGGCCGGAAAGGCCGATCTTGCGCAGCAGCTTATCCATCACAAAGGCCACCCGGGCCATATAGCCGGTGTCTTCCAGAATGGAAAGGAAGAAAAACAGCACCACGATCACCGGCAGGAAGGACAAAACGCTGCCCACGCCCGCAAAGATCCCGTCGATGATCAGGCTCTGCACCACGGGATTGATGCCGTAGGCCGTCAGGGCGCTGTCGGTGACGCCCTGCAGCCAGCCGATGCCCGCCGCCAGCAGGTCGGAGAGCGCCGCGCCGAACACATTGAAGGTCAGGTAGAAGATGGAGAGCATGATGAGGATAAAAATGGGGATGGCGGTATATTTGCCCGTCAGGATCCGATCCATGCGCATGCTGCGCTGGTGCTCCCGGCTCTCCCGGCAGCGGACCACCGTATCCCGGCAGACCCCCTCGATAAAATCATAGCGCATCTCCGCCAGGGCGGCGTTGCGGTCCATGCCGTCCTCCTCCTCCATCTGGAGGATGGAATGCTCCACCAGCTCGATCTCGTTCTGATCCAGCCGGAGCTTGCTGAGGATCTCCGGATCCTCCTCGATGAGCTTGGTGGCGGCGAAGCGCACCGGCAGGCCGGCGCTCTGGGCGTGGTCCTCGATCTGGTGCATGACGGAATGGATGCACCGGTGGACCGGGCCGGGGCCGCAGAAATCCATCACCTGGGGCAGGGTGCGGGTCCGCACCGTCTCCACCGCCCGGCGGATCAGCTCGTCGATGCCCTCGTTTTTGGCAGCGCTGATGGGCACCACCGGGATCCCCAGCTGCTTTTCCATCTCCTGCACATCAATGGAGCCGCCGTTGGCCCGGACCTCGTCCATCATGTTCAGCGCCAGCACCATGGGGATGCGGCATTCCATCAGCTGCAGCGTCAGATAGAGATTCCGCTGGATATTGGTGGCGTCTACGATGTTGATGATGCCGTCGGGATGGCCGTCCAGCAGAAAGCGCCGGGTAACGATCTCCTCGGCAGAATAGGGCCGGATGGAATAGATCCCCGGCAGATCCACCACCGTGCAGTCCTTCTGCCCCCGGACGGAGCCGCTTTTCTGGTCCACGGTGACGCCGGGGAAGTTGCCCACATGCTGGTTCATGCCCGTGAGCTGGTTGAACAGGGTGGTCTTGCCGCAGTTCTGGTTGCCTGCCAGTGCGAAGATCATGCTTCCACCTCCCGGAGGGTGATGTTTTCCGCATCCTCCTTGCGGAGGGTCAGCTCATAGTCCCGCAGACGGATCTGGATGGGGTCTCCCATGGGCGCGATCTTCTGAACGGTCACCCTCGTGCGGGGGATGAGCCCCATATCCAAAAGACGGCAGCGGAGGGCGCCGGTGCCGCCCACCTGTTCGATGATCCCGCTCTTTCCGGCGGGGAGCTGGGCCAGTGTCATAGATCCTTCATCCTTTCGGCTGTTTGTGCTTCAGAAGTTAGTATGCGCTAACTTCCGCCGCTTGTCAAGAGCAGAAAAAGCCCCGGAAGCAGAACGCTTCCGGAGCGGGGGACGGAGGGCGCCGGGCAGACCGCAGCTCACCGGCATTCGCCGCCGCCCAGCAGCTTGGAAAGGGAGAAGTTCGGGTCGTTGAGCAGCTCTAAAATGCCGCCCTTGACCCCGGCCTTGATGACGAAATAAAAGCAGAACAGCACCACGGCCAGCGCCAGCAGGCACAGAAGCAGGTTGTCGCTGAGCCAATTCTGGCCCGTTTGCGGATGGTGGGGCGGCTGGCAGGGCTCCGGGGCGCAGCCGCAGTTGACGGTCTCAAAGGGCGGCATGGTTCTCCTTTCTCAGGGCCGCAGCAGCGCTTGCTGCCGCAGCAGGCATTGCTCCATCTCCTCCAGCGCCAGATGGGGCCGGTAGATGGCTTCCATTTCGTCGTGGAGCCGGTGGGCCTGGGCGATATAGCCCAGCGCCTCCTCCTCCAGCGCCTGCCCGGTCTGCCCCAGCAGGCGGAGGCGGCCTCTGTGGAGCCGCAGGGTCTCCGGGGGGATCATGGCGTCCACCCGCAGGCTCCGGTAAACGGGCAGGGGCAGCGGCGTCTCCTCCCGGGTCATCAGGGCAAGCCCCGCCTCCGGCAGCAGCAGGTGGCGCAGCCGGCCGGGCTCCAGAGGATCCAGACAGGCATAGACCAGCTGTCCCCGCTCCAGTGCAGCGTCCCGGGCCGCCTGCAGCAGGGGCTGGGCCAGACCGAAGCGGTCGCCCACCGTCCAGATCCGCTGGGCGCAGGCGGCGGCCGTCTCCGCAAGCAGAAGCTTTCCCTGGGGCGTATAGCCCTCCAGAAACCGCAGCCGCACCCGGCCGGGCCGGCCCGCATCCGGCAGGCTCCGCAGCATCAGGCTCCGGCCCCGGGCGGCCAGCCGCGCCT
Organism: uncultured Eubacteriales bacterium; assembly: GCA_900555855.1. Taxonomy (GTDB): domain Bacteria; phylum Bacillota; class Clostridia; order Oscillospirales; family Butyricicoccaceae; genus UBA4644. The sequence goes on along the minus strand of USML01000118.1, from coordinate 499 downwards.
TGTCCATGGAAGGCTCCAGCAGCTGGCGGCGAGCCTCCCGCACCCTTGCCGCGGCGGAAAGAAGCCGCCAGGCCTGGGCATAGCATTGGGCGGAGGCCGCCTTCAGCGCCAGCAGTGCCGGCCGCTTTTGCTCCAGCGCCGCCCGATCCCGGTAGGGCGGGAGCGTAAGATAATCGCCGCCGGCGCCGGGAAAGTCCGGCTCGGTGACATGGGGGGCCGTGCCGTCCAGCAGCGCCAGATATTCGCCGGCGTGAATGGTCAGCCCGTCGAACTCGGAATCCCGCGCCGCATAGGTGATCTGCGCGGTGTGCACGGTGCCGAGCGCCTCGTGCATGCGCGGCGCACAGTGTGCACCGGCGCGTGTGGCGATGTCGTAATCGGCAAATAGCGCGTCCGCGACCTCGGCGGAGTCATAGTCGCGGATGTTAAGCGTCACGACAGCTGCGCGTTCCGACCGGGAGAAATCGCCGTAGACGGTCACGTCGTCAAGGTCCTGCAC
>USML01000117.1 GCA_900555855.1 uncultured Eubacteriales bacterium | reverse complement strand
TCATGACGGTTACATCTACACCGGCTTCTGGGTGCAGGAGGTGAAACAGGCCAACTTCGTCTGCATCTCCGTCACGGATGAGGATCCGACGCAGACGAACGAGGAAAAGCTCGCTACCTGGACCTATACCCACAACGGCTTTTACTGGGCGGGCGCTTATGTCTGCGACGATTTCGTTCTGGTGGGCGCAGACGACGGCCAGTCCAGCTATACCAACGGCCAGCATGTGAACAAAACCGGCGCGCTGCTGCTGTTTGACCGAAAGACCGGCCGCGTTCTGGACCGCCGCGACGATCTGATGGCCGATGTGCGCAGCTCCATCTGCTACGATGCGGAGACGGATGCCTATTACTTCACCACCAAGGGCGGCTATTTCTACCGGGCCAGGATGGTGAAGGACGATGCCGGCGTATGGAAGATCACAGAGATCAGGGGTCTCCAGCTGGATAACTATGCGGGCGTCGAAAAGACCCCTGCCATGAGCACCTGCACCCCCGTGGTCTACAAGGGCCGCGCCTATATCGGCATCTCTGGTACCGGCCAGTTCACGGCCTATTCGGGCCACAACCTGACGGTCATAGACCTGGGGACCTGGTCCATCGCCTATAAGGTCCGGACCCAGGGCTATCCCCAGACCAGCGGCCTGCTCACCACCGCTTATAAAGACACCGGCTGCGTTTATGTCTATTTCTTTGATAACTTCACCCCCGGCAAGCTCCGTATGCTCAAGGACAGCGCAGGCCAGACCGCGCCGCAGTTCCTGACGAAGGAGCGCTACAGCAACGGCGGCACGGCCACGGTCTACGACACGCCCTATGCGCTGTTCACCCCGGCGGGAGACCATGCGCAGTATGCCATCTGCAGCCCCATCGTGGATGAATATGGCACGGTTTATTTCAAAAACGATTCCGCCTTCCTCATGGCCTTCGGCAGCAGCATCGAACGGCTTGAGGTGACGGCTATGCCGGCCAAGACCGAATATGCCCTCGGCGAGACCTTTGACCCCACGGGCATGGCGGTGACGGCGCATTACAAAAACGGCGCTTCCCGGGATGTGACGCGCTATGTTACCTTCAACACCCAGCCGCTTACGGCGGAGGACGCGGAGTTCGCCATCACCTTCCCCTATGCCATGTATCACAATGAAAACGGGACGGACGGCTCCTCGGAGGCGGGCGTCACGACGCTCAAGCCCCATGTGAATATCATGCTCACCCTGACGGACAGGCCGGCCGTCACGCTGGGCGATGTAAACGGCGACGGCAGGGCAGATAATCTGGATGCGGCGCTGGTATACGCCTATTACAACGGGAAGCAGACGCTCTCCGAGCAGCAGCTTACGGCGGCGGATGTAAACGGCGACGGCAAAACGGATAATCTGGATGCGGCGCTGATCTACGCCTATTACAATGGCCGGATCACAGGCTTCCCCGCGGAGCAGAAATGAGGGGAGCATGAAGAGAAGAAAACGATTCCTGCCGCTGCTGCTGGCCATGGCGCTCCTTCTGAGCGCCTGCGGCGCGGCGGGGGCGCAGACGCAGCTGGAAAAGACCGCGGCTTACCTTACAAAGACCGTTTCGGAGCCGCAGAATGCAAGCGTGGGCGGCGAATGGTCGGTGATCGGCGTGGCCCGGGCAGGGGCAAAAGCGCCCTCCGGCTGGTTCGAGGGCTATTACCAGCGCCTGTGCGAGACGGTCCGGGAGAAGGACGGCGTTCTGGATCCGCGGAAAAATACGGAATACAGCCGCGCCATTCTGGCGCTGACGGCCATCGGCCGCGACCCGCGCAGCGTGGAGGGCTTCGATCTGACGCTGCCCCTGGCAGATCTGGACAAGACCTGCGTGCAGGGGATCAACGGCCCCATCTGGGCGCTCATCGCGCTGGATTCCGGCGGATATGCCATTCCGGAAACGCAAACCGGCACGCAGGCCACACGGGAGGGATATGTGCAGTATCTGCTGGAGGGGCAGAGCGAAAACGGCGCGTGGGCGCTGACCAGGGGCGGCAGCGATGTGGATCTGACGGCCATGGCCATGCAGGCCCTTGCAAAGTATACGGCGCTGGACGGCGTCTCTGCGGCGCTGGACCGCGCGGCGGCCTTTTTGTCCGCAGAGCAGCTGCCAAACGGCGGTTTCCAAAGCTACGGCGATGAAAACAGCGAAAGCGTGAGCCAGGTCATCCTCGCCCTGTGCGAAAACGGGATCAGCCTGGACGATCCGCGCTTTCAGAAGCCCGGCGGAACGCTCACCGACGCGCTGGAGCGCTTTGCCTGCCCGGACGGGAGCTTCCGGCATACCCTTGCCGGCGAGGGAAATCTCATGGCCACGGAGCAGGCCCTGTGCGCCCTTGCCGCCATCCATCGGGCCGAGCGCGGCGAAAGCACGCTGTATGCCATGGCCCCGGCGGCAGATTAAAATACCGTCTGCCGGCAGACTTGAAAAAACGGCAAGGCCCCGGGCTTCCCGCTGTGGGATCCCGGGGCCCTGCGCCGCTTATGCGGCGGGCGCGTTTTCCAGCATTTCCTCCAGACTGATGCCATAGCCGCGGGTGGGGTCGTTCACCAGAACATGGGTTACAGCGCCCACCAGCTTGCCGTCCTGCAGGATGGGCGAGCCGCTCATGCCCTGCACGATGCCGCCGGTGGCGGAAAGCAGCTGAGGATCCGTCACCTGGAGCATCAGATCCCGGCCCACGCCGCTGTCCTTGGGGTAGACCCGCAGGATCTCCACCGTGTATTCCCGCGTCTCCGTCCCGTTGACATTGCTGCGGATGACGGCGGGGCCGGTGTGGATCTCGCTGCGGGCGGCGGTGGGAACGGGCTGAAGGTCCTGATAAGCCTCCGGCCGGGTGAACCGGCCGAAAATGCCGGATTCCGTGTTGCCGCCCAGCCAGCCCTGATCCCGCACCAGATCAAAGCTGCCGCAGAGCTGTCCGGGCGTGCCGGAGGCGCCCTTCTGGACCCGGTCCACGCTGGAGCGCATTACCGAGCCGCAGCCGAAGGGGATCAGCAGACCGGTGTCGGAATCGCAAATGCCGTGGCCCAGCGCGCCGAACACGCCGGTCTCCGGATCCACAAAGGTAACGGTCCCGATGCCGGCCACGCTGTCCCGCACCCAGGCGCCGATGCGATAGCACTGCAGGGCAGGATCATAGACTGCGTTGACGGTGATCTCCTGCCGGGCGCTTTCCCGCAGGACGGTAAAGACGGCCTGCTCCTGCTCCAGCGCACGCATCTGCCGGGTCAGGTCCTCGTTGCTCTGGATGGCCTGTCCGTTGAGCGCCAGCAGAACATCGCCGGCCTTCAGTCCGCCCTCTTTGGCGGGGCAGCAGCCGGCGCATTCCAGCGGCGAAAAGCCCACCACCATGGTGCCGGGGGAGAAAAGCTTGATGCCGGTGGTGCGTCCCAGGGGGATCAGCGCATCGCCGATCTGGGGCAGGGAAGCCTGTTCCGCCGCCGGTTCGCCCACGGCGGGCGAAATAACGGCCGCGCCGGAGACCGGCAGCGCGCCCCGCTCCATGGGGGAAAGCACCAGCGTCAGCGCCAGACAGAAGGCTGCCAGCGCGCCGGCCCGAAAACCGGCGCAAAGCCTTGGAAATCGTTGTTTTTTGTGCATAGTCCTCCTCCTTTCGCTCTTTTAGTATGGCGGAAACGGGGGCGAATAGAAGCGGAAGGAAAAGCGTCTGGGGCAGCAAATTTCCAGCAAAGGATGAAAATCCGGGGAATTCCAGAAATATCCATCTTTATTTGGCAGAAAACAGGAAAGAATGTGTCTATTCTTGTCGAATGCAAAATAAAAGTTCGAAAAACGCGAAGGAAGTCGAAAGGGTTTTCGGCGAAAATGCCGGAAAAAGCTTGTATCTTTTCTGAAATTGTGTTACTTTATAAACGCAAGTCAGAATATTGAAGCAAGGAAGGCGATAATGTTGAACGAACGCATGAAAGTAATCATCGCAGACAACAGTAAAGACCTTTGCGACCTATTGCAAAAAGAACTCCGCAGATTTGAGAATCTGGAAGTCGTCGGCAGCGCCCAGGACGGGCTTACGCTGCTGAAGCT
>USML01000116.1 GCA_900555855.1 uncultured Eubacteriales bacterium | reverse complement strand
CCGGTATCCATTCCATTCACCTTTCTTTCCAAAAATAAGAAATGCGCAAGCCCGCCAAACCCGGACTTACGCATTTCTGCTACACGATTTGCTTATGAAGTTTTCTTTCATGTTCCATCTCTCACCCTCTTTGACGCAAAAAAGCGCGTGGCCCTCTGCAACCGGATTTACACAGAAATGCCACACGCTGTGATTTTATTTTACCATGCGCAAAGGGAAATTTCAAATGTTTTTTGCCTTTCGGCCCCGAATGCCGGAAGCCCGGCGCGCAGCGTCCGCGGCGCAAGGCTCAAAGCATCTCGATAAAGGCGGACAAACGGGTGCTCAGCTGGCCCGCGTCAGACTGGGAATAGTCCGTCTCCACGGCGATATAGGGCAGGCCCATCTGCCGGACGGTCTCCCGCACCTGCTGGCGCTCGATGGCGTAGGGATGGCAGGCCTGCAGGATGATCTCCACCACGCCGTCGATCCGGTATTCCTGCAGCAGCCGCTGCAAAAGCTCCATGCGCTTGGTGTCCGGCGACATCACGGCGCAGCCGATCTCCAGATAGCGGTCGGCAATGGCCTGCAGGATATCCGGGGCCTGCTCGTCCACCATCTGGATGGCGGCCTTGAGACCGTTGCAGTTTTCCATGCACACCACAACGCCGCCGCTCTTTTCGATCTCCCCCACCGTCTTCTGCAAAACGCCGGTGGAGGGACAGCCGGTGATCAGGATGCGCTTGCGGTGCGGGCTGACGGGCCGCTGGCCCGCTTCGTAGGCCGCCCGGATCTCGGCGGTCATTTCCTCAATGGCCCGGATGGACTGCTCCACATCGAAGCTGAAATTGGCGCTGTCGATCACATGATACAGGTCGGTATAGTTGGCCGGCGGCGGACAAAGCTTCTGCAGCTCCATCAGCTCCAGCTTGGCCCGGCGGAGACGGTTGCGCAGGCGGCAGGCCGCCCGGAGCTTTTCGTCCGTGATCTCTGCGCCGAACTTTTCCTCCAGCAGGGTCTTGAGATATTCCAGCTCCCGCCGCCACAGCTCCGCCGCGTAAGGACGGTCGATGCCCTGGGGCAGGTGCATCACATGGACATCCTTCAGCCGGCCCAGCAGCTCATACATCTTCTTTTTGCCGTCGCAGGTGGTCTCGCCCACGATGAGATCGGAAAAATAGGTGTAGGGACACTTGTCGGAGACGGCGAAGCCATAGCTGGATTTGATCAGCGGGCAAAGATTCTTGGGCAGCTCCGCCTCCGCTGCGGCCACCGTCTCGTCGCTGGTGCCGCAAAGGCTGACGGTGTAAACGCCCGCCGCGTCGAAGACCTCATTGGGCGTATAGGTGCAGAAGGTGCCGGCGATCTTCCCGCCTGCGTCCTTTACGGCCTTCGCCCGCAGAAAGCCATTTTTCCTTGCTTCTGAAAACTCCTGAAATTTTTCCGGCAGCTGTTTTTGTTCCATGGTTCCATCCCTGTTCCGACCGCGCCAGACGGCCGGCGGCTCTTTCTTTGAAGGTCACGGCGCTGCGCCGCAAAAGCGCAGAAAAGCGCCCCGGCATCCCCCGTGCCAAGGCAAAGTATAGCAGTCTTTTGGCGTTTGGTCAATCCCCGCGCTCTCCGGCAGACGCTCCCGCAGCGTCGCGGAAGCCCGCCTTGCAGGGATGATTTTCAGCATTTTTTACGAAAGATAACCGTAGCTTTTGTCAAAAATGTCCCATATAACATCGTAACAAAGGCCGCCGGCCTCGTTTTTATAGAAAAACGGATCATGACGCAGCGTTGTTGCGGAATTCAGAATGATCTGCCCCAGCGTGCCGCCGGCGGCGTCCTGAAAGGTCATGCGGTAGCGATAGCCCATGTGCAGCAGCGAAATGCCGCTGCGGCGGACGGGCGTAGTCTGCAGATTGGTCAGGACGGTCTCAATGACGGCAGGGTCCGTGAGATCCAGCTCGTGGCCTGTGTTGCCGTCGAAGACCCGGATGCAGGCCACCTCCGATGCCTTTACCCCTCTGAGAAAGCGCACCGGGGCCCGGTACCACAAAAAAGCGCAGAGCAGCAGCAGGGGAAGGATCAGGATCTTGATCAGCTTTTTCCAGTTCATCAAAGGCTCCTTTCTCTGCTTCCGGGGCGTTATACCACCTGGAAGAGATAGAATTTCAAATAATCCGTCTCGGGAACATTCCAAAGGATGGGATGGTCCGGGGCCTGCTGGCGGGCTTCGATCTGCCGCAGCTCCACGCCGGCATCCCGGGCGGCGGAGCGCAGCATTTTTTCAAATAGCTCCACCGGCATAAAATGACTGCAGGAGGCCGTCGCCAAATAGCCGCCCCGAGGCAGCAGGCGCATGGCCCGCAGATTGATCTCCTTATAGCCCTTCTCCGCGCTGTGGACCGTCCTGCGGGATTTTGTAAAGGCCGGCGGATCCAGAATGATAAAATCGTAAGGCTTCTGTTTTTCCTCCTCCAGCCGGGGCAGCAGATCGAACACATCTGCCGTGAGAAAATCCATCCGGTCCAGCAGGCCGTTGCGGGCGGCGTTGCTTTTGGCCATATCAATGGCAGACTGGGAGACATCCACCGCCGTCACATGGGCCGCGCCGCCCAGCGCGGCGTTCAGGGCGAAGGAGCCGGTATGGGTAAAGCAGTCCAGGACCCTTCTCCCCCGGGCCAGCCTTGCCACGGCAAGGCGGTTGTATTTCTGATCCAGGAAAAAGCCGGTCTTCTGGCCGTTTTCCACATCCACGCGATAATAAACGCCGTTTTCACAAATCTCCGTCATCGGGCTTTTGGGAATGGGGCGGCCCTCCAACGGGAACCAGCCCTTTCCCTGCTCCAGCCCCTCCAGCTCCCGAAGGGCGGCATCGTTTCGTTCATAGATCCCGGCGATCTGCTGCCCGTCCGCCTCCAGCACCTGCACCAGCAGGGGCAGCAGCATGGGCTTGATCCGTTCCATGCCAATGGAGAGCGTCTGCGTCACCAGAAGGTCGGAAAACCGGTCTACCGTCAGTCCCGGAAAGCCGTCGGCCTCGCCGAAAATCACCCGGCAGCAGGAAAGATCCTCCCCCATGACGGTCTTGCGGTAATCCCAGGCGTATTGGAGCCGCCGCTTCCAGAAGGCGGCGTCGAACCGGTCGTTGGCGTTGTGGGAGATCAGCCGCAGCCGGATCTTGCTTTGGCGGCTGACAAAGCCCGTCCCCAGATATTTGCCCTTTTCCGAGACCGCGTCGGCCAGACCGCCGTTTTCCGCCTGACCTTTCTCCCCCAGGACCTCTGCTTCATAGACCCAGGGATGGCCGCTCTCCAACCAGCGGACGCCCTTGGCCGAAATGATAAAACGGGGATATTCCCGCTGCTGCTTCATGCCTGATGCCTGCCTTTCCATATTTGCTTCATTTTACCATAAGATCCGGCAGGTTACAACCTTTTTTCGCCCCGGGCTTGACAAAAGCAGATCATAATGATATGATATTGATATCAAAAAGGAGGCTATGGATATGAACGAAAAAATTCTGGATCGGAAGAAAAACGGCATGGCCATGCTGCTTTTGTTTCTCCTGCTTTATCTGGCCGCCGTCGGCCTGGTGATTTTCTGCGCCACGGGCCTGAAGCACGGCGCTACGCCCCTGCGGGTGATCCCCATGTGCATGGGCATCCTGTGGCTGATGATCGGCTTTATCCCCTTCTGCGGCCTGAAGGTGCTCAAGCCCCAGGAAGCGCTGGTGCTGACGCTGTTCGGAAAATATATCGGCACGCTGAAGGGCGCGGGCTTTTACTTTGTAAATCCCTTCTGCACGGCCTTCAACCCCGCCGCAAAGACCAAGCTGAACCAGTCCGGCGATGTGGACGGCGGCAAGACCGCAGGCATCGTGCTGGCGGCGCAGGGTGCGCAGGCTTCGGTGGAGGTGGGCGGCGACAAGCGGATCTCCCTGAAGATCATGACGCTGAACAACGCCCGCCAGAAGATCAACGACTGCCTGGGCAACCCGGTGGAGATCGGCATCGCCGTCATGTGGCGGGTGGCGGATACGGCCAAGGCCGTCTTTAATGTAGACAACTTCAAGGAATATCTTTCGCTGCAGTGCGACGCGGCGCTGCGCAACATCGTGCGCATCTATCCCTACGATGTGGCCCCCAATGTGGATACCACCGGCGACGGC
>USML01000115.1 GCA_900555855.1 uncultured Eubacteriales bacterium | reverse complement strand
GCTTTTCTGTCCTTTGATCCTTTGCGGATGGGCCGGCCTTCAGCAAGCTCCGTGCTCCTCCGCCCAGAGCTTTTCGGCTTCAGGCTTCCAGCAATCGGCATAGGCCTTGCACTTCTCGCACAGATGCTCGGCGCTTTCCGGCGCTTCGAGGTCGGTGGAGTGCGCACCGCTCTCTGCCACCATCTTCGGCAGCAGCTCCGGATTCTCCAGCATGGGGCAGGGGCGCAGGTGGTTATCGTTGAAGGGCTGGCCCTTGCGGTAGAGCTTGAACAGCGGCTGCTGCAGACACTCCAGAAAGCTCTTTTCCTGGATATTTGCGCTGGAATAATGGATGAAGACGCAGGGCTCCACATCGCCTGCGGCGTTGATGTGGCAATAGATCCGGCCGCCTGCCACGCAGCCGCCGGCAAACTCGCCGTCGTTCTGGAAGTCGATGCAGTACAGCTCCTTGCCGCCGGTAAGTCCGCGGATCTCGCGGACGCGGTCTTTCATATACGCTCTTTGCTCCGGCGTCAGCAACAGGGATGTGTCGGCGTTCAGGCCAACAGGCATGTAGTGGAAATACCACGCGAAAATACAGCCCTTGGAAATCAGAAGATCCAGAAACGCGTCGCTGGTGACCACCTTATAGTTCTGGCTGGTATAGCAGATGGAGACGCCGAAGGGGATCCGGTGGCTGTGCATCAGGTCCATGGCGTCCAGCGCCTTCTGAAAATGCCCCTGCCCCCGGCGGCCATCGTTGGCCTCCTCAAAGCCCTCGACGCTGATGGACACGAAGAAGTTGCCCACCCGCAGCATCTCCTGACAAAATTCCTCGTCGATGAGGGTGCCGTTGGTAAAGGCGTGGAACGCCATATCCCGGTGCTTCTCGCATAGGCGGATGATGTCTTTTTTCCGCAGCAGCGGCTCACCGCCGGTAAAGAGACAGGCATGGGTGCCCAGCTCATTGGCCTCGGTCAGCACGCGATCCATTTCCTCAAAGGTCAGGCTCTGCTTGTGACCATATTCCGCCGCCCAACAGCCGGTGCAGTGCATATTGCAGGCGGAGGTGGGGTCCATCAGGATCAGCCAAGGTACATTGATGTCGTATTTCTTCGCGGTTTCCTGCGCCACATGATAGCCCCGGATGCCGCCCTCATAGACGGCGTTGGTGAGAAAGGTTTTGAGAATGTAGGGGTCGTTGTCGCGGATCAGGCGCTGGACATAATGGGCCCATTTCCCGTTGGGATCGTTCGCAAGCATGTGCAGCGTCTGGAAGGAGGCTTCGCTCCAAACATCGCCGTGCAGCTTTTGCACCATGTTCACAAGATCGTTTGCGAACTTTCCCGCGTCCTGCGTCTGACCCTTTTTGATAAGGCTGTCGAGAACGGTTTCGAAGGCCTTGCGTTCGGCTGCGTGAGAGATTTTTTCGGTGATGCTCATAGTCCATCTATCCTTTCTTTTTCATTACGATCCTTTGCAGACGGCGCTTTATCCGGCCTTTGCCCGCGGCGCTTCCCTTTTGTCCGGCCGTGCGTCGGCTGTGCGGGTGATGGCGGCATGACGGCCCCTGTCCAGCGCGAACAAAACAGCGTAGGCCACTGCTCCTACTGTTTCGATAAACATATCGCCCATGGTATCGATCAGGCCAATGTCCAGATAACCCGCCATAGGCTGTCCGTTGACGATCACGCTGTCGATCCGGTCGATGCTGCCGATCACGCCGGCGGCGCTGCCCAGATCGTAGGAATGGATGGCGGAAATGACCGTATCCCTCTGCATATCCATACCGAACCAGCGATCCATGCCAAACTCATAAAACTCCCAAAGCACTGCAACGGAAATGGAAAACAAAACGGCAAACAGGGCCCGCAGCGTCAGGTCGTCCCGATACCTTTCCCGGATCAGCACCGGCAGATAGGAGCCGAACAGCGCAAAGATCACGCCGCCGCACAGATGCAGCAGCTTATCCCAATGGGCGATCAGATAATACAGCTTATAGACCCGTCCTGACATGGAGGCCAGCAGGTAAAACAGGCCGAACAGGAACAGCGCGTTGGACATCCGATAGCCGAAGACTTGGAAAAGATATGGCACGGCCGCGCCCAAGGCCACCAGCAGACAGATCAGCGCATCCGACGCCGGCCCCAGCCGCAGCGCGCGCAGCATGGAATACAGCACGAACGCCTCACAGACTGCCCAGAGCCACACCCGCCAGCGGGGCTGCTCCGTCCGAATACAATGCGTCAGCTTTTGCATACTTTCTTTCCTTTCTGCCGGCAGCTTCGCTCCGGCGGCAGCGGAGCCATCTCCGGCGGCGTCTGCCCCGCGTTCCGATGGCCGTCTCCCTTTATCTTAGCGGGGTCTTTCCGCAAAAGCCATGGTGAAAAAAGTCGATCTCTCTGATTTCCCGCAAACCGCCCGGAATACGCAAATTTGCGCAAACTCGCCTTTTTACGCAAAAAAGAGCCGCCCCACATGGGGGCAGCTCCTGCAGGGCGGTATTGTTCACGGCTCCTGCTGCACGGCGCTGGTCAAAAAACGGTCAAACAGCGCGCCCAGCCGCTCTACGCTTGTGTCGATATCGTTTTCCATGCGGTTCCAGAAAAACTGCATCATAAAGCCGATGTAGGCGTAACGGCAGAAGGAGGCGATGCTGCGCAGCTTCTCCTCCGAAATGGAATGTCCCTCCGCGGCCTGATGCACCACCCGCAGAAACACATCGTCCGTCAGAGAGAAGATATAGCGCTCCAGCCGGTCGCGGGAAAGGCCGTCGAACACATGGTAGATGGTCTTGGGGTGCGCCTTGCACTGGTGCAGCATGGTTTTGGTCGCGCTTTTCCATTCGATCAGCGTGTCGCCGGGGACAAAATACACCACCTTTTCCCGAAACCATGCGTCCAGCAGCGCATAGATATCCTGATAATGGTAATAGAAGGTATTGGGGCTGACCCCCGCCCGCTTGACCAGCGCCGCCACGGTGATCTTATCAAACGACATCTCCTCCAGCATCGACTGGAATGTGGTCATGATGAGCTTTTTGGTATATAAAGCCACGCTATCCCTCCCGCCGTTTTCTGTCTTTCAGTTTACCGCAAAATGCGCCGCCCTGCAAGTAAACCTTTTGTGACCGGCGGGATGCCGTCTTTCATGGGTTTTGAACGCTTTCCGTATGCAATTCCCGATCGGTTTTTACGATAATCACTGCCGAAATGACAAAGGTCAGCACATCCGATACCGGCATGGAATACAGCACGCCGTCCAGGCCGAAAAACACCGGCAGCAGCAGGGCAAAGCCCACGCCGAACACCACCTCACGGAACATGGAAAGCAGCGTGGATGCCAGCGCCTTGCCCACCGCCTGCAGGAAAATAAAGCACGCCTTGTTGACGCAGGCCAGCACCATCATGCAGAGATAGGTGCGGAACGCCTTGATGGCAAAGTCTGTATAGAAGCTGCTCTCATTGGCTGCGCCGAAAATGGCGATGAGCTGCCGGGGGAAGCCCTCTGCCAGCACCAGCGCCGCCGCGCCCACCAGTGCTTCGGCGATCAGCAGCTTGGTGAACAGTTCCCGGACGCGCAGCTTCTTCTCCGCGCCCATGTTATAGCCCACAATGGGGATGCAGCCTGCCGCCATGCCCACCACGATGGAAATAACGATCTGGAAGAACTTCATCACAATGCCCACCACCGCCATGGGGATCTGCGCATATTGCGCCTGTCCAAACACAGCGTCCATCGCACCATATTTGCGGAGCATATTGTTGATGGCCGCCATGGCCGCCACCAGACTGATCTGGGAAAGAAAGCTGGTGATCCCCAGCGTCAGCATCCGTCCGCAGACACTTCCCTGCAGGACATAATCGCCGGGCGCAGGCCGGATGATCTTCATATGCAGCAGATACCACGCGGCGAGCGCTGCCGTTGCCGCCTGCCCGATGACCGTGGCGACAGCCGCGCCCATCATGCCCCATTTGAAGAGAAAGATGAAGATGGGGTCAAGAATAATGTTGATCACAGCACCCGCCAGCGTGGAGATCATGGCGAATTGGGGGCTGCCGTCCGCACGAATGATCGGGTTCATCGCCTGACCAAACATATAGAACGGGATGCCCAGCGTGATATAGAAGAAATACTCCTGGGCGTGGCGGAAGGTCTCTTCGTTGACGGTGCCGCCGAACATGGCGATGATGCGGTCCGCAAAAAGGAGATAGACTGCCGTTAAAACAAGACTGCCGGCAACGGTCAGCACGACGGCATTGCCAACAC
>USML01000114.1 GCA_900555855.1 uncultured Eubacteriales bacterium | reverse complement strand
GTCCTGCCGCAGCAAAACAGTCCAGCGGTCCCGGTGGGGCAGCCGGATCACATCGTATTTCTGGTCCAGCTCCCCCGGCTCGGTCATCACCGTAAAATCCAGCAGGCCCTTTTCCAGCCGGTCGCTGAGGTCCTGGGCGTTGCCGCTGAACAGCTGGTAACGGATCTGGGGACAGGTCCGCTGCAGCGCCCGGGCCGCCTGCGCGATGATGCGCATTCCCTCGCTCTCGCAGCAGCCGATGTAAATGTCGCCGGCGGGGATCTCCTCGTCCTTCCGCAGCTCACATTCCGTTTTTTCCACCAGCTCCACGATCTCCGAGGCCCGCTTGCGCAGCAAAAGGCCCTCCTCCGTCAGCGTGTCCTTTGCGCTGGCGCTGATCATCGCCACGGGCACGGCGCTGGTGCAGTATGCCCGGATCCCCGTGCTGCGGCACATCGCCCGGTTCTATATCTGGATCGTCCGCGGAACGCCGCTGCTGGTGCAGCTTTATGTGATCTTTTACGGCCTGCCCAAGCTGGGCGTCGTGCTGGAGCCGCTGCCTGCGGCCACCATCGTCTTCGCCCTGAACTCCGGCGCCTACGATGCGGAGACCATCCGCGCCGCGCTGGAATCGGTCTCCCGGGGGCAGCTGGAAGCGGGCGAATGCGTTGGCATGACCTATTTCCAGACCATCCGCCGCATCGTCCTGCCCCAGGCCATGCGGACGGCCTTCCCCTCTCTGGCCAATTCGCTGATCTCGCTGGTGAAGGATACCTCGCTGGCGGCCAACATCACCGTCACAGAGATGTTTATGGTGACCCAGCGCATCGTAGCCCGGACCTTTGAGCCGCTGGCGCTTTATATCGAGGTGGGCCTGATCTACCTGCTGTTTTCCACGGTGCTCACCAAGCTGCAGCGGGTGGGAGAAAAGAAGCTCAACGCCTATCAGAAACAGGAGGACGCATGATGCTGGAGCTCCGTGATATCTACAAAGCCTTTGGCCGGACCGAGGTCCTCAAGGGCGTGAGCCTTTCCGTGGAGCAGGGGGATGTCGTTGCCATTCTGGGGCCAAGCGGCTCCGGCAAGACCACGCTGCTGCGGTGCATCAACTTTCTGGAGCGGGCCGACCGGGGGACCATGGTCTTCGACGGGGAGACGCTGCAGATGGATCGCGCCACCAAGCGGGAGATCGCCCAGCTCCGGCAGAAGACCGCCTTTGTCTTTCAGAACTATAATCTTTTTCTCAACAAGACCGCCCTGCAGAATGTGACGGAGGGCCTGATCGTGGCCCGGAAGGTCCCAAAGGCCCAGGCGGAGGAGCTGGGGATGCAGATGCTCTCCAAGGTGGGCATGGCGGACCGGAGCGGCTATTATCCCAGCCAGCTCTCCGGCGGCCAGCAGCAGCGGGTGGCCATTGCCCGGGCGCTTGCCACCCGGCCGGAGATCATCTTCTTCGACGAGCCCACCTCCGCGCTGGATCCGGAGCTCACCGACGAAGTACTTTCCGTCATGCGGCAGCTGGCGGAGGAGGGCATGACCATGCTGGTGGTGACCCACGAGATGGGCTTTGCCCGCAATGTCTCCAACAAGGTCATTTTTATGGAAAACGGCGTTGTGGTGGAGGCGGCTCCCTCCCGGGAATTCTTCCAGGACCCCCGGGAAGAACGCACCCGGGCCTTTCTCCGGACCATCAACGGCGATTGACCGCATATAGTATCGTTTCAACTCTCAGAAAATCTTTGAAAAGGAGCGTTTTTATCATGAAAAAGAATCAGATCGCGGCGCTTTTGCTGTGCGCCGCCCTGCTTTGCTCTCTGCTGCTTGCCGCCTGCGGCAAGGGCAGCTCCGCCGACGATCAGCTCACCGGCGACCTGCTTTCCCGCATCCAGCAGAAGGGCGAGATCATCGTCGCCATGGAGGGCACCTGGGCCCCCTGGACCTATCACGACGAAGCCGACAAGCTGGTGGGCTATGATGTGGAGGTGGCAAAGGCCATCGCCGACAAGCTGGGCGTCAGCGTCACCTATGTGGAGGGCGGATGGGACGGTCTGCTGGCCGGTCTGGACGCGGGCCGCTACGACATCATGGTCAACGGCGTGGGCATCGAGCCGGGCCGGGAGGAAAAATATGATTTCTCCACCCCCTACGCTTACAACCGCACCGCCGTCATCGTCCGCGGCGACTATGACCTGATCCACTCCATGGAGGATCTGCAGGGCAAGACCACGGCCAACACCATCTCCAGCACCTACGCCAATCAGGCGGAGCAATACGGCGCCACGGTCACCGGCGTGGATGATCTGAACCAGACCATCGAGCTGCTGCTGGCCGGACGCATCGACGCCACCCTCAACGCCGAGGTGGTCTTTGCCGATTATCAAAAGGCCCATCCGGAGGCCAACATCAAGGTCGCGGCCTATTCCGACGAGGTGGAGCGGGTGGCGATCCCCGTCCGCAAGGGCGAGGACAGCGCTTCCCTGCTGGCGGCCATCAACGATGCGCTGGCCCAGATGGATGCCGACGGCACGCTGACGCAGCTCTCGGAAAAATACTTCTCCACCGACATCTCCAAGCCCCAGTGATGGGGATCCTCTGCAAAAAAGGCCCGGCAGGCACATCGCCTGCCGGGTCTGTTTGTTTTTCTGCGGTTATGCTTCCTCCCGGAAGCGGACGGCGGCCAGAACGGCGTGCTTCCCGTCGGGCCGCTTGACGGCCATGCGGCAAAGGCTGCCCTCCCTCTTCTGATACACGGTCAGCTGCTCCCCCTCATAGCAGGGCGCGGCATAATGCAGCTCCATGGAGGCGATGCTGCCGTCGGCCAGCGTTTTTGCGGGGAAACAGTCCAGCAGCGCCCGGACATACGCCACATTATTCATATGGCGGCCCACATCAATGTCGGTGGAGCGGACGGTATAGATCCCCGCCCGGTCCTCCGGCGCAAAATCGTCCCGGAAGCGGGTGGGCGCATCCGAGATCCCGGGCAGCTCCGCGAAGGGGAAGTCCATGGGAAAGCCCGTCTGCCCCATGGGCAGGATCCTGCCTGCCAGGCCAAGGACGGCCCACTGGGTCCGCCCCAGCGCCGCCAGCCGGTCGCCCTGATACAGGCTGTAGCTCCGATCGCAGCGCAGGTCCTTCTCGCCGCAGCGCTCCGGCCAGGTGACCGCCCGGACCTCCCGGGCCAGGGCCGGCCAGTGAAAAAAATCCACCCGGCAATGGACCGTCAGCCAAAACTGCCCTCTGGCCGCCATGGCCGCGCCGCCCACGCCGATGCGCTCCGCATGCTCCGCCGCCATGGCCTGAAACAGGCGGAAGGCCGCCAACGGCGTCATCCGGGCGGAAGCGCCGCAGTCGTCCGGCGCAAGAATAAAGCTCCGTTCGTAATAGCCCTTTTCTTCCATAAAATGCTCCTTCCGCATCTGCGCGGCCATTTTTGCTCATTCCGCCAGGCCGTATTTGGTCTTGATCCGGTCCAGCTTTTCCAGCATGGGCTCTGCGCCCAGCAGCAAAAAGGCCGCCGTGGCCGCCGCCCGGACCAGATCCACCGGGATGCCCGTGATATAATAGCTCAGCAAAATGGGCCAGCTGAGCTTGCCCGCCCACATCAGGGCCGAAGCGGGATTCATGATGCCGCCATAGACCACCGTGGAGCAGAACACGCCAAACACGCAAAGGCTCAGCCTGCTTCGTCGCAAAACGCCCTTCCGATACAACACGCCGGCCAGCCAGCCCACGATGCCCATGGCAAACATCTGCCAGGGCGTCCATGGCCCCTGAGAAAAGAGCATATTGGAGACCAGCATGGTCATGGCCCCTACCAGAAAGCCTGTCTCCCCGCCAAAGGCCACGCCCGCCAGAATGGTCATGGCGACAACGGGCTTGAACTCCGGCAGCATGAAGAACGCGGCGCGTCCAGCGACGTTCAGGGCAACCAGAACGGCGATAAGCACCAGTTCCCGTGCCTGCGGCTTCCTGCCCTCGAAGATGAGGAAGAACGGGAGCATGCATTCGAGCAGGATGAAGAGAGAAATGAGGTAATACTTTCGCCCGGCGAAGTAGTACATGCCGATGAACAGCGTCAGCGGAATTAAAAGCAGAATGAGCAGCGTGGCGAAAATTGTCCGCTTGCGGAGTTTGCGCTTTTCGAGCGGCGTCTGAATCAGATAGTCCGGCCTGTCCGCTTTGCGGCTGATGGAGAGCGCAAAGACAAGCAGCGAAAGAAGCAAAATTCCGTAGAGCTTCAGCTGGTCGCCTGCAAGGTTTGTCAGCCCGCCTGCATCCACGAGCTTTGTCAGGTCGGTCACGCCGATGGCC
>USML01000113.1 GCA_900555855.1 uncultured Eubacteriales bacterium | reverse complement strand
CGCCCCCGCAAAGCCAAAGAATCCGACGCCCGCCCGCAGGGCGGCGGCTCCCGCCAGAATGGTCTCCGAAGCGCTGGCGATCACATTGCCCACCAGCGGGACTGCGCCGGTCAGCGTCTGCGCCGTGCGCACGGCGGCAGAATCTGCCGCGCCGGTCACCAGACCGGTCAGGGATAGATAAGCGAAATAAGCCGCCAGAAAGATCCGGATCAGCTTCTGCAGCCCCCAGCGCACCAGCCCCGCAGCCTTTTGCAGCAGCCCGTTTTCCGCGATGCTTCCCCCATAGGTCAGCAGGAGGAAAAGCGTGGTCATAGGCAGAAAAAGCTTTTGCGAGAGCCAGAACAGCCCATCGGAAAAGAGCATGGCCGCTCCGGCGGAGGCTGCGGCGGAGGCCGGCTTGCCCGCCGCTACGGAAACGCCGGTAAACACTGTGATCAGAAGCTTTGTAAAGCGATCCAGCTGTTCGATCACCACCCGGCACTGGGCCGCCATGGAGCGCTGTTCGCCAAAGGCCAGCAGCAGGATCGCCGTAGCTCCCGCCAGCTGGGGCAGGCGGTTTGGCAGCGTAAGCCCGGAGGCCTTGGAAAAGCTCTCCAGCAGCGACAGCAGCAGACAAACCGCTGCCATCAAGAACGCCGGACGGACCGCCCGCTGCAGCCCCTCCCGCAGCAGCTGCAGGCCCTTTTGCCAAAGGGATCCGGCCGTCTTTCGCGGGTCGGCGCCGGTGATCGGCGTATCCTCCAACAGCTCCTGCGCCTCCTGGGGCAGTGCCTGCCGCAGAGAGCTGCCGTCCTCTGCCGCGCTGGCAGGAACGGCCATCCCCGCCAAAAGCAGAAGCAGCAGCAGCGCTGCCCTCAGGCGCCCAGCGCCCCGATGAGCGAAAGCGCCTTTTCCGCCAGCGGAAACGCACACACCAGCGCCGCGGCCGCGCCCCCAAGCTCCACGCCGGCAGCAATGGCCTTTTCTCCCGCATCCCGGCACAGCTCTGCGGAAAGCCGCGTCATGGCTGTAATGCCAAGAACCTTTACAAGTGGAAGAAACAGACTGATCTCCACGCCGGACCGGGTCAAAAGCGCCTGCCATTTCTGCCACAGGGCCGACAGCGGAGCCAGCATCACGCCAACCATCACGGCACACACCGCCAGGCTGCAAAGAGGCGTCAGTGCGCCTGCCCTCCCTCGCAGCAGCTGCAGCAGACAAACGGCGATCAATGCCGCCAAAAGCAGCTTTCCAAGCCATAGGACCGTCATAGCCCAAAGGTCTGTTTGATCAGCCGGAACATATCGCTGATCTCGCCGATGAGGATCATCATTACCACGATAAGCCCGGCAAGCGTCGTCATCATGGCCTGCTCCTCCCGGCCGGAGCGCACCAGCAGCTGATTGAGCACCGCCACCAGGATCCCGATGGCCGCAACCTTAAAAATCAGATCAACATCCATGTTTTTCCCTCGTCACCAAAGCATCAGCGCCAGCACCGCCCCGGCAGAAAAGCTCAGCGCCCGGTAGAGCCTGCCCTTTTCCGTCAGCGTGGTCCAAAGCTGTTTTTCCTGTTCCTCCAGCCGGGCGCAGGTCTGAAGACAGCGCTCGGCCTGCGTCCCGGCGTCATATTTTCCCAGCGCCCGGGAAAGCTCCCCCAGAGCGGCGGCAGCCTCCGGCAGGGCCTCCCCGGTTTTCAGCGTTTCCAGCAGGGGCTCCATGGCCCGGTCTGCCGGGACGCCCCGGGCCAGCGCCTTGCCGCAGTCCCGGACGGGCTCCCACAGAAGGCCCTGCCGGTCTGCCTGCCGGGCGAAAAGCTCCGGAAGCGGCGTCCCCCGCTGAAGCAGCTCTGCCTGCAGCGTCTCCACGAAGTCCCGCAGCTCCCGCAGCACTGCCCGCTTCCGCCGCAGCAGCCCGGTGAGCGCCTGTCCGGCCAGCAGCGCGCCCAAAAGCAGCAGCGCCGCCCCCAGCAGCCGGATCACAGCACCTGCGGCATGGGCTGCAGCGTATAGCTCCGGCAGCCCTCCTGCGTCTGGATCAAAATCACCTGCCGAAAGGCGCCCGCCGCCAGCAGGCCCTGATAGGCGGGCCGCCGGGTAAGGTCCGCCAGCGTGCTGCCGTGGGCCGTTGCCAGCAGCTGGCAGCCGCAGCCCAGACAGGAAAGCAGGCTCCGGCAGTCCTCCTCCTCGGTGATCTCGTCCACCGCCAGGATCTGGGGCGACATGGAGCGCAGCAGCATGGGGATGGTCTCCCGCTTTTTGCCGCCGGACATGATGTCGCACTGTCCGATATGGAACCGGGGCGCGCCGCCGGAGCAGGCGGCGATCTCATAACGCTCATCTGCCACGGCCACCCGGAAGCGTTCGGAGAGCCGGCGGCACAGCTCCCGCAGCAGCGTTGTTTTCCCTGCGCCCGGCGGGGCCAGGATCAGCGTGCTCTGAAAGCCGCCGGGGCCGGCGATGGGCAGCTCGCTGCCCGCTTCCTCCAGCTGCCGCGCCACGCGGATATTCACTGAGGAAAGCCCCCGAAGCGCCCGCCCTCTCCCTTCCGGCGCCTGGGCGCAGAGGCCGATCCGGTGGCCGTATTTGGTGGTCAGAAAGCCCTGGCGCAGCTGCTCCAGATAGGTATGTACCGAGCTTTCCGTGGCCCGGGCCAGAAGCTCGTCCAGCTCCGCCTTTACGGGAAGCACCGGCTCCTTCCCCAGCCGCACCGTTTTTCCCGCCACCGTCGCTGCCAGCGGGCGATCCAGCCGCACCCGCAGCTCCTCGCACTGAGCCCGCTGCTCCTCCGAAAGGCTATAAGCCGCCCGCCAGAGCCGTTCCGGCAGCAGCGCCGCCGCCGTGTGAAAGCTTTTCATCAGATCCATGTTTTCCTGCATGTTCTCATCTCCCTTGCTCCAAGGGTATGTCCGGCCTGTCCGATTCAGAACCGGGACCGGCGGATTTTTCAAAGCGGCCCATCTTTTGCAAAAAGGGGCTTGACAAAGCGGTGATCCCGGCTATAATGATTGCAGGTACAACGATGTATCTACAACGAAATCATTTCGGAGGGACCTATGGACATTACCGAACGGAAGATCACGAAAATCGCCCGGGAAGCAGAAAAGCTCGTCTTATTCTCCCTGCGGGAGGAGGGCGTGGGCACGGCGGAGATCGATCTGATCCATGCGCTGCGCCACAATCCCGGCTGCACCCAGGCAAGGCTGGCGGAGCTTCTGCACGCGGACAAGGCGGCCATCGCCCGAAGGACAAAAAACCTTGAGACAAAGGGCTTTCTGGTGCGCCGGGACGCGCCCAACGACCGGCGCAGCCAGCTGCTTTATCCCACGGAACAGGCAGAGACCCTGAAGGCCTCCAAGGCGGAGATCGAGACGGCCTTTTACGAATACCTGCTCTCCCTCCTGCCGGAGGAGGAGGCCAAAGGCTTTGCGGCGACGCTGGACAGGCTCTACGCCGCCTCCAAGGCGGAAAGCCGCGCAGGCTTTCCTCACTTTATCAAACCGCAAGGGAAGTGAACGCATGGAAAAAAAGAAAAACGCCTTCCGCTCCGACAGGATCTCCTCCTGCTTCCGGGCAGAATGGCTGGCGCTGACCCTTGTGACCGTTTCCGGTCTGCTCTATAATGTGGGCCTGCTTGCCACGCCGTGGTTTGAAGGCCGCCTGACCCAATGCCTTGCCGATATTCTCGGTGGGAAGGAGACCGCTAGGAAAATGGCGGCGCTGGTGGCCGCCTATCTTGTCATCGTTCTGGTGGTGCAGTCGGCGCGGTTCGTCAAGCGCTTTTATGTCCGCCGCTTCGCCAACCACATCAACCGGCGGATGAAGGGGATCCTTTACGGCAATCTGGTGCGCTCCAGCCGGGCCGCTCTGGAGCAGGAGGGCGCCGGAGAGCTGATGACCAAGGCCATCTCGGATGTGGACGACTGCGTGGAGGGGATGCGCAAGTTCACCACCGAGGTCTTTGACACCGGCGTGGTGATGGTCAGCTATGGGGTGATGCTTCTGGTTTACGACTGGCGGCTGGCGCTGCTCAGTCTCATGTTCACCCCCATCTCCTATTTCTGCGCGGCGCGGATGAAAAAACCGGTCCAGCGGGCGGGGGCAGCCTATAAAAAAGCCGCCGGCGCGCTGAGCAGCGCCACGCTGGATCGGGCGGAAAATGCCGTGACCTACCGCATTTATGGCTGCGAGACCGTCCGGGCAGAGCGCTATGAGCAGACGCTGGACGCCTATGAAACCACCGCGGTCAAGAGCAATATCTGGCAGTCGGCCCTTCCGCCGCTGTATCTCGCGGCGTTGGGCGCAGGGGTTTTGTTCATCCTGTGGTTCGGCGCAAAAAATGTCCTGGGGACGGGCTGGCGCCCGTGGGATATCGCGGCGTTTACCACCTTTCTCTCCTGCTTTACCAAGCTGACGGTCAAATCCTCCAAGGTAGCAAAGCTCTTTAACTCTGTGCAGAAGGCCCAGGTCTCGTGGAAGCGGATCAAGCCGCTGATGAAGCCGCCGGAGCCGCTGGAAGCCCTGAATGTTCCCCAGCCGGAGCCGGTGACGCTGGAGGGGCTCTCCTTCTCTTACGGCGGAGCGCCGGTCTTTTCCGGCCTTTCGCTGACGGCGCAGCCGGGAGACATGATCGGC
>USML01000112.1 GCA_900555855.1 uncultured Eubacteriales bacterium | reverse complement strand
ACCTCCCTCGTCAGAGGGAGGCAAGACGGGGGAGGGAGCGCGGCTGCGCGGGCTTTGTCCCTTTCTTCCGGGCCGTTTTTTGACTGACCTTTGTCAAGAGACGGTCTTCATTTTTCCCGGGCGAAGGGCTTCGCTATACTGAAGAAAAAAAGACGGCGCGCCGCGAAACGCGGCCGGCTCTCCCCCGGGAAAATGACGCAATTTATGCTTTTCTTTTTTCTTTATATGTGTTATACTGAAAAGGGTATGTACGCACCGGAGGGCGAGGGCGCTTTTTTCTGACGCGGACAGCCGTGCTTTTTTTTCAAGATCAGAAAAGAGGAGGACTTTGTTCCAATGTATACGCCCGAAGCCCTGATGGACGCAACCCTGCGCCAGCTGCGGGATCAGCTGGGTCCCGTGACGGTGGACCCCTGGTTCAAAAACGCCCAGCCGCTGGCCATTCAGGACGGTCTTTTTGTGGTGGAGGCCGCCAGCGAGCTGTTTCAGGAGACGCTGACCGCCCGCTTCACCGACAATGTTTCCGAGATCGTCTCCTACCTTCTGGGCAAGCCCATGAGGCCCCTTTATGTCTTCGGCCCGGAGGCCGACAGCTGGCGGCTGCAGAACGACACCAGCGTTTACGCCGGCTACACCTTTGAGCGCTTTATCGTGGGCAGCTCCAACAAATTTGCCCATGCGGCGGCGCTGGCCGTGGCCCGGCAGCCGGCCATGCTCTATAATCCCCTGTTTCTTTACGGCGGCTCCGGCCTGGGCAAGACCCATCTGCTCTTCGCCATCGCCGGTTACATCCGCAAGACCCATCCCACCTTCCGCATCGTCTACATCAAGAGCGAGGACTTTATGAACGATCTGCTGGACGCCCTGCAGACCGGCTTTGCCGCCTTCCATCAGAAATACCGGCAGGCGGATCTGCTGCTGATGGACGATGTGCAGTTCCTCTCCAACAAGGTGCAGATGCAGGAGCAGTTTTTCCACACCTTCGAGACCCTGTTTCAGGCGGGAAAGCAGATCGTGCTCACCTCCGACCGGCCGCCCAAGGAGATCGCCACGCTGAACGAGCGTCTGCGGACCCGGTTTGAGAGCGGCCTTCTGGCCGACATCCAAAGCCCGGATCTGGAGACCCGCATGGCCATGATCAAGGCCAAGGCTGCGGCCACGGGCATTCAGCTGCCCCAGAAGGTGGTGGCCTACATTGCGGAAAACATCACCAACAATGTGCGGGAGCTGGAGGGCGCCGTGAAAAAGATCGCCGCCATCCACACCCTGATGGACCGGCCCATCGACATGGAGCTGGCGCAGGAGGCCATCCGGGACATCTTCAAGGAAAAGCCCGGCCTGCACCCCACGCCGGAAATGATCCTGAAGGAGGTGGCGGAATATTTCGCCATCGAGCAGAGCCGGCTTGTTTCCAAGGCCCGGAGCAAGGACATCGTGGTCCCCCGGCAGGTGGCCTGCTATCTCATGCGGGACATCGGCGGCATGAGCTATCCGGAGATCGGCAAGGTCTTCGGCCAGCACCATACCTCCATCATTTACGGCGTGGAGAAGCTCACCTCCGCCATGGCCCAGGATGAGCAGCTGAAAAACAAGGTCTCCGACCTGCAGAAAAACATCACGGAGCAGTAAAAAAACCTGACTTGCTCTGTTTCACATCCTTCTGTGGAAAACACTGTTGAAACTGTCAAAAACTTCGGCCTGTGGATGACATCGCAAAAACCGCCCTTTTTTCGACAGGCGTCTGTGGACGGTCCGTCCCTTGCCATATCAGGCGCCGGCAGCATTTTCCGCAGTTTACACAGCCCTTAATACTATTACAAAAAGAATTGTTTCTTATCAGAAAGAAAGGAGCGCCGCAAATGCGTTTCACCTGTGAAAAAACAGCCCTTGCAGAGGCCGTTTCCATCTGCAGCCACGCAGTAGGCGTCAAAAGCGCATCCGCCGTGATGGAGGGCCTGCTCATTCAGGCAGGCGCCAGCGTTCTGATCTCCGGCTTCAATTACAAGACCTCCATTCAGCGGGAGGTGGAAGCGGACATCCGGCAAAGGGGGAGCGTCGTGCTGAACGCCAGAATTCTTTCCGACATCGTCCGCCGCCTGCCCTCCGAGACCGTTGAGATCCAGGTGGACGACCGGCTGATGGCCTCCATCCGGGGCGGCGCTTCAGAATTCCAGCTGATCGCCGTGGATCCGGAGGAGTTTCCCGAGATGCCGGAGGTGGATTCCGCCGAATGCTTCCAGCTGCCCTCCGGGCTGCTGCGGGAGATGATCTCCGGCGTGATCTTCGCCGTTGGCGACAATGAAAACAAGCCCATCATCACCGGCTCGCTGCTGGAGGTGGAGGACCGGCTCTTCCGCATGGTGGGCGTGGACGGCTACCGTCTGGCCGTGCGGCAGGAGGAGCTGGAGCTTCCCAAGGAGGAGAGCTTCCGCTTCGTGGTCCCCGGCGAAGCGCTGAAGGAGCTGGCCCGGATCCTGCCGGATTCCGATGAGGCCGTCTGCACCATTTACCCCCAGCGCAAGCACGCCCTGTTTGCCTTTGAAAAGACCCGGGTCACCACCCGGCTCCTGGAGGGCGAGTTTCTCAACTGGCGGGCCGCCGTCCCGGCGGAGCAGCCCATCAATCTGCGGCTCAGCCGCAGCGCGCTGATCTCCGCGGTGGAGCGGGTGAGCCTGATCATCTCCGAGCGGCTGAAAAACCCCGTCCGCTGCGCCTTTGAGGGAGATAAGCTGAAGCTCTCCTGCGTCACCGCGCTGGGCCGCAGCTACGACGAGCTGGACATCCCCGACTGCGGCGCCCATCTGGAGATCGGCTTCAACAACAAATATCTGCTGGACGCCCTGCGGGCCTGCCAGGACGAGGAGTTCATCCTTGGGCTGAAAAGCGCCCTTTCCCCCTGCACCATGCGGCCTGCGGAGGGCGACCGCTATACCTATCTTGTGCTGCCCGTGCGGCTGAAGGCGGGGGAGTGAGCCAATGGAACGGGAGATCGCCATCAAATCCGAACACATCAAGCTGGACAGCCTTTTGAAATACGCCGGGCTCTGCATGACCGGCGGCGAAGCAAAAACGCGCATCGAGGAGGGCTTTGTCTTCGTCAACGGCGAAAGCTGCCCCATGCGGGGCAAGAAGCTCCGCCCGGGAGACACCGTCGTGCTGAACGACGCGTCGCTGCGCATCGTCAAGCAGAAATGATCCTGCAGAGCATTCGTCTGCAGAGCTTCCGCAGCTACCGGCAGGGGGCCTTTTCCTTCCGGCCGGGGGTCAATATCCTCTGCGGGGACAACGGCCGGGGCAAGACCAATCTGCTGGAGGCCATCTGGTCGCTGACCGGTCTGCGCTCCTGGCGCTGCGCCCGCAAGGGCGAGATGGTCTGCTGGGACGCGCCGGAGGCCCTGCTCCAGGGCACGGTTCTTTCCCACGGGAGGGAGCTGGAGCTGAAGCTGCGCATTCCCGCCGCCGGACGCAGCGCCGCCTGGATCAACGGCGTGAAAAAACAGCGGCAGGCGGAGCTGAGCCAGGCGCTGCGCTGCGTTTTGTTTTCGCCGGAGGATCTTCAGCTGGTCAAGGGTCCTGCCGCGGGACGGCGGGCGTTTTTGGACGACGCCCTCTGCCAGATGCGGCCCCGGTATGAGGCCCTTCTGGCCCGCTACGAAAAGCTCTTGGAGAGCAAGAGCCGCCTTTTGAAGCAGGATCCTCCGCCGGAGACGGCGCTGGTGGCCTCCTTCGACCAGCAGCTTTCGCTTTTGGGCGCGCAGCTGGTGGGCTATCGTGCCCGGTTCTGCCGGGGCCTGCGGGAGGAGAGCGCCCGGCTGCACAGCGCCATTTCCGGCGGAAGGGAGCGGCTGGACCTGCAATACCGCACCGTCAGCACCGTAAGCGATCCCTTTGCGCCGCCGGAGGTGCTGGCAGAGCAGCTTCTGGAGCATCTCCGGGCCCACCGGCAGGCGGAGCTGGCGGCGGGACAGTGCCTTTCCGGCCTGCACAGGGACGATCTGGAGCTTTTTCTCAACGATCGCTCCGCCCGGGCCTATGCTTCTCAGGGGCAGACCCGCTCTGCCGCGTTGGCGCTGAAATTTGGCCAGCGGGAGCTTTTTTACCGGGACGGGGGAGAATATCCCCTGCTGCTGCTGGACGATGTGCTTTCCGAGCTGGACGCGCCCCGGCAGGCCTTTGTGGCGACCCACGCCATGGGCGGGCAGAGCATCATCACCTGCTGCGAGGAGCGGCGGGAATTTACGGATGCCGGCGTGATCCGGCTGTAGTGCCGGGGGAGGGCTTATGTTTCTGCATTTGGGAAGGGATGTGGCCGTCCCCGTGGACAGCATCATCCTGGTCTTTGATATGGACACCGCCACCTGGAGCCGCCACACCCGGGCTTATCTGGCGGCGGCGGAAAAGGCCGGAAAGGTCTTTGTCATTACGGAGGAGCTTCCAAAATCCGCCGTGGTCTGCCGGGAGAAGGACGATGTTGTGGTCTATATCTCCCAGATCAGCTCCCGCACCCTGCTCAAGCGTCTGGAGGAGGGCGTGGACGGGCTGTCGGATGTGGAATTATCATAGCGCTTCGGGAGAGTGCCTGAAGCGATATGGCCGTTTCGCCCTCCGACCCGCGGCG
>USML01000111.1 GCA_900555855.1 uncultured Eubacteriales bacterium | reverse complement strand
CGGTGGAGTTCCACGCCTCCCGCCGGGCCATGGATACCATCGAGGGCCAGGGCCTGCTGGACGAGGACGAGGCCCAGGGGGCCGGCCGGGTGCTGAAGGCCGCCGCCATGACGTATGTGGCGGCGCTCCTGACATCCCTTCTGCAGCTGTTGCGCTTCCTTCTCATCTTCCTGGGCCGGGGCGGCGGCGGTGACCGCCGGGGAGGCCGGAGATGAGGGAAGAACGGAACGACGCCCGCTCCGCTGCCCTGCGGGTGCTGCGGCAGATGGACCGCGCCGCCGCCTGGGCGGACGCGGGACTGGACGCGGAGCTCCGGCGCAGCGGCCTCGCGGGGCAGGAGGCGGCGCTGGCCGCCCGCCTGGTCTACGGCGTGCTGCAGAACCGGGCGCTGCTGGACCACTACCTGGGGGCCTACTGCTCCCAGAAGATCGACCATCTGCAAAAGCCTCTGGCGGACATCCTGCGGCTGGGGGCCTATCAGCTGGTGTTTTTGAGCCGCATCCCGGCGCGGGCCGCCGTCAGCGAGACGGTGGAGCTGGTGAAGCAGCAGGGGAATCCTGCCGCCGCCGGCTATGCAAACGGCGTTTTGCGGGCGCTGGCAAGGAGCTTGCCTTGCCTGCCCCAGGTCCCCAGAGAGCCGGCGCTGGAGCGCCTTTCCATCACCTACAGCCACCCCCGCTGGTTCGTGGGCAAGATGCTCCGGCGGCTGGGAGAGGAGGGCTGCGAGGCGCTTCTGCAGGCGGACAACGCCGCCTTCCCCGTGACGGCCCGGGTCAATACCCTCAAGACCACCCGGGCGGCCCTGCAGGTCCGGCTGGCGGAGCTGGGGATCGCTTCCAGCCCCCACGCCTTCCTGCCCAACGCCCTTTGCTTTGATACGGTCAGGGGCGTTTTGCGCAGCGGACTGCTGGAGCAGGGGCTGCTTTACATTCAGGATACCGCCAGCCAGCTCTGCGTGGAGGCGCTGGCCCCCCGTCCGGGGGAGACGGTCTTTGACCTCTGCGCCGCCCCCGGCGGAAAAGCCCTGCTGGCGGGGCAGAAGATGGAGGACCGGGGCCGGATCCTTGCCATGGATCTTTACCCTCACAAGGCGGATCTCATCGCGAAAAATGCGGAGACCTACGGCGTCTCCATCCTGCAGGCGGCGGCCGCGGATGCGTCTGTCCCGCGGGAAGCGCTGTCTGGCCGGGCCGACGGCGTCATCTGCGATGTGCCCTGCTCGGGCATGGGCGTCATCCGGAAAAAGCCCGATGTGCGCTATAAGGACGGCGACAGCATCAAGGCCCTGCCGCCGCTGCAGCTGGCCATTCTGAAAAACGCCGCCGCGGCCCTGAAGCCCGGCGGAAGGCTGGTCTATTCCACCTGCACCCTGCTGAAGGAAGAAAACGAAGCCGTTGTGGAGCGGTTTTTGGCGGAGACGCCGGGGGCCTCGCTGGAGCCGTTTTCCCTGCCCGGGCTGGGAGAGATCCCGGAGGGCATGCTGACGCTCTGGCCCCATATCCACCATACGGACGGCTTTTTTATGGCCAAGATCCGAAAACATCAAGGAAACGAAACGACAAATGGAAGATAAGATCTGCATCAAATCCCTGCTGCCGGAGCAGCTGGCAGACCTGATGAAGCAGCTGGGCCAGCCGGCCTACCGGGCAAAACAGGTCTTTCGCTGGCTCCAGCAGGGCGTCGGCTCCTTCGACGAGATGAGCGACCTGCCAAAAGCCCTGCGGGAGGCGCTGAAGGAGACCTGCCGGCTGACCCGGCCGGAGATCCTGCGCAAGCAGGTCTCCGCCCACGACGGAACCATCAAATATCTCTTTGGCCTGGAGGACGGCAACAGCATCGAGACCGTCCTCATGCAGTATGAGCATGGCAACAGCATCTGCGTCTCCACCCAGGCCGGCTGCAAAATGGGCTGTGTGTTCTGCGCCTCCTTCGACCCGAAGAAAAGCCGGGACCTGCGCCCGGCGGAGATCCTGGATGAGATCCTCTGGGCCCAGAAGGACAGCGGCCGCCGGGTCTCCAATATCGTCCTCATGGGGACGGGGGAGCCGCTGGACAATTATGAAAATGTCATGACCTTTCTTCGGCTGGTGAGCCACCCGGAGGGGCTGAACATCGGTATGCGGCATATTTCCCTTTCCACTTGCGGGCTGGTCCCCATGATCCGGCGGCTGGAGGAGGAGAGGCTGCAGCTGACGCTTTCCGTCTCGCTCCACGCGCCCAACGATGTGCTGCGCTCCCGGCTGATGCCGGTGAACCGCCGCTGGCCGCTGGGGGAGCTGATGCCCGCCTGCCGGCATTATTTTGAAGCCACCGGCCGGCGGATCTCCTTTGAATATGCCATGATCCGGGATGTAAACGACACGGCCGCCTGCGCCCGCCAGCTGATCGGGCTGCTGCGGGGCTTCAGCTGCCATGTGAATCTGATCCCGCTGAACCATGTGGAGGGGTCGCCGCTGGTGCCCAGCACCCGGGAAAACCTGCGGCGGTTTCAAAATGAATTGATACGAAACGGTCTGAACGCCACCGTGCGGCGCAGTCTGGGCGGCGACATCGCCGCTTCCTGCGGCCAGCTGCGGCGGCAGCACAGCGAGGAGGTGTCTCTGTGAAGGCCTGGGGCTTAACAGATATCGGAAATGTGAGAGAAGTGAATCAGGATACCTTCCGGATGATCTGCCGGGAGGACGCGGATATCGGCGTGTTTTTAGTGTGCGACGGGATGGGCGGCGCAAAGGCGGGGGAAGTCGCCAGCTCCATGGCGGCAGACGCGTTTTTGAAGGAGATCGGCTCGGCCTGGCAGACGGGCTGTACCCGCGCCATGCTGGAAGACGCCTATTCCAAGGTCAACGACACGCTGTTTGACGCCGCCCGGAACAACCCGGACTATTCCGGCATGGGGACCACCATGGTCTCCGCCCTTTGCCGGGGCGGGAAGGTCCTGGTGGGCAATGTGGGCGACAGCCGGGCCTATTTTCTGGACGAGACCGGCATGCGCCAGGTGACGGAGGATCATTCGCTGGTGACGGAGCTGGTGAAGCGGGGAGACCTGACGCCTTATCAGGCCAGCCGGCACCCCAGCCGCAGCGTCATCACCCGGGCCATGGGTGCGGAGGCCACCGTCTGCTGCGATGTGTTTGCAGAGCAGGGAAGGCCCGGGCAGTATCTGCTGCTCTGCAGCGACGGGCTGATCCGCGAGGTCAGCGATCCGGAGATCTATTACGAAGTATTTCAGGCGGAGCATCCGGAAACGGCCTGCCAGCGCCTGCTGGACCTGGCGAAAAGCCGGGGAGGACGGGACAACATCACCGTCGTCCTCATCGCGTTTTAAGGAGGCGACACCATGGATAAATTTATCGGGACCATCCTGGATAACCGTTATGAGCTGCTGGAGGTCATCGGCGTGGGCGGGACGGCCGTGGTCTACAAGGCCAAGTGCCATCGGCTGAACCGCTATGTGGCCGTGAAGATCCTGAAGGAGGAATATGCCCAGGACGAGGAGTTCCGCCGGAAGTTCCACGACGAGGCCCAGGCCGTTGCCATGCTGTCCCACCCCAATATCGTCAATGTTTACGATGTTTCCCGCTCGGGCAGCATCGAATATATCGTCATGGAGCTGATCGACGGCATCACCCTGAAGGAATATCTCAGCCGCCGGGGCCAGCTCTCGCCCAAGGAGGTGACGGTCTTCGCCACCCAGATCGCCCGGGCGCTGGAGCACGCCCACAGCCACAACATCATCCACCGGGATATCAAGCCCCAGAACATCATGCTCCTGCGGGACGGGACGGTGAAGGTGGCCGACTTCGGCATCGCGCATTTTACCAACAACGACAATACCTATTGCAAGGGCGAGGCCATCGGCTCGGTCCATTATGTCTCGCCGGAGCAGGCCAAGGGCAGCTTTGTGGACAACCGGACGGACCTTTATTCCCTCGGCGTGGTCATGTATGAAATGATCACCGGCCGACTGCCCTTTGAGGGCGACACGCCTGTCTCCATCGCCCTGCAGCATATCAATTCCATCGCCCTGCCGCCTTCGATCTTCGCGGAAAATGTCCCGCCCCAGCTGGAGGAGATCACCATGAAGGCCATGAACCCCTCCCTTTCCAAGCGCTATACCTCTGCGGCTCAGATCCTGAAGGATCTGGAGGAATTCCAGAATGAGCAGCAGTTCAAGCTGAATATCCCCCGGGAGGAGGGCATTGTGGTGCAGGAGGAGCCGCAGGATCTGGACGCCACCCGCAAGCTGAACAACACCGGCGAGGTGGCCGCGCTGATGGAAAACGAACGGCGGGAGCCGCCGGAGCGCCGGGAGACCGAGGAGCCCCGGCACGGAGAGGAGGAGGAAGCACCCGTGGAGGAGCAGAAGGAAAAACAGAAAAAGCACCGGTCGCCGGTCTCCGCCGCGCTGATCTTCAGCGTCGTCGCCGTTGTGGTCTTCTGCGTGGGGGCCTTCTGCTTCGTGCAGAAGATCCTGGATCCCTTCGGCGGGACGGATTCCAGCAAGATCAACGCGCCAAACCTGAAGGGCCTTTATTATTCCCAGGTCATCGCCGACCCGCAGTATTCCAATGTGGTCATCGCGGAGGGAGAATATGTCTATAACGCTGTCTCTTATACACATCTCCGAGCCCACGAGACTAAGACGAATCTC
This sequence comes from uncultured Eubacteriales bacterium, assembly GCA_900555855.1. Taxonomy (GTDB): domain Bacteria; phylum Bacillota; class Clostridia; order Oscillospirales; family Butyricicoccaceae; genus UBA4644. Next base: position 8 of record USML01000111.1, on the reverse strand, counting down.
GTATGCCG
>USML01000110.1 GCA_900555855.1 uncultured Eubacteriales bacterium | reverse complement strand
AGCGGCGCATGGCATCGTCATTGAAGACACGGCAGGCGTAGCGGTTGACGATATCGCAGGATCGCTCGTTCATAAAAAACTTCTCCTTTCTTCGGCGCCGTTTCGGGCCCCGTGATCAAAATAATGGAATCATTCTACGCTTTATCCTGTTAAAAATCAAGCGTTTTTCAAAAAAGACTTGCAGAATAAAAACAGCGTCAAAAAAGCAATGGCTTTTTGACGCTGCATACGGATAATTCCGTAAAAATGACTTATGCGATGTCTTCCTCCACGACCTCCAGCCGCTCCTCCAGCACCTCCGGATTTTCCAGCACCCGGCGGAACAGACGCATGGAGCGGGCATAGTACAGGCCGTCGCAGACGCGCTCGTCTGCCACCACCATAATGGTGATCACCTTTCCCGGGCGGACCTGACCGGTCTTTTTGTCGATGACGGGGATCCGGCGCTCCTTGCCCACGGCGATAAACTGCCCCACCGTCCCCAGATCATAGCAATGATGATAGATGCCCGGGATGCCCAGTGACTTGAGATAGGTGATGAACACGCTGGTATGGAAGGGGCTCACCTCCACCAGCTTGGCCGGCAGCATGCTGCGCTTGTCCAGAAACCGGATCCACCAGAAGGCAAACCGCAGCACCCAGTTGGGCATGATCCGCATGAGCCGGGCGGTCTTGTCCGTGCCATTGGCCCGTTCCATGCCCTTTTGCGCATAAATCAGCTCGCGCATCCTTTCGCGGACCTCAAAAATGTTCTCGTGGCCGGTAAAGGGGACCTTGATGGTGGTCTCGTCGCAATTGTCCCGCAGCAGCTTTTTTACCGCCATGGAAACATAGATCTTGTCGTTGGCAAAGGTGCGGCCGCCCATGATAAAGCGGTTTAACGCCGGACGCTTGGCATAGAGCCGCACGGTGGCCGCCGTAAAAATATCCAGATATGTGAGCTCAATGCCCTCCGCCTTTTTCTTTTCGATATATTCATCCAGGATCTCGCAGTCGATGTCGTCGCTGTAATAGACCTGCGCGTCGCTGCGGGTGGGCATGATGTGCCCCATGACCCGCTCAAAGGGCGTCAATGTTTTCAGGCATCGGGCGTTTTTCCGTTTGGAATACATAGTTCTTTCCCCGGCAGGCGCTTCCCTGCCTCTCCTTTTCCTGAATCTTGGCTCACTTCCGCCAGCCCCGGACCTTTTCCATCAGCCGGGAGACCGTGGCGTCGCCGGGCTCCTCCGGCGGCTTTTTGTCCGGCTGCGCCGGCTGCGGCTCTTCCGGCTGCGCCGGCGTCTCCTGCGGCACGCTGCCCAGGATCACGCCGGACTGACGCAGAAGCGTCTTATCCTCCTCCGTCACGGGGTAGCAGACCATATGATGGGGGCCGTCCATGGCCCGGTCCAGCAGCTCCAGCGAGCGCTCCAGCCTGCGGCAGAGGACCCGCAGCTGTTCCTCCCGGTCTGCGCCCACGACCTTGGCGTTTTGCAGCTGGCGCAGCTCCTCCTCCAGACGGTCGGCCCGCTGCCGCTGCTCCTCCAGCGCCTGACGGCTCTGCTGCAGCTCCCGGGGCGTGTTTTGCCCCGCTTCCAGCGTGCGGATCCTGGCCCGAAGGGTCTCCAGCTCCATATCGCGGACGGTGCGGCTCCGGTCTGCGGCGGCCCGCAGCGTCTCCAGCTCCTGTGCCTGCTGCCGGTTTTCCTCCTGCAGGGCTTTCAGCTGCGCCTGCAGCTCCTCCGCCTGCTGACGGCCGGCCCGATCCTGGCTTTCCGTGTCTGCAGCCGAATGCTCCAGCGCGGCCAGCTTTTCCTGCAGCTCCTCCAGCTCCTGCCGCTGGCGCTGCCGTTCCTCCGCCAGATAAGCCACCACATCCTTTTTCCGAAAGCCGCCCAGCAGTGATGTATGAAAGCTTTGTCTGTCCATAAGCCGCCCCTCCGCAGATATCATCTAATATACAAGATTATAACACGCCCGCCGGCAAAAGGAAAGAGCTTTTCGCCCCATTGGGAAAATAATTTTAGAATTTGAAGTATCATTTTTGTTGCGTTCGGCAGAAAAATGTGGTATTTTTAAGCAAACAACGGTAGCATAAGGAGAAAACAACATGGCGATCATCATGGATGGCAAGGCGCTGGCCAAAAAAGTGCGTCTGCAGGTGGCGGAGCAGGCCGCAAGACTGCCCCGGCAGCCGGGTCTGGCGGTGATCCTGGTGGGAGACGACCCCGCTTCGGCAGTCTATGTGCGCAACAAGGAAAAGGACTGTCAGCAGTGCGGCATCCGCAGTCTGGAATACAGGCTGCCCGCGGAGACCAGCCAGCAGGCGCTGCTGGCGCTGATCGCCCGGCTCAACGAAGACCCCGCCGCCGACGGCATTCTGGTGCAGCTGCCCCTGCCCCGGCACATCGACAGCCGGGCTGTTTTGGAGGCCATCCGCCCGGATAAGGACGCCGACGCCTTTCATCCGGAAAACGCCGGGCGGATGCTCACCGGCGAGCCTGCCGTCTGGCCCTGCACGCCGGCGGGCGTTATGGAGCTGCTGCACGAATACGGCATTTCTCCGGCGGGCAAGCGCTGCGTCGTGCTGGGCCGCTCCAACATCGTGGGCAAGCCCATGGCGCTGCTGCTGCTGCGGGAAAACGGCACCGTCACCGTCTGCCATTCCGCCACGCCCGACCTGGAGGAGGCGACCCGCCGGGCGGATATTCTGGTCTCCGCCGTGGGCCGCCCCGGCCTGATCGGCGCGGCACAGGTCAAGGAGGGGGCGGTGGTCATTGATGTGGCCATCAACCGCACGCCGGAGGGCAGGCTCTGCGGCGATGTGGATTTTGACGCCGTGGCGCCGAAGGCTTCTTATATCACGCCCGTCCCCGGCGGCGTCGGGCCTATGACCCGGGCCATCCTGATGAAAAATGTTCTGGCGCTGGCAAAAATGCATCAGGCGGAAGCAAAGTAAAGAAAAGCAAAAAGAACCCCCGGCGGCACCTTGCCGCCGGGGGCGCTATTTTTCTCTTTCCCGCCGCCGGAGGGCGGAGGGGGAAGCGCTTTCAATTAGCCGTCAAGTCTGGGATCGTTTGCCGTAAGGCTGCCCCAGTTGTTTCCGGAGATGTTGTAGGTGATGCCATCCGCAAGGCTGTTGACCTTGATGCTGTTTGCCAAAGTGATACCTTCCGTTGCGGTATTGTTCTTGATCGTGAACACCGTGCCTTCGCCAACTTCACCCATGCGAAGGATGGTGCCCTTGTCGGCTTTAGTGCTCATATTCTTGAAGGTATTCCCGGTAACCGTGATTTTGCCGTAGCCCGGAGCTTTCGGCAGATAATTCATCATCGGGTTGATCGCATGTCTGGTCAGGCCGGAGAAGGTGCTGTCCGTAACGGTGACATTCGGCATACCGTCGGTAAGTACAGCAGTGAGGCCCTTAGCGAAGTCGCACTTTGTAACAACAAGGTTGTTTGCCTTGGCGATGTTTCCATCCACATTCAAACGGATGCAATATGTCTCACTGGCATTATTTGCGATGTTGAATTTGCAGTTGTCAAACTTAACATTGTCGATGAGCGTGTCCTTGTTGCCATACGCTTCAATATTCACACCGCCCGTAAAGGTCAGACCCTCAAAGGTAATGTTGCTCCATCTCTGACCGATCCAGTAACAAATGTTATTGTTTTCTGTCGCGCTCATATCTCTGTCCGCGACGAAATCCCTGCTGTACCACTTGGTGCTGTTGACCTGCCCGCCGAATGCAACCAGCCCGTTGATGGTTACCGCCGCGCCATCAGCGGCCTTGAGGGTGACATTGCTCATAGAGCGAACATATTCGCGTTTACCCGCGCCGCCGTTGGGATGAGCGACTATATCCTGCTTGATCGCATCAGGACTGGATTCGTTTCCGCCAAGATAATACTTGGTATTGCTGCCCGCGTATGCGGTGGCACGACCAAACTCAATCCTGCCATACTCGCCCTCAGCCAGCACCAGCGTCATGCCATCAATGGGGCCATACTTGCCGTCCAGATAATCCTGGATGTTGTCCCGATTGACCTGAATGGTATAGTCTGCGTTTGCATCGTACTGATCGCTGATGCTGTCCTTCTCATAGGTATACTGCGTGGCAACAACAGTGATGCCGATGCCGTCAATGGTCAGGTTCTGATACTGGTTGCCGGCGTCTTGCTTCATGTGGCCGGAAATGGTGATAAGCTCGGTTTTTTCCACTACTTCTTTGGTAGCATCCTTCACGGCCGCGCCCTTCGGCAGGATCGCACCGGTCAATTGATCAAGCGCGATTTTATCATTACCGATCTTTGCGGTGAACTCGATCGCTTCCAGCAGCTTTGCATCGCCAGTAACACCATTGATGGTGATCTGATACTTCAGCGCCAGGTTGCCCTGGTTGACGATCTTAAAGGACTCCAGCTCATAGGTGCAGTTAGGCTCCCACAGAACATTGTTCTCCGAAATTCGGCCATTCACGACCCATCTCAAGGTCTTGCCCTGGAGGGAATCCCCCGCTTCGTTTTGAATGTCCACTTTCAGCGTGCCGGACTTGATCCGATTGACCCCCGTGGTCGCCGTATCGGTGAACCACGCGAAGGTGGACCCGGCCAGCATGGCGAAGCAGAGGAGCAGAGAGGTAAAGCTCATGAGCAGCGCGCTTTTTTTGCTTTTCATGTGTTTTTTCTCCTTTTCAAAATTGTTTTTTATGTAATCGGCAAAGGCCGGTCACAGCGACGCTTTATTTTTCTGTTTCCCGCGGGAAACAGAAAAAGGCCATGGCCTTTTGAAAACAATGCATTATTTCTCAATTTCTGCCTGTTT
>USML01000109.1 GCA_900555855.1 uncultured Eubacteriales bacterium | reverse complement strand
GTGCGCGCTTGTCCTGTCGCTGTCGATGACGGCGGTGCTGGCGGAAGAAACCGATGCGTTCACCTCCGCGTCCGTCGCGAGCTACTACGCGGATTTCGCCCTGACCGGGGATGACCTGATGAACGCCATCAACTCCTTCTCCGGCACGTACCTCGTGTGCACCACCAACCCCGACGGCACGGCGAACGCGGGCGTGTTCATCTTCGCGTGCGTGAAGAACGAGGACAAGTACTACATCCAGATGGGTCTGGCGGAGAACCAGACGAAGCAGAACCTGCTCCGCACGGGCGAAGCGCTGGCGGTCTACGCCGCGAACCCCTCCACCGAGGAAGGCGCAAAGCCCTACATCACCGCCGGTGCGCGCATGGTGCTCCAGCAGGTGACGGCGTCTGCCGGCTCCGGCACCGTGCAGACCGCTTCGGGCGCCCTCACCGGCGAGCAGATCGCCGCCAAGGTGGAGGATTCCGTGGTGGCCATCACCACGGAGATCATGACCAAGAGCAACTACTGGTTCGGCAGCTATGTGGCCTCCGGCGCAGGCTCCGGCGTGGTCATCTCGGAGGACGGCTATATCCTCACCGCCGCCCATGTGATCAGCGGCGCCTCCAAGATCACCGTGGAGCTGCGGAACGGCACCACCTATCCCGCAACCGTGGTGGGCAGCTATGTTAACGGCGATATCGCCGTGGTCAAGATCGAGGCCACCGGCCTGAAGGCCGCTGAGGTGGCAGACAGCAGCCAGGTGAAGCAGGGCGCGGCGTGCTACGCCGTGGGCAACCCGGAGGGACGCTTCTCCGGCTCCATCTCTGACGGCATCGTCTCCGCGCTGGACCGGACCATCTCCGTCCAGGTGGAAAACAGCAGCCAGAGCGGCCAGACCAACCGGGGCAGCCTGTATGATATGTTCTACGGCGGCTTCGGCGGCGGCACCTCCTACAGCACCATCACCCTTCATGTGATCCAGATGACGGCGGCCGTCTCCCCGGGCAATTCCGGCGGCGCCCTGTTCAACGATCAGGGCCAGCTTATCGGCATCGTCTCCGCCAAGAGCTCGGACAACGATTCCGAGGGCCTGGGCTTTGCCATCCCCAGCAACACCGCCATGGAGATCGCCTCCCAGCTCATTGCCAACGGCACCTATGAGGCCCCGGAGGGCAGCGAGGACCAGCAGAGCGGCGTGAAGCCCACCACCAACAAGGCCATTCTGGGCATCAGCGTTCAGCAGATCACCGCGCAGCAGGCGGCGCAGTATAACATGACCGCAGGCGTCTATATTTCCGGCGTCTCCTCGCAGGAGGCCAAGGATGCGGGTCTGCAGGTGGGCGACCGGATCATCAGCGTGGATGAGGTCATGGTCTCCCAAAGCTCCGATGTGACCGACTATCTGGCGGGCAAGCAGCCCGGCGATACCGTGGAGGTCAATGTGGAGCGGGAGGGCAAGCTGGTCTCCGCCGATGTGACCCTGCAGCAGAATACGAGCGCGCAGTAAGCGCACTTCTCATTTGCGAGCCTCGCTTTTCTTTCTATTTTTCTCCATACTCTGTGCAAAGCCCCCGTCCGGACGGCGTCCGGCGGGGGCTTCTGCTGTATGCGGAAGGGCGGCTCAGGCCTCCAGCGCTTCCACGGTCAGGGCGGAGAGGGGCGGCGACCGGAAGATCACCCGGGTCCGCATCAAAACGGCGGCCGTGCCCAGCAGGTTGGCCAGCAGGATCAGCTTCAGGTCGGCGTCTGCGCCGGAAGCCTGCGTCTGCGCGCCGTTTTTGGCGGCGCTGTTCCAGGCCAGGCCCAGAAAATAAAAAGAGGTGATCACGAAGATCACCGCGCCCAGCCGGGGCAGAACATCCAGCACCGGCGGCGTGTTTCCCTCCAGGGAGGGATCCTTTTTCAGGGCGGCCTTGCCCCGCAGGACGGCCAGCGTAAACAGATTTCCCGCCGCCACCGCGCCGGTCATCAGAGACTGGGTGTCCGGATCCCCGTGGAGACTCACGCCGATGGGCGGCAGCGTCACGGCCATGGTCTCCCCCCTTTGCGCGATCTGCTCCATCCTATGCCCCGTCCGGGCAGGGCGTGCGGGCCATCTTAAACAAAGCTTAAGGGCTTTCTCCGGCCGTTCGTAAGAGATCCCTGCTATGCTGAACGGGACAAAGGAGGAGATCGGATGAAACGATGGAAACGCTCCGCGGTCTTTACCGGGATCACGCTGCTTTTGCTGGCGGCAGGGCTGTTTTTGCTGGCGCTGGCGCCCCAGTGCGCCGGGGTGCGCTTTGTGCTGCTGGACAGGATCATCGCCGGGCAGGAATCGCTGGACTGGACCGAGACGGCGGCAGACGCCGCCGCCATGACGCTGGAGGAGCTGCTGGCCGACCCGCGGACGGTGCGGCAGGATACGCTGCTGCTGGTGCGGGAGGGGCATCCCCTGCCGGAGGGCTATGCGGCCCCGGTGGAGGAATACCGGGACAGCGGCCTGCGCATGACGGCGGAGACCGGCGCGGCCTATGCCGCGCTGGCAAAGGAGGCAAAGGAGCGCTTCGGCACGAAGCTCTATATTTCCAGCGCCTTCCGCACGGCGGAAAAGCAGGCGTCGCTGGCGGAAAGCCAGGGCCGCTATGCCGCGGCTGCCGGCGAGAGCGAGCACCAGACCGGCCTTGCGCTGGATGTTTACCTCTCCGGCTATGCGGGCAAGAGCCTGATCCGCTGCGAAACGGGCCAGTGGCTGAACCGCTGGTGCTGGCAGCAGGGCTTTATCCTCCGCTATCCCTATTATGGGGAAGGGGAGACGGGCATCCCCTGGGAGCCCTGGCATCTGCGCTATGTGGGCCAGCCCCATGCGGAGCTGATCATGAAAAACCGCCTGACGCTGGAGGGCTATCTTTCCTCCCTGCGGCCCGGCCGGTTTTATGCTTGCGGCGACAGCCTGATCTCCCGGCAGCAGGGCGATGCGCTGCTGGTGCCCCGGGCGTTTTCCCGGGCGGAGGTCTCCGCCGTGGGCGACGGCAGCTTCGTGCTGACCTTCCGGCTGCATTGACCGCCGCGCGGCAAATTCTCGCATATTCACGCCGTTTTATGCAAAACTAAAGCGGAGGTGAATCATCATGAAACTGAATCGGAAGGAATATGCCGACCTTTACCGGCAGGCCTCGCCTCCCTCCCCCTCCTATAAGACCGTTCCCGCCGCCTTTCTGGTGGGCGGGGCCATCTGCGCACTGGGGCAGGGGCTGCGGATGCTCTATGAGGGCGCGGGGCTGGACGGGCAGAGCGCCGGGACGGCGGTCTCCTGCTCGCTGATCCTGCTGGGGGTTTTGCTGACGGCGCTGCGGCTGTTTGAAAAGCTGGCCCGCTTCGCCGGGGCCGGAACGCTGGTCCCTATCACCGGCTTTGCCAACGCTATCGCCGCCCCCGCTCTGGAGTTTAAGACGGAGGGCTTCGTTTTGGGCAGCTGCGTCAAGATGTTTTCCATCGCCGGGCCGGTGCTGACCCTCGGCATCAGCGCCAGCGTGATCTATGGGCTGATCCTCTGGCTGGCGGGAGGTGCGGCATGAAGCGGCGGGGCGACACGCTGTTTTTTGATCCGCCGGTCTGGGTGGAGAGCTGCGCCGCCGCCGGCGGCACCAAGGAGGGGCAGGGGCCGCTTGGCCCGCTGTTTGACTATACGGCAAAGGAAAACCGCTTTGGCTGCAGGACCTGGGAGCAGGGCGAGCGGAAGATGGTGGAGACCGCCTGTGCCCACGCCCTGAACAAGGCGGAGCTTTCCCCTGCGGATCTGAGCTTTGCCCTGGGGGGCGATCTCCTGAATCAGTGTATTTCCACCAGCTTTGCCATGCGGGAGCTGGGCGTCCCTTATCTGGGGCTTTACGGAGCCTGCTCCACCATGGCGGAGAGCCTGCTGCTGGGCAGCGCCCTGCTTTCCGGCGGCTTCGGCGGGCGGGCGCTCTGCCTGGCATCGTCCCACTTCTGCTCCGCAGAGCGGCAATACCGTTATCCGCTGGAATACGGGGGCCAGCGGCCGCCCTGCGCCCAATGGACGGCCACCGCCTGCGGCGCGGTGGTGCTTTGCGGGGAGAAAAAGCGCATCGGGATCACCGCCGCCACCGTGGGCCGGATCTATGACCCCGGCGTTACTGACAGCGCCAACATGGGGGCCGCCATGGCCCAGAGCGCCTATGAGACCCTGCGCACCTTCTTTCAGGACAGCGGCCAGCGGCCGGAGGACTTTGATGGGATCTATACCGGCGATCTGGCGTCGGTGGGCGAGGCGCTGGTCCGGCAGCTGTTCCGGCAGGACGGCGTGGAGCTGGGAGACCGGTATCAGGACTGCGGCACGCTGCTTTATGACGAGACCCAGGACGCCCATGCGGGCGCCTCCGGCTGCGGCTGCTCTGCGGCGGTGCTTTGCTGCCGGCTGCTGCCGGAGCTGGCCCGGGGCGAAAAAGGGCGGATCCTCTTCTGCGGGACGGGGGCGCTGATGAGCCCGGTCTCTGCAAATCAGGGAGAGAGCATCCCGGGGATCTGTCATCTGATCCGATTGGAGGCGATGGCATGATGCTGCTGAAGGCTTTTCTGGTGGGCGGGGCCATCTGCGCCCTGAGCCAGGTGCTCATCGACCGCACCCGCCTGACCCCCGCCCGGATCCTCAGCGCCTATGTGGTGCTGGGCGTGGTGCTGGGGGGCCTTGGACTCTGGAAGCCGGTGGCGGAGTTTGCGGGCTGCGGCGCCACCGTGCCGCTTTTGGGCTTTGGCTATACCATGGCGGAGGGCGTGAAAAAGGCTGTGGCGGAGAGCGGGCTTCTGGGCGCCTTTACCGGCGGG
>USML01000108.1 GCA_900555855.1 uncultured Eubacteriales bacterium | reverse complement strand
GATGGGATCCACATTTTCATCGGTGGAGCTGACGGCGATCTTGGTGCGGCTGCCCGCCTCCCGGGCCATGGACTGGATGGTGACGATGCCCTCGGCGATCTCCGGCACCTCCAGCTCAAACAGCCGCTTCACCAGGCCGGGATGGGTCCGGGAGAGGACGATCTGGGGGCCCTTGCCGCCCCGGCGGACCTCCACCACATAGACCCGCACATGGTCGCCCTCCTTCAGGGTCTCTCCGGCGACCTGCTCCTGCGCGGAAAGGGTGGCCTCGGTGTGCTGGCGCTGGCCGCCCAGCTCCAGGATCACGCTGCCGTAGCGGGGATCCACCCGGGTCACGACGCCGGTCAGAAGCTCATGCTCCTTGGAGGCGTATTCGTCGGCGATCAGGCCACGCTCCGCCTCCCGGATGCCCTGGATGATCACCTGCTTTGCCGTGGAGGTGGCGATGCGGCCAAAATCCCGGGGCTTCACATCCAGCCGGATCTCATCGCCCAGCTGGGGGTCGGGCGCATATTTCCGGGCCTCCTCCACCGTCATCTCGGCGGCAGGGTTCACGACCTCCTCCACCACCGTCTTGACGGCGTGCATCTGGATCTCGCCGGTCTCCTCGTCAATGTGGACGAAGACATTGTCCAGCGCCGCGCCCTGGGGGTCGCGCTTGTAAAGGGCCTTATAGGCCGCCACCAGCGCCTGGCTGATCCTGTCCAGCATATAGTCCTTGCGGATGCCCTTTTCCTTTTCCAGGTCCTCCAGGGCCTTGATCATTTCGCTTGCCATGGTTCCTTCCTCTCTTTCCGCCGCAAGCCGCGGCGAAGCTATTTCAATTTATTTTTTATTATCCTATGCTCAAAAGGTGAAAGAAAGCCGCGCCTGGGCCACGGCGGCCCGGGGAACGGCGGTCTCCCCTGCCTCCGTCTGGAGCAGCAGCTCCTGCTCGTTGAAGGAGCGCAGCGTCCCCGTCAGCTCCCGCGCGCCGTTCATCGGGCGGTAAAACCGCAAAACGATCTCCTTGCCCAGGGCCCAGCGCAGATGCTCCTCCCGGTTCAGCGGCCGCTCCAGCCCGGCGGAGGACACCGTCAGCATATAGGGCGGCAGGCTGTCAAACTCCGGCGCGTCCAAAAGCGGATCCAGCGCCCGGGAGATGCGCTCGCAGTCGCCGATGTCCACCGCCGGCTCCTTATCAATATAGACCGTCAGCACATGCTGCCGGCCCTCCTTTTCAAATGTCACATCCCAAAGGGAGAGGCCGGCTTCCCCGCAAAGGGGCAAAACCAGCTGCGTCACCCGGCGCACGGCTTCCTTCTGTGTCATGCTTCCGCCTTTCTCAAGCGCAAAATCTCAATAAAGAAGAGTGGACCGAAGCCCACTCTTTCTTTCCAACATCCTAACTTACGGCGCAATTATACCATACCGTTTTGTACTTTGCAAGGGCATTTCCGGAAAAAACCGGGAAAAATGCCCCAAAAATCGCACAAAATCGCGCAAAATTGCGGGGAGCGCGCCAAGGCGCCTTACCCAAGATACTCCCCCAGCTCGTCCAGCGAAAGCTCAAAGCTGCTCTCCGTGCCGGCCGCGTCCGTGCCGGTGATCATCAGCAGGTCGCAGTCGTCGTAGATCTCATAGCCCTGAAAGGCGCAGCCGCTGCCCTCCAGAAAGCGCCGGGAAATGTCGATGAGCTGCTTCGCCGTATATTCCTCGCCCCGATAGCGCAAAGCGATCCATGCCATAGCCTCTGTCCTCCGTTTTTGGTGTTGTGCCGGCTCAGACCGGCCGGTCCATCAGCCGCTCATATTCCGCGGCGGCCCGGTCATATTCCCGGTCGTCGTCGATGGAGCGGATGTCATAGGTCTCTCCGCGGGTCTCATAGCGGAAGATCTCCGCCGCGCCGCCCCGATCCGGCGGGATCAGCGCCACATAGTCCCTTCCTCCGTAGGAAAACACGCCCACCGCCTCGCACAAAAGCACCGAGCCGTCCTCCAGCGTCAGCGGGATCCTCTGTTTTTCGTCCATACCAAAAGCCGCTCCTTTCCCTGCCGCACCGGCGGCATCTTTGCTTATCATAGCACAGCGGCGCTCCTCTGGCAAGCCCCCTGATTGCGGGCGTTTCTGCGGAAGCGCCGGGCGGCACCGCGCCGCGCAAGTTCCGCGCCTTGCCTCCCCTGTGTAAGGGGATATCCCAGCCCCTTGGCTCCCCTGTGTAAGGGGAGCTGGCAAACCCAAAGGGTTTGACTGAGGGGTTGTAAGTGTCGGATAGGAACGGGCAACCGGTACCAGGCAACCTTCTCCTGCACCGTACCTACAACCCCTCCGGCTCACATTCGTTCGCCACCTCCCCTTACACAGGGGAGGCAAGGGGCGGTGGGCGCTTGCCCGCTCCGCGCCACTTTGCCGGGAGGCAAGCCCCGCGGGGACCCGGAACCGCCATCGCGGAAAACTGTCCGCGAGACGCGGATTGCCCACGGACAAATTTCAATTATTGATTGACATTTTCCGCTTTTTCGCATAAACTGTCCTTATAACAGATACACATTTGCAAAAACGCCAAATTTTTGTATGCAGGAGGAAAACGAACATGGAGCGCATGATGGATGCCATCGTCAAGCCCGCCGCCGGCCCCGGCCTGGAGCTGCGGAAGGTCCCCGTCCCTGTTCCCGGCCCCGGCGAGGTGCTGATCAAGATCCACAAGACCGCCATCTGCGGCACGGATGTGCACATTTACAACTGGGATCCCTGGGCCCGGGAGCATATTACCCACCCGCCCATGACCATCGGCCACGAATATGTGGGCGAGATCGCGGCGCTGGGCGCCGGCGTCACCGGTCTGAAGGTGGGCCAGCGGGTCTCCGGCGAGGGCCATATCACCTGCCACCACTGCCGCAACTGCCACACGGGCAACATCCAGTGGTGCCGCAACACCACCAGCGTGGGCGTGGACCGGGACGGCGCCTTCGCGGAATATGTCTGCATCCCCGAGACCAATGTGATCCTCATCGACGAGAGCCTGCCGGAGGATGTGGTGGCCTTCTTCGACGCCTTCGGCAACGCCACCCACACGGCCCTCATGTGGGATCTGGTGGGCGAGGATGTGCTGATCACCGGCGCAGGCCCCATCGGTATCATTGCCGCGGGCATCTGCAAATATGCCGGCGCGCGGCGGGTCATCATCACCGACCGCAACGATTACCGGCTGGAGCTGGCAAAAAAAATGGGCGTGGACGCCGCCGTCAACACCGGCCGGGAGGACCTGACCCAGGTCATGCACCAGCAGGGCCTGACGGAGGGCTTTGATGTGGGCCTGGAGATGTCCGGCAGCGGCGAAGCGCTGAAGCAGCTGCTCTCCGTCATGCGCAACGGCGGCAAGGTCTCCCTGCTGGGCATCAGCAACACTCCCGTCTCGCTGGATATGAACCTGATCATCGGCAAGGGCCTCACCCTGCAGGGCATCTACGGCCGCAAGATGGACAACTGGCACCAGATGAGCTATATGGTCCAGGGCGGTCTGGATCTGACCCCCGTCATCACCCACCGCTTCCATTACACGGAGTTTGAACAGGGCTTTGCCGCCATGAACAGCGGCCGCAGCGGCAAGGTCATTCTGGACTGGACGAAATAAACAACAGAAGGAGGAGCTTTTTATGAAATCTGCCCTGCGGGCCTTTGAGGCCGAGCTGGAGGCCATCCGTGCCGCCGGCACCTGGCGGGAGGAGCGGATCATCACCACCCCCCAGCGCTCCCGCATCGACACCACCGAAAAGCGCGGCGTGGTCAATCTCTGCGCCAACAATTATCTGGGACTCTCCAACGACCCCCATCTGATCCAGGCGGCAAAGGAGAGCTATGACCGCTGGGGCTTCGGCCTGTCCTCCGTCCGCTTTATCTGCGGCACCCAGCAGATCCACAAGGAGCTGGAGCGGCGGATCGCCGCCTTCGCCGGCACGGACGACGCCATCCTCTATTCCTCCTGCTTCGACGCCAACGGCGGCCTGTTTGAGACGCTGCTGGGCCCGGAGGACGCCGTGATCTCCGACGAGCTGAACCACGCCTCCATCATCGACGGCGTGCGTCTCTGCAAGGCAAAGCGCTACCGCTATAAAAACAACGATATGGCCGACCTGCGGGCCCAGCTTGCCGACGCCCGGGCCTCCGGCTGCAAAAAGATCCTGATCGCCACCGACGGCGTCTTCTCCATGGACGGCTATATCGCCGACCTGAAGTCCATCTGCGACCTGGCCGACGAGTTCGACGCCCTGACCATGGTGGACGACAGCCACGCCGTTGGCTTCATGGGAGAACACGGCCGGGGCGCCTGTGAATACTGCGGCGTTCTGGGCCGGGTAGACATCATCACCGGCACCTTCGGCAAGGCCATGGGCGGCGCCTCCGGCGGCTATACCGCGGCCCGCCGGCCCATCGTGGAGCTGCTGCGGCAGCGCTCCCGCCCCTATCTGTTTTCCAACACGCTGGCGCCCGCCATCTGCGCCGCCACCATCCGCACCATCGACCTTCTGGAGGGCTCCACCGCCCTGCGGGACAAGGTCCATGAAAACGCCCGCTACTTCCGGGCGGAGATGGAAAAGCTGGGCTTTGACCTGCTGCCCGGCGAGCATCCCATCGTCCCCGTCATGCTTTACGACCCCCGCATCGCCAACGAATTCGCCCGGCGGATGCTGGAAAAGGGCGTCTATGTGGTGGGCTTCTGCTATCCCGTGGTGCCCCGGGGCAAGGACCGGATCCGCACCCAGATCTCCGCCGGCCACACGAAGGAGGATCTGGACTTTGCCGTCCGCTGCTTTGCAGAGGTGCGGCGGGAGATGGGCCTGGAAAAGTGATCTGCGGGCTTATTCCCCGCAAAACGAGTTTTGCGGGGAATAAAACCCAGCGAAGCGGTTTTTCGACAGTCTCAAGAGGGGCATTTGCCCCTCTTTTTTCAAATTTTAAGAATATTTTCCAGTTTCCTTCTTGTTTTCGCCTTTTTTCTTGATTTCCCGGTGATACAATGAGCCTGCGATCACAGGAAAGGAGGAAACGACCCATGCTTT
>USML01000107.1 GCA_900555855.1 uncultured Eubacteriales bacterium | reverse complement strand
AGCAGCGAGGTAAAGCTCAACAGCAGCGCGCTTTTTTTGCTTTTCAGTTTCATGCTTTTTTCTCCTTTATCAGTTTATTTTTTATGTCATCGGCAGCGCCGGTCACATCAGATATTTTCTGCGTCCCTCCGCAAGGTGTGGACGCAGAAAAGGCCATGGCCTTTTCTTTTTCCTTTTTTGGTGGCAATAATCTATCCGCAAACAGCTTTTATTTGGTATCCATTCTACTACAGTTCTTATGAGATTGCAAGTATTTTTTGCTTTTTTGTAAAAAACGACAATAATTTTTCCAAAAAATAGCCCCGGCCGGAGCCTCCGGCCGGGGGCATTTTGTCTGAGTTCAGTTGTTTTTGCCGCGGAACATATTCAGGATGTCGTCAAAGGCGTCCCGCTCCTTTTTCCGGCTGTTCTGGGGCTGAGCGTCCTCCGCAGAAGCCCGGGAGGAGCCGGCAGGGGCCTTCCAGGTGTCCGTCCGCATAAAGCTGGGGATGTCTGCGCCGCTGTCCTTGGCAGCCTCGCTCTTGGGGGGCTGGGCATCGGAAGCCTCGGCAGCCTCCTCCGCCTTCTTTTCGCCGGAGATCACCGGCGCGGCCTCCGTGGCCGTGGGGGGCTGCTGGTCGAAACCGGTGGCCACCACAGTGATGCGGATCTCGTCGTCCAGCGACTCGTCGATGGCAGCGCCGAAGATGATATGGGCGTCGGGATGGGCGGCCTCCTGCACCATGGCGGCAGCCTGCTCCACCTCCTCCAGACCCATGTCCGGCGAGCCGGTGATGTTCAGCAAAACGCCGTGGGCGCCGGCAATGGAGGTCTCCAGCAGGGGGCTTTCGATGGCCATTTTCGCGGCGTCGACGGCCTTCTCCTTGCCGGAGGCGCGGCCCACGCCCATGTGAGCAAAGCCGGCGTTGCGCATGATGGTGGCCACATCGTTAAAGTCCAGATTGATCAGGCCGGGGACGGTCATCAGCTCGGAAATGCTCTGCACGGCCTGACGCAGCACATTATCCGCCACCTCAAAGGCGTTTTGGAAGGTGATCTTCTGCTCGGAGACCAGCTTGAGCCGCTCGTTGGGGATGACCACCAGCGCATCCACCTGCTCCTTCAGCTCGGTGATGCCGGCGTTGGCGTGTTCCACGCGGATCTTGCCCTCGAACTTGAAGGGACGCGTCACCACGCCCACGGTAAGAATGCCCATTTCCTTGGCCAGCTTGGCCACGACGGGGGCCGCGCCGGTGCCGGTGCCGCCGCCCATACCGGCGGTGATAAACACCATATTGGCGCCCTCCAGCATCTTGCGGATCTCGTCCTCGCTCTCCTGCGCGGCCTTACAGCCCACCTCGGGCTTTCCGCCGGCGCCGAGACCATGGGTGAGCTTTTCGCCGATCTGCAACTTCATGGTGGCCGCAGAATAATTGAGCACCTGCTTGTCCGTATTGATGGCAATAAAATCGATCCCCCGGACGCCGCCGGTGATCATCCGGTTGACAGCGTTTCCGCCGCCGCCGCCCACGCCTACGACGCGGATGGCCACGCTGGTATCGGAACCATATTCAAACGCAAAACCCATGGTAGATCCTCCAATATTTCAACTTCAATTATTTTTCGGGACAAAGCGCGCCTTCTGCGGATCGGAAAGGTCGATGACGCCGGAAACATTCGGCTCCAGCTTTTCCTCCACGATGGCATGCAGAAACCGCAGCTTTTTTGCCAGCTCCTCCGTGGAGCCCAGCTTCACGGTAAAGCGGCCCAGATAGGTGAAACGGATATTATACTGCTCGGAAAGATCCATTTCCCCTATATCTTGCAGTATACCATCATCCTCCGCAGTATTCAATAACAAAATCATGGGTTTTTTCGCATCTTCTTCAGAAATTTCCGCGAAATCGCCCGCTCTGGGCTTCACCAGCGTCAGCCCCGTCACCTGCGGCAGCTCCTGCGTTTCAGCGGAGGAAACCTTTTCCAGCAGCTTTCCCTCCCGGTCCATGAGCCAAAAGCTTCCCTCGCTGCGCACGGCCGCCACCGGGACGCACTCCGTCACGATGACCTCCACCGTATCCGGCAGGCGGCGGCGGACCTGGATGGTGTCCAGATAGGGGCAGGCCTCCCGGATGCGGCGCAGAACGGTATTTTTGTCAAACAGGATCAGATTTGCCCCCAGCTCCAGCCCGGAGGCCTCCGCCACGGTCTGCTGGCTGTAGCGGGTGTCGCCGGTGAGCCGCACCTGCCCGATCTTGAAGAAGATGGTCATGGCCGTGATCACTGCGGCGGTCCCGATGAGGACGCACAGCAGCACCAGCAGCGCCGGCGTCCCGCCCCGCCTTCTGCGGCGTTTTCTGCTTTTGGACGATGGTTTTTTCTGCTTTGCCATGGAAAACTGCTCCTTTGGACTTCCGTTTTGCTTAGTCCGGCTCCTCCAGCCGGCGGATGCTGCCGCCCAGAGCGGTGAGCTTTTCCGCCAGATGCTCATAGCCCCGGTCGATATGGGTGATGTCCTCGATGCGGCTCTCGCCCCGGGCGGCCAATGCCGCGATCACCAGCGCCGCGCCGCCCCGCAGATCCGTACAGCGGACAGACGCGCCATGGAGAGCCGCGCCGTTGACCAGCGCCGTCCGGCCGCTGACCCGAATATCCGCCCCCATCCGCGCCAGCTCCGACACATGACGGTAGCGATTTTCAAAAATCGTCTCCAGAAACACCGATGCCCCCTGCCCTGTGCAGGCCGCCGCCATCAGCGGAGCCTGGGCGTCGGTGGGAAAGCCGGGATAGGGCATGGTGCGCACCTGGGCGATGTGGCCCAGACGCTCCGGCGCCAGCAGCGTAATGCTGCGCCCCGCCGTCCGCACGGTGCAGCCGGCCTCGCTGAGGCATTGCAGGACCGTCCCCACCTGCTCCGGCTGGGTTTCTGTCAGCGTCACCTCTCCGCCGCAGGCTGCCGCCGCGCAGAGATAGGTGGCCGTCTCGATCCGGTCCGGCAGGATCGTATGCTCCACATCCCGCCGGGGCATTCCGCCGGAGACGGTGATGACGCTTTCGCCGCTGCCGCCGATGTCTGCCCCCGCCTTCTGCAGGAAGGCCTGCAGATCGGCGATCTCCGGCTCCCGGGCGGCGTTGATGATCCGGGTGACGCCGGAGCAGGCACAGGCGGTGAGCATGGCGTTTTCCGTTGCGCCTACGCTGGGAAAGCTCAGGATGATCTCTCTGCCCCGCAGGTCTCCCGCCCGGCAGAGGATGTCGCCGCCCTCCTCCCGGATCTCCGCCCCCAGCCGGCGCAGCGCAGCCAGATGCAGGTCGATGGGCCGCTGGCCGATCTCGCAGCCGCCGGGCAGGCTCAGGCGGGCCTTGCCGAAGCGGGCCAGAATCGGCCCCAGAAAGATCACGGACGACCGCATCTCCCGCATCAGTGCATGGGGCACATCCCACCGGCTGGCGCCGGAGGAATCCACCAGGATATCGCTGCCCTGCCGCCGGGTGCGGCAGCCAAGATGCTCCAGAATTTCCAATGCGGACCGCACATCCCGCAGATCCGGACAGTTATGTAAGATCGTCCTGCCGCCGGTGAGCAAGGTGGCGGCCAGGATGGGCAAAACGCTGTTTTTCGCGCCGCTGATGGGGATGCTCCCATGCAGAGGCTTGCCTCCCTCTACCAGATAATACTGCATACCAGGACTCCTCTCCGATTCGATCACAGCCCATGCTATGCGCTTTGGCCGGCAGATGTCACAGGCTCTTCAGCGTCTGATAGATCCGCTCCAGCACATCCGGCTGCGCCTTGCGCCGGGCGCACTGGCCCATGGCCTTCAGCGTCTCCGGAGAGGAAAGCAGCTTCCACGCCTCGTCGTAAAGCAGCTCCGGCGTGGCCTCCTTCTCCGTGATGACCTTGACGGCCCCGGCCTGCTCCAGGATCCGGGCGTTTTTCTCCTGATGGTTCTCCGCCACATAGGGGGAGGGCACCACGATGGCCGGCGTCCCGGCCGCGCAGAGCTCCGCCAGCGTGCCGCCGGCCCGGCAGAGGATCAGATCGGCCTTTGCCATGACCCGGTCCATATCATAAAGATAGTCCGTCAGGCGGAAGTTGCCCGCGTCGGCGGGCACGCCCTCCCGGGTGAGCGCCTCCTTCATCCAGCCATAGTGCGAGGCGCCGCTGACCTGCAGCAGATTGAATTGCCGCCGCTCCGTCACCAGCAGCGCCACCTGCACCATCTTCTGATTCATATATTCTGCGCCCACGCTGCCCCAGAAGCAAACCAGCGTTGGCAGATCATTGTCAAACAGCTTTGGATAGTCCTGCTCCCGGCAGTGGACGATCTCGTCCCGCACGGGGGAGCCGGTGAGCACCACATGCTTGGCCCCGGGCAGCAGCTCCGCCGTCTCCGCATAGGCGATCATGGCGCAGTCCACCTTTTTTGCCAGCTGACGGGTGGCAACGCCGGGGGTGGCGTTCACCTCCAGAACGGCGCACTTCAGCCCCAGCTGGGCCGCCGCCCGGACCATGGGGAAGCTGGCGTAGCCGCCGGTGCCCATGACCACATCCGGCTGCAGCTCCCGCAGGATCTTTTTGCATTGCCGGGTGGCCTGCTCCATATCCCGCAGGGCCTCCACATCCTGCCGCAGGGCGGCAAAGCTTTTCCCCCGGGCCAGGCCCTTCAGGGGAAAGGTGTAGATGGGATAGCCGGCCTTTTTTGCCAGCTTTTCCTCGATGCCGCCCCGATTGCCGGAGAGCCAGACCTGGCTCTCCTCCTTTGCGCTGATATAATTGGCAACGGCCAGCGCCGGGTTCACATGGCCCGCCGTGCCGCCGCCGGCAAATACGATCTTCATAAGCCTCTCCTCCTGCGCGATCAGGCGTCTGCCGGCAGATCCCGGGAGATGTTCAGCAGGATGCCCACCTCCGCCAGCTGGATCAGAAGCGCCGTCCCGCCGAAGCTGAAAAAGGGCAGCGACGCGCCGGTGATGGGCAGAAGCCCGCTGACCACGCACATATTCAATATCGTCTGCACCGCGATCTGGGTGGTGATGCCCGCCGCCAGCAGCGTCCCGAACTTATCCGAGGCGTGCAGCGCAATGGTGAAGCCCCGCCAGATCAGCAGCGCATAGAGTACGATCAGGATAAACGCCCCCACAAAGCCCATCTCCTCGCACCAGACGGAGAAGATGAAGTCGTTGGCCGGCTCTGGCAGGTAAAGATGCTTCTGCCGGCTCTGCCCCAGGCCCAGGCCCCAGAAGC
>USML01000106.1 GCA_900555855.1 uncultured Eubacteriales bacterium | reverse complement strand
ATGAATGTAATTGCCTGCCGGACGGCGCTGCGGGCGGAGCGGTTTTCTCCCATTTGCGGCGCGTCCTTTGTCCGGCAGGTCCAGAAGCGGCAGACAGAGGAGCTGACCTTTTTCCTTTCATGGGATGAGGGCTGGCTTTTCCGGGGCGAGCACAGTGTTCCCTTTACCGAGGCGGAGCTGGAGCTTTGCAGCGGCACGGAGCAGGCCCTTTCTGCGCTGGCGGAGGAATACCGGCGGCGCTTCGGCCTTGCGGTCTGCTCCCGCTCCAAGCAGCAGCGGGCCATGGCGCTGGAGGAGGAAAGGATATGAAGCAGGACTGGAGCGCAGCGCTGAAGCGGGGAATGGCTCGGCTTCGCAAGCAGGACGCCCGGGTGACCCGGGGCTATCGCCGGTATCGTGGGACGCGGCCGCCGGTGCGCTGGTTTTTGTGGCTTTTGTGGGCGGCGCTCCTTTGCGCCGTCACGGCGGGGATCTGGCTGATCTCCCATCAGAGCCCGGCGGCGGGCGCGCTTCTCCGCGGGCTGGCCCAGCACACGGCCGCCTGCATTTCCCGGATCACCGGCGTTTTGCCCGTCCCCATCAATGAGTGGCTCATCGGGCTGGCGCTGGGGCTGGTGCTTTACCGGCTGATCCGCGGCCTGTGGAAAAAGCAGTGGGCGGCGCTGGGCCGGGGGCTTTGCAGGGTGATCTTTTTTGCGGCGCTGGCAGTATTTTTATTCATGGCGCTGTTTATGGTGCAGCATTCCGCACCGCCGCTGGCCCAGCGCATGGGATTGACGGTGGAGCAATATACCCAGGCGCAGCTGGAGGGATACTGCGATTATGCGGTGGAGCAGGTGAACCGTCTGGCAGAGCAGGTGCCGCGGAAGGAAGACGGCGAATGTGATTTTGGCGCGTTCCGGCCCCTTTCCCGGCTGGTGAGCGCGGAGTATGAGACGCTGGCAGCGGCGGAGCCGGTCTTCGACGCGCCGCGGCCCGGGCTGGTCAAGCGGAGCCTGCTGGGCGGACGGATCATGTCGCTGGTGGATCTGGCGGGCTATTATTTCCCCTGGACGGGAGAGAGCATCGTCAGCTCGGATGTGGTGGAGACCCATATCCCCTTCAATATCGCCCATGAGCGGGCCCATGCGCTGGGGATCGGCCCGGAGGCGGAGTGCAATTTTGCGGCGTGGCTGGCGCTGCAGGACAGCCAGGATCTGCGCCTGCAGTATTCCGCATGGTTCAACGCCTATATCTATGCCAGCAATGCGCTGTACGGTCAGGATCCGGAGGCCGCCCGGGCCCGGTCCCAGGCGCTGTGCAGCGCGGCAAAGCAGGATATCCGGGTTCTGAACGCCAGTCTGGCGCGCTTTACGGGGCCGCTGCAGCAGGCGGGCAGCGCCATCAACAATGCCTATATCAAATCCACCGGCCAGCCGGAGGGCGTTCGCAGCTATGGCCGGGTGGTGGATCTGCTGCTGGCATATCATTTTGCCGGGCAGCCCTGAGCGCAGGGGCAGCGGCATAACGGATATACTAAAAAAATCCATGCGGCGCACTGTGATTTTATGGAAACGGTGCATTGCATGGATTTCTTTTTTTGCGTATAATTATTCTAAGCTGCTGTCCGGGCGGAAAAATGCCGCAAGGACGCGCGAATTTCTTCAGAAGTCACTGTTTCACTACTTTCTTCCGCCGGGGAGCTGGTCGCCGCCAGCTTCCCGGCACTTCCTTTGTGGAAAAATCCCGGATGGCGGAGCCGAAGAATATGCATAAGACCAAACGCCTTATGCGGCAAAAAACGCGGGCAGATCCTGCGGAAACGGCGGGGATCCGGAAGCGCAACGCCAGCTTTTGTGCAGAGCATACAAAAGCATCCTATGATTTTTTGGAAGGTTCGTGAAGGCTGCGTATTGCATATAAATCCAAAAGTTCGTATAATTATCCCATCACAAAACGAAAGAAACGAGGAACCTTCTTATGAAAAAAACAACGAAGATCATCGCCCTTCTGATGGCGGTCATGATGATGACTCTGCTCTGTGCCTGCGGCAACCAGGAGAACGGAGCAGCCAAGAACAACAGCGAGGACAGCCAGAACAACGGCGAAGCAAACCAGAGCGGCCAGCAGGCGGAAGCGCCTAAGACGCCCGCCAACGCGCTGGAGCAGATCAAGGCCGACGGCGTCCTGACCGTGGCCCTCTCTCCCGACTTCACCCCCATGGAGTTTGTAGACTCCTCCAAGGAGGGCCAGGAGCAGTATGTGGGCTTTGATGTGTCTCTGGCCAACTTCATTGCCCAGGAGCTGGGCGTCAGCCTGGAGATCCAGGCCATGAACTTTGATGCCTGCCAGACCGCCGTTTATACCGGCTCCGTGCCCATGGCTATCTCCGGCTTCAGCTGGACAGAGGATCGCGCAGAGAACTATGAGATGTCTGATTATTACTATGCCGGCGAAAACGAGACCGAGCAGGTTCTGCTGATCCGCAAGGACGACGCCGAGACCTATACCAAGGCGGAGGATTTTGCCGGCAAGGATGTGGGCGCGCAGGTCTCCTCTTTGCAGATGCAGCTGGTGCAGGATCAGCTGGCCGGAGCCAATCCCATCACCATCGGCACCATCGACACCGGCGTTTTGGAGCTGAAGAGCGGCAACATCGAGGCACTGGCCGTGGCCACCGGCAACGGCGAAATGATCTGCCAGAACAACCCTGATCTGATGGTCTGCGCATGGAAGTTTGATGTGAAGGCAGAATATGAGGCCAATGTCATCATCATGCAGAAGGGTGAGACCGAGCTGCTGGAGGCCGTCAACGCCGCGCTGGCCAAGGCTTATGAGGCCGGCTACTACGGCGAATGGTACGAGGCCGCTGTGGAGCTGGGCAAGTCTGCAGCCGCCACCGAGGTCACCCTCGACTGAGCATCCCAAACGAAAAAATAAACCCGGGCCGGATACCGCAAAAGGCGTCCGGCCCTGCTGACTGGAGATGAAACCTATGAATATGACGCCGCTTTTTCTGGCGTCCACCGGCTTCAAATTTATCGACTGGCAGAAGCTTTGGGCGATCCTGTTGAAATATTGGGACAAATTTCTCATTGAGGGTGTGAAATACACCCTGCTGATCTCCGCCATCACCGTGTTTTTCGGCGCGATCCTTGCGGCGGCGCTGGCGCTGATGAAGATGTCCAAGATCCTGCCTTTGCGGTGGCTTTCGGCCATCTATGTGGAGGTTATCCGCGGCACGCCAATGCTGCTGCAGCTGTATTTCTTCTATTTCGGGCTGCCCATGCTGATCCCGGCGCTGAACAAGCAGAAGCTTTTGTGCATCTGCATCGCCCTGATCTGCAACAGCGCGGCTTATGTTTCTGAGGTGATCCGTTCCGGCATCCAGGCGGTGGATCCCGGTCAGACGGAGGCCGCCCTGAGCCTGGGCTTCAATAAGAAGCAGACCATGTGGTATATTGTTCTGCCTCAGGCGGTGAAAAACATCCTGCCGGCGCTGGGCAATGAGTTTATCATGATCGTCAAGGATACTTCGCTGGCCTCCACCTTCTTCGTGGGCGAGCTGATGACCCAGTATCTGCTGGTGAAGGGCACCACCATGCTGCCCATTGAGCCGCTGGTGATCGTGGGCGTAGTCTATTTCATTCTGACCTTTGTCTTGAGCAAGGTCTTCGGAAAGCTGGAAAGGAGGATGAGCCGCGGTGACCGGACATGAGCTGATCCAGGTAAAGGACCTGAAGAAATATTATCATAAAGGGGCCATCAAGGCGCTGGACGGCGTTACGGTAGACATCGAAAAGGGCGATGTGGCCGTGGTCATCGGCCCCTCCGGCGGCGGAAAGAGCACCTTTCTCCGCTCGCTGAACCTGCTGGAAACGCCCACCTCCGGCAGCATCATCTTTGACGGCGAGGATATCACCGGGAAAAAGGTGGATCTGCCGCTGCACCGGCAGAAAATGGGCATGGTCTTCCAGCATTTCAATCTCTTTCCCCATAAGACGATCCTGGAAAATCTGACGCTGGCCCCCATGAAGGTCAAGCACATCTCCGAGGCGGAGGCCAAAGCCAAGGCCATGGCGCTTCTGGAGCGGGTGGGCTTGGCAGACCGGGCCGGGGCTTATCCGGCCCAGCTTTCCGGCGGACAGAAGCAGCGGGTGGCCATTGTCCGCGCGCTGTGCATGGAGCCGGAGGTCATGCTCTTTGACGAGCCGACCTCTGCGCTGGACCCGGAAATGGTGGGCGAGGTGCTCAGTGTTATACGCGATCTTGTAAAGGGCGGCATGACCACCGTTATAGTATCGCACGAAATGGGCTTTGCGCGCGAAATATCCGACCGCGTGCTGTTCATGGACGGCGGCAACATAATGGAGCGCGGCACGCCGGAAGAAATATTCCAGCATCCTCAGAACCCCAGAACAAAGGATTTCCTTGCAAAGGTGCTGTAAGCCTCCCATATTACGGCACAGCCTCCGCATTTATATCATGCGGAGGCTTTTGATTTAGCGTGAAATATGTTCAAGCGCAGTGCCCAACGCGGCGTCATGCGGTCCATATGGCACGGATACGGCAACGTGCGGCGCTATGCCGCGGCCTATGAACTCCGTCCCGTCAAGCAGCGCATAGCGCACGGAGCATATCCTTGCCATGCCGCCAATGCTAAGCCTAAGCAGCAGCGGCGTGCCGGTGGTGCCGCAGGTGGGCTCGCCTATAAGTACGGCGCGGTCGTTGCTTTTGAACATGGCGACTATGTCCTCCGCGGCGGATATTGTGCGGCGGGAGGTCAATACAGCCAAAGGCCCGTGATACAGTGCCTTATGATTCGGCGCGCCGTATGTGTCAACATAATGCTCGCATTTCTGCTTTTGCCATATCGTGCGGCTTTGTTCCGCCTCCTCGCGCCCGCAAAGTCCCTGTTCGATATATTTTTCTATTGTTTGGGGTGAACATATGCCAACAAGCTGGCTTGCGGAGGCAAGTTCTATGCCTTTAGTCAGGCGTGTGCGCTTTTGACTGCCGTGAAATTCGCCGTCTATGAACAGCTCCGCCACTTTTCCGCCGTACATGGTCATGCCGCCTATGTTCGCGCGCATGTCCAGCACCACGCCCGCGGGGGAATGCTTGGCTATTGCCGCGCGTATTTCGTCCGAAGCCTTATCGTAAAGGCAGTCGTCCCATTTGACGTATAGTATATTGCCGCTGTACAGGCGCATTTTAAGCTTGCCTTCGCCCGCCGGGGCAAATGCGCGGC
>USML01000105.1 GCA_900555855.1 uncultured Eubacteriales bacterium | reverse complement strand
TTGTCTGGCGGCGGCGACGGCCAGTTCATCGCAGCGGTTATTGAAGGCGTTTTCCGCGTGGCCTTTGACCCAGTGAAACGTCACGTCGTGCGTTTCACAGAGCGCCAGCAGCTGTTCCCAGAGGTCTGGATTCAGCGCCGCTTCCCGCTTATTCCGCATCCAGCCGTTGGCGCGCCACTTTTTGGCCCAGCCCTGATTGACGGCGTTGACGACATACTGCGAGTCGGTATACAGATCGACCGTGCAGGGTTCCCGCAGGGCGCTCAGCCCGCGGATGACGCCGCTCAGCTCCATCCGGTTATTCGTCGTCTGCTTTTCGCCGCCGGACAGCTCCCGTTTCAGCGATCCATACATCAGAATCACCCCGTAGCCGCCCGGCCCCGGATTGCCGGAGCAGGCGCCGTCGGTATAGATTTCTACGTGTTTTCTCATGCGCCTTGCTCCCGTTTCTCCGTCTGCTTATGCAGGTTACTGACAGTTTCCACATAGTTTTCCACATAAATGTGGATTTGCGCTTTTGGCTTATTCCTGCGAATCGTCGTCATTATTGTCGAACGATGTTGCATTTTCTTCCGTTTCGTCGAAATCGTCGCTTTCGGTGTCCATTTCGGCGGTCATTGTTTCCACAGTTTCCTCTCCGGTTTCCGCAAATGTTTCTTCATCTTCTTTCGGCGCCGCCGCAAGACTGATGACACGTTCGCCCGGCTGCGTCCGCATGATGATAACGCCCTGAGAGCTTCTGCCGCAGATGCGGATGCCCTGCACGGGGATGCGGATGACCACGCCGCCGTCGTTGATCAGCAGAAGATCCTCCTCCTCCGTAACGCAGCGGACGCCCACCAGCGCCCCGGTCTTTTCCGTAAGGGCATGGGCGGTCATGCCGCCGCCGCCCCGGTGATGGGCGGTATACTCCGCAGGGTCGGTGAGCTTGCCATAGCCATGCTCCGTGACGGTGAGCACATAGCAGCCGGGGAACTCCTTGGCTGCGCCCACCACCCGGTCGCCCTCCCGGAGCCGGATGCCGCGAACGCCGCCGGCCTCCCGGCCCATGGTGCGGACCTCATCCTCCTTAAAGCGGATGGCGGCGCCGTCCTTCGTGGCCAGCAGGATGGTATCCTTACCGGAGGTCAGCAAAACCTTTTCCAGCACATCGCCCTCCTCCAGCGTAATGGCGCGGACGCCGGCCCGGCGCTCGGTATTCACCGTGGAAAGCTCCATGCGCTTGACGGTGCCGAAGCGGGTGACAAAGAAGACGCAGCGGTCCTGCTCCATGTTCCGGACGGGGATCATGGCCGTCACCCGCTCGTCGCCGGAGATCTGCAGCAGGTTGACGATATTCATGCCCTTGGCGGCGCCGGCGCTGCTCTCCGGGATGCGGTAGCCCTTGAGCTTATAGACCCGGCCGTAGCTGGTAAAGAACAGGATATTGTCGTGGGTGGAGGCGGTGAAGATGGTATCCACCACATCCTCCTCCCGGGTCTTGATGCCGATGCGTCCCCGGCCGCCCCGCTTCTGGGCGGTATAGGCGGCGGAGGCCATGCGCTTGATATAGCCCCGGCTGGTGAGGGTAAAGATGTTCAGCTCCTCGGGGATCAGATCCTCCACATCGATCTCATCCTCCACCTCCTGGATCTCCGTGCGGCGGTCGTCGCCGTATTTTTCGCCGATGGCGGTGAGCTCGTCCTTGAGGATCTGCCGCACCAGCCCGTCGTCGGACAAAACCCGCTGATAATAGGCGATGCGCTCCTCCAGCTCCTTATATTCGTTCTGGAGCTTTTCCCGGTCCAGCCCCTGAAGCCGCTTCAGCTGCATATCCAGAATGGCCTGGGCCTGAACCTCGTCCAGCTGGAAGCGCTGCATCAGGTTTTCCCTGGCGTTGTCATAGCTCTGGCGGATGATCCGGATGACCTCGTCGATATTGTCCTGGGCGATGAGCAGGCCCTCCAGCAGATGGGCGCGCTCCTGCGCCTTTTTCAGGTCGTAGCGGGTGCGGCGGACGATGATCTCCTCCTGAAAGGCCAGATATTCGTCTAAAATATGCCGCAGCGACAAAATTTTCGGCTGGGTCTGGTTTTTCACCAGCGCCAGCATATTGATGGAGAAGGTGGTCTGCAGCTGGGTCTGGGTCAGCAGCTTATTGAGCACCACCTGAGCGTTGGCGTCCCGCTTCAGCTCGATGACGATGCGCATGCCGTTCCGGTCGCTCTCGTCCCGCAGGTCGGAGACGCCCTCCAGGCGCTTGTCCTTCACCTGCTCGGCGATGGCGGCGATGAGCTGCCGCTTGTTTACCTGATAGGGCAGCTCGGTGACGATGATGCGGGTGCGGCGGTCCTTGCCGTATTCCTCCAGCTCCGTTCTGGCGCGCACAGTCACCCGGCCCCGGCCGGTGGCGTAGGCGGCGCGGATGCCTGCCCGGCCCATGATGATGCCCCGGGTGGGAAAATCCGGCCCCTGAATGTGCTTCATCAGGTCGGAAACGGTGGCCTCCGGATCGTCCAGAACGCAGATGCACGCGCCAATGACCTCCCGCAGGTTATGGGGCGGGATGTTGGTGGCCATGCCCACGGCGATGCCGGAGGAACCGTTGACCAGCAGATTGGGGAAGCGGGAGGGGACCACCAGCGGCTCCTTGCGGGTCTCGTCAAAGTTGGGCAGGAAGTCCACCGTCTCCTTGTCGATGTCCCGGAGCATCTCGTCGGCCATGCGGGCCATTCTCGCCTCGGTATACCGGTACGCCGCAGGGGGGTCGCCGTCCACGGAGCCGAAGTTGCCGTGGCCGTCGATGAGGGGATAGCGCATGGAAAAATCCTGGGCCAGACGCACCAGCGCGTCGTAAACGCTGGCGTCGCCATGGGGATGGTACCGGCCCAGCACGTCGCCCACGGCGGTGGCGCACTTGCGGAAGGGCCGGTCGTGGGTGAGATTGTCCTCATACATGGCGTAGAGGATCCGCCGGTGGACGGGCTTCAGGCCGTCGCGCACATCGGGCAGCGCCCGCCCCACGATGACAGACATGGCATATTCAATATAGCTCTGCTTCATCTCGGAGACCAGCTCGCTCTCCCGGATCACCTGATTGGGAAAGGCGATGTCCTCGGGCTTATAATCCTTATTTTTATGGGCCATTTTCTGTCACCTCCTTAAAAATCCAGATTGACGGCGTATTTCGCGTTTTCCTCGATAAAGGCCTTGCGCGGCTCCACCTGCTCGCCCATAAGGACGGTGAAGGTCTCGTCGGCCAAAACGGCGTCCCGCAGGCAGATGCGCCGGAGCGTCCGGGTCTCGGGGTTCATGGTGGTCTCCCAAAGCTCGTGGGGATCCATCTCGCCCAGGCCCTTAAAGCGGCTGATGTCCACCTTGGCGTTGGGATTGTCGGCCCGCAGCTGGGCGGAGATCTGATCCCGCTCCGGCTCGGAGAAGGCCAGCCGGGTGGTCTTGCCCCGGGTCAGCTTAAACAGCGGCGGAACGGCGGAATAGACATAGCCCTGCTCGATCAGCGGCCGCATGAAGCGGAAGAAGAAGGTGAGCAGCAGCGTGCGGATATGGGCGCCGTCCACATCGGCATCAGCCATAATGACGATCTTGTGGTAGCGCAGCTTGCTCACATCAAACTCGTCGCCGATGCCCGCGCCCAGGGCGGTGATCACCGGCTGCAGCTTGTCGTTGCCATAGACCTTGTCTGCCCGGGCCTTTTCCACATTGAGCATCTTGCCCCAAAGGGGGAGGATGGCCTGGAAGCGGCTGTCCCGGCCCTGGGTGGCGGAGCCGCCTGCGGAGTCGCCCTCCACGATATAAAGCTCCGTCAGGCCGGGATCCCGCTCGTTGCAGTCCCGGAGCTTGTCCGGCATCTGGCCGCTCTCCAGCCCGGTCTTGCGGCGGACGGATTCCCGGGCCTTTTTGGCGGCCTCCCGCGCCCGGTTTGCCATGAGGGCCTTTTCCAGAATGATCCGGCCCACCTGGGGGTTTTCCTCCAAAAACTGATCCAGCTTCTCGGTGACGATATTGTTCACCAGCGTGCGGATCTCGCTGTTGCCCAGCTTGGCCTTGGTCTGGCCCTCAAACTGGGCGTTGGTCAGCTTGACGGAGATCACGCAGGTGAGGCCCTCCCGGCAGTCCTCGCCGGAGACCTTTTCGTCGTCCTTCAGCAGCTTGATCTTGCGGCCGTAGGCGTTGAGCACATTGGTCAGCGCCCGGCGGAAGCCCTCCTCGTGCATGCCGCCCTCCGGCGTATGCACATTGTTGGCGAAGGAAAGGGTCATTTCGTTAAAGCCGTCATGATACTGCATGGCGATCTCCGCCACGGAATCGTCCTTGGCGCCGGAAACATAGATCACCTGGGAATGGAGCGGGGTCTTGCTGCGGTTGAGCCAGGAGACGAACTCCCGGATGCCGCCCTCGTAGTGCATGCTGTCCCGCCGCTGGCTCTCCGGAAGCTCCGCGGAGGAAAGACGGTCGTCCTCGATGGTGATGCGCAGGCCGGCGTTGAGGAAGGCCTCCTCCCGCATGCGGGTGTGCAGCGTCTCGTAGCTGTATTCCAGCTCCTCAAACATTTCCGGATCGGGCTGGAAGGTGACGGTGGTGCCCGTCCGGTCCGTCTCGCCCACGACGGTCATGGGCTGGGTCACCTTGCCCCGGGCAAAGCGCATCTCATAGATCTTCCCGTCCTTATGGACCTGCACCTGCAGCCATTCGCTCAGCGCATTCACCACGGAGGCGCCCACGCCGTGGAGGCCGCCGGAGACCTTATAGCCCCCGCCGCCGAACTTGCCGCCGGCGTGGAGGATGGTATAGACCACCTCCAGGGCGGGCTTGCCCGTCTGGGCCTGAATGTCGACGGGGATGCCGCGGCCATTGTCGGCGACGGTGATGCTGTTGCCCTCGTTGATGGTAACATTGATCTCCGTACAGTAGCCCGCCAGCGCCTCGTCGATGGCGTTGTCCACGATCTCATAGACCAGATGGTGCAGGCCGGAAACGCTGGTGGAGCCGATATACATGCCCGGCCGCTTGCGCACGGCCTCCAGCCCCTCCAGCACCTGGATCTCCGATGCGTCGTATTGTCCTTCTACCTTCTTCAAGACTTCTTCCATAATTCCTCCGTGGTTTCTTATAACTTTTCGTTATATAAAAAGGATTTATTGCTGGATTTAATCGCTTTTGCAGAGGCACAAACGCCCAGAGGGAGCCCTCGTTTCCCGCAGGACAAAGCGAAGCCACGCGGCAGACGCGGGGCTGGGGTGCAGCAAAAATCATCCTCTGCGTGGG
>USML01000104.1 GCA_900555855.1 uncultured Eubacteriales bacterium | reverse complement strand
CGCAGGAAGCGCGCGTTCTGTTTTTCTTCTGTTTTTATGCTGCGCTTAGGGCCGGCCCGGAGCGGCGCCGAAGCCCTCCTCCGCCCGGCGCACCACGGAGGCCACCAGATTTTCCGCCACCGGCTGCAGCCGCATATGCAGCACCGCCTGAATGGCGTCTTCCCGCCGGACCGGCGGCACCTGATACAGGGAAAGACAGCAGTTCAGATAGCGCCGCACCTTATCGGAAAAGGTGAAATACAGGTCGCAGGGCTTTGCCATAAAGCCCCGGGTGATGCCGGCGGTGGCGATATCCAGCTCATAAAAATCCCGGGGACCGGCCGCCGGCAGATAAGACTGAAACAGCGCCGAGAGCTTTTTGGAGGTGCTGGCATAGATATATTCCATGGTGGAGGGCAGGGAATAGGCCGTCACATAAAGCTCCCGCAGAGGCTCGGAAAGCTCCGTGATCTGCAGCTGCAGCGTGGTCTCCGCCGCATAGAGCAGCACCGGGTCGGAATCCTTCCCCAAAAGCTCCGCCGCCAGCGCAAACTGGCCGCCGAACATGGTCTGCACCAGCTGCAGAAGCAGCGCTTCCTTGTTTTCAAAGGCGGCGAAAAAAGAAGCCGGCGACATCCCGGCCTCCCTGGCGATGGAAGCCGTGGTCGTCTTTTCATATCCGTTTTCCAAAAACAGCCGGATGGCCGCCAGCAGCATCCTGTTCCGCCGGAGGACCCCCTTGCTCTGCAATCCCTTTGGCATAACGCGCCTCCTGTAACTCCCTTCCGTGACTTCTGTTTCTTCAAACAATTTTTACCATCGTCAATTATATCCTGTTTTTTCTGGATTGCAATGGGCCTTATGGCAAATTTGCGGCAGTTTTCCTCCATTTTTCGGAGAAAATGCCAAAAAAACGCGGTTTTTCACAGAAAAAAGCCCGCCATCGGGGGAAAATGCACGCGCTTTTCGGGAAAAAAGTCCCGGATCGGCCCTCTGCGCCTGCAGTCCGGCAGGGGAGGGAGCCGGAGGAGCCGGGCGCTTTTCCGCCTGCGCCGCCGGGAAACCGGCAGAATGCCCAATAAAGGCTTGATTCTGTTTGTCATTAGGGAGAAATGACGAATATGGGCTGTAAAATAATTTGGCGGATGTTATAATTATACCACGAAACTGACCCCAGGCGGGAAAGAACCAAGAAAAAGGAGAGGAATCCCATGAAAAAAACGCTCGCTCTGATGCTGGCGCTGCTTATGCTGGTTGGCCTGTGCGCAGGCTGCGGCAACGGCAGCAACGGCAACAAGAACAACGAAGTCAACAACGGCGGCACCACCAACAACAATAACAGCAACGGCAACGGCGCCGGCGAGACCAACACCAATGTGGACCCCTACAGCGGCATCGCCTATTCCGAAAACACGGAATACCGCTACCTCTACGCCTCCGAGATCACCACCATGAACTATCTGACCTCCTCCGTGGCCCAGAACCAGAAGGCCCTGGCCAACTTCGTGGATACGCTGGTGGAATATGATTCCTTCGGCAATGTGATCCCCTGCCTGGCGGAATCCTGGGATTCCCAGCCCGAGACCTGGACGGACGCGGACGGCCAGCAGCACGAGGGCCAGAAGTGGACCTTCCGTCTGCGCAAGGATGCCAAATGGTATACCTGCGACGGCGAGGAATATGCCCCCGTCACCGCGAACGACTTTGTCTACGCCGCCCGTCTGGTGGCCGATTCCAAGTTTGACTCCGATATGCCCGATATGCTCATCCAGTATGTGCGCAACGGCGTGGAGCTTTATAACGAGGTCATCAGCGATTTCACGCAGCTGGGCGTGGAGGCCGAGGATGATTACACCCTGGTCTACCACCTGAAGCAGCCCTGCGCTTATTTCGTCACCCTGCTGACCTACGGCTGCTACCTGCCCATCAACGGCGCCTTCTATGAGTCTCTGGCCGTGGCCAACCCCACCCCCGTCATCAATGACGACGGCACCGAGGGTGACCCCGTCACCAACGAGTTCGGCACCGACCGGGATAAGATCCTCTACAACGGCGGCTATATCTGCTCCAGCTGGCTGCCCCAGGAGGAGTTCGTCTGGGTCAAGAATGAAAATTACTGGGATGCCGGCAATATCTTCATCACCAAGGTCTCCGGCAAGTACAATGCGCAGGCCGACGCCATCGCCCCCGAGATGTATCTCCGCGGCGAGCTGGAAGCCTGCAATGTGACCACCGCCATCCTGGACGACTGGCTGGCCGGCGACAACGCCAAGTATGTCCATTCCACCATGCCCAGCGGCTTTGTCCAGTATATGCAGATGAACTTCGCGCCCCACTTCAACAACACTGCCGACAGCGATAATTACCTGATCGCCGTCAACAATAAAAACTTCCGTCTGTCCATCGTCCACGGCCTGGATAAGCTCTATTCCGTCTCTGCCTACGATCCCGACAACGCGGCCGATCTGGTCTGGGACCGCCTGATGCCCGATGGCTTCTGCGTCACCGACGGTAAGGACTACAACGAGTTCGGCGCCGGCGACAGCATGGCGCTGGCCTTCGACGAGGATCTGGCCCGTCAGTACCGCGACAAGGCCAAGGAAGAGCTGGCCGCGGCTGGCTGCACCTTCCCCGTGCAGATCCCCCTGTATTACAATCCCTCCCGCGCCAATCAGGACCAGTGCTGCCAGCTGATCGAAGCGCAGCTGGAGAGCACCCTGGGCAATGATTACATCGAGATCACCGTCTATTCCGGTCCCGCCACCAACTACATCGGCGAGGTCCGCCGTCCCGGTCTGTGGGGCCTGTTTGAGGCCGGCTGGGGCCCCGACTACGCCGACCCCGCCACCTTCTTCGAGCCCTTCGGCTACGGCTGGACCTATGGCTCTCTGGAAGAGATCCAGGGCGATGAATACAAGACCGGCCACATCTACACCGAAGAGGATTACGCCAAGGGCGTCATCACCGACGAGGATCTGATCGGCAAGCCCCAGATGGTCTTCAACTCTCTGGTGGAGGCCGCGCTGGCGGAGACGCAGGACATGGCCAAGCGCTATGAGCTGTTCTCCAAGGCGGAGGAATATGCCATTCAGGAAGCGCTGATCGTGCCTTACATGCTGCTGAACGATGGCTATGTCGCCGACAACCGCACCGTCTTCGACCGCGAGCAGTCCATGGCCGGTATCTGCGGCTACAAGTACAAGTTCCGCCATATGCTGGAGAAGTCCTACAGCATGGAGGAATATGAAGCCGCCAAGACCGCCTGGGAGGCTGCCAAGGCAAAATAAGCGCCCCTTCCCCGATCTTTTGAATCTCACAGGAAAATAAGCGGGAGTCAGCCCTTTATCGTTCAACATAAAGGGCTGATTCTTTTTTCAGGGGGAAGGCTTTTCTTCTCCGCGAAGCCAAAGGAGGCACCGAAACGAAATGCTGAGATATGTGACGCGGCGCTTTTTGAGCGCGCTTCTCAGCCTCTTCATCATTATCACCACCATGTTCTGTCTGCTGCGACTGATGCCCATCGAGGGCTATCTGGGCGCCAACTGGGAGAAAATGAGCGAAGAGGTCATTGCGGCCAAGCTGGCCGCCAAGGGCCTGGACAAGCCTGTCATCGTCCAGCTGTTCAATTTTTACAAGGACCTGCTCCACGGGGATCTGGGCCGCTCCTGGATCTACCGGGAAAATGTGGAGATCACCAAGATCATCCAGCCCAAGATTAAGGTGTCGGCAAAGATGGGCGTGATGGCCATGGCGCTGTCGCTGCTGGTGGGCATTCCGCTGGGCGCCGCCATGGCTCGCAGCAAGGGCAAGTGGCCCGATAAGCTGGGCACGGGCTTTATCATCCTGATCCAGGCCGTCCCAAGCGCGGTCTACTTCCTGTTTATTCAGATGTATGCCACCAAGGGAACGGGCATCCCCATGCTTTACGATTCCGGGGTGCCGCTTTCCTGGGTCCTGCCCATCATTTCGCTGGCCCTGCCCTCCATCGCCTCCTACGGGATGTGGATGCGCCGCTATATGGTGGATCAGATGAATCAGGACTATGTGAAGCTGGCCCGGGCCAAGGGCGTCAGCAACCACCGCATCACCATGCGCCATGTGTTCCGCAACG
Source organism: uncultured Eubacteriales bacterium (assembly GCA_900555855.1). GTDB lineage: Bacteria > Bacillota > Clostridia > Oscillospirales > Butyricicoccaceae > UBA4644. The sequence goes on along the minus strand of USML01000104.1, from coordinate 1,231 downwards.
CCTTCGTCCCCATGGTGCAGACCATCCCCGGCTCCCTGCTGTTCACCATCATGGGCTCCCTTTATGTGGAATCCATCTATTCCGTTCCCGGCATGGGCGGCCTGCTGATCAATGTGATCCAGCGGCAGGACAATACCATGGTGCAGGCGCTGATCCTGATCTTTGCCAGCGTTGGCGTCGTGGGCCTGTTTTTGGGCGATGTGCTCATGGTGATGGTGGATCCCCGCATCAGCCTGACCAGAGGGGAGGATAAGCGATAATGGCGAAAAAATGGTTCCGCAAGGGAGCTCGTCTGGAAAAGGCGGCCTCCGGCCTTACGGCGCAGCTGAAAAACGAGATGGACCGCCTGCCCGATGACCTGAACGAGGCGCAGATCGCAGCGCTGGAGCCCGAAGCCTTCCAGCAGGTGGAATATAACGAATGGAAGGCGGAAAGCACCGGCTATTCCAACTATTCCTACTGGCGCTGCACCTGGCAGGCCTTTTGGAAAAACGGCGTGGCCCGGTTTTTGCTCATCGCTTTGTGCGCGCTGCTGATCTTTACCGTCATCCAGCCCTATCTCCCCGGCCAGAAGGATCCCAACCAGATCTTCAACACCGTGGATAAATACGGCAAGACCTCTCCCATGAAGAATCAGGCCCCCAGCGGGGAGTTCTGGTTCGGCACCGACGCCGTGGGCCACGACCTGTGGGCCCGGATCTGGTCCGGCACCCGCACCTCGCTGCTGCTGGCGCTGATCGTGGCCGTGTTCAACTGCATCTTCGGCATCACCATCGGCGTGCTGTGGGGCTATGTGCGCAAGCTGGACGCCCTGCTCACCGAGATCTATAACATCATCGACAACATCCCCCGCACCATCATCCTGATCCTGATCTCCTACATCATGCAGCCGGGCATGCTCACCATGATCATCTCCATGTGCGTGGTGGGCTGGCTGGGCATGGCCCGCTTTATCCGCAACCAGATCGTCATGATCCGCGACCGGGATTATAACCTGGCCTCCCGCTGCCTGGGCACAGGCACCGGCAAGATCATGCTCCGCAATCTGCTGCCCTATCTGGTGTCGGTCATCATGCTGCAGACGGCGCTGGCCATCCCCGCCGTGATCTCCGACGAGGTGTTTTTGACCTACTGCGGCCTGGGCATGCCAAAGTCCGTGGCGTCGCTGGGCAATCTGGTGGAGGACGGCCGCAAGGTGATGATGTCGCCCACCCAGAGCTATCAGCTGATC
>USML01000103.1 GCA_900555855.1 uncultured Eubacteriales bacterium | reverse complement strand
GGAACGGTTTGCGGAAATCGACCGAATCGCTGAATATAATCAGGCAAAGGTTCTTTATGCCATGCAGAAAAATCAGCTGAGTGAAGCTCATTTGTATCCGTCTACCGGATATGGTTATAACGATATCGGCCGTGATACGCTGGAAAAAATCTATGCGGATATTTTCCATACGGAAGCGGCGCTGGTGCGCACCGGCTTTGTCAACGGCACCCACGCCATCGCCTGCGCCATGTTCGCCTGTGTCCGTCCGGGACAGACGCTTTTGAGCATCACCGGCGGCGTCTACGATACGCTGGAGACCGTGGTGGGCAAGCACGGCAATGTCCCCGGCAGCTTCCCCGATTACGGCATGGGCTTCCGGGAGGTGCCGCTGAACAACGGTGCGCCAGACGAGCCCGCCATTCTGGCAGCGGTGCAGGCTCCCGATGTGGCGGCGGTGTTTGTCCAGCGCAGCCGGGGCTACGGCATCCGCAAGACGCTTTCTCCGGAGGAGATCGGCCGGCTGTGCGCTCTGGTAAAGTCCGTCCGGCCGGATCTGGCGGTGCTGGTGGACAACAGCTACGGCGAGTTCGTCTGTGAGACGGAGCCGCTGCAGCACGGCGCAGACCTGCAGGCGGCGTCCCTCATCAAAAACCCCGGCGGCGGTCTGGCCCCCTGCGGCGGCTATATTGCAGGCCGGGCAGATCTGGTGGAACGGGCGGCAGCCCGCATGACCCTGCCGGGCATCGGCGGCGAATGCGGCGCAACGCTGGGCGTGAACCGGAGCCTGTATCAGGGCCTGTTTCTGGCCCCCCATGTGACGGCGCAGGCAGTCAAGACGGAGGCTTTCTGCGCCGGCGTTCTGCAGGAGCTGGGCTATGGCGTCTCTCCCACGGCGGAGGAGCCGCGGTATGACATCATCCAGACCATTGATTTCGGCGCGCCCCAGCCGCTGATCCGCTTTTGCCAGGGCATCCAGTCCGCCTCCCCGGTAGACAGCTTCGCCAGCCCCGTCCCGGGCGAGATGCCCGGCTATGAGGACCCTGTGATCATGGCGGCTGGCACCTTCATTCAGGGCGCCTCCATCGAGCTCAGCTGCGATGCGCCCCTGCGGGAGCCCTATACCTGCTATCTCCAGGGCGGTCTCACCTACGAATCCGGCAAGCTGGGCATCCTGCGGGCGGCAGAGCGGATGCTGGAAGCATGATCATTCTGGGTCTGGATCCGGGCTATGCCATTGTGGGCTACGGTGCAGTGGAAAGCGCCGGCGGGAAGCAGAAAATGCTCTGCTACGGCGCCATCACCACCCATGCCGGAACGGAAATGCCCTATCGTCTTCTGGAGATCGCGCGGGATATGCGCACGCTGCTGGACACAGTAAAGCCAGACGCAGTGGCCATTGAGGAGCTTTTTTTCAACACCAACATCACCACCGGTATTCAGGTGGCGCAGGCCCGGGGCGTCATCGTAACAGCCTGCGCCGAGCGGGGTCTGCTGCCCTTTGAATACACGCCCTCGCAGGTGAAGCAATCGGTGGTGGGCTATGGAAAGGCGGAAAAAAAGCAGGTCATGGAGATGACCCGCCACATTCTGGGCCTGAAAAGCATTCCCCGGCCCGACGATGCGGCCGATGCGCTGGCCCTGGCCATCTGCCATGCCAACGCTGCCGGCAGCTGCCTGCCGCTGCGATAAGAGAACTCATCAAAACCCGTTTAAGCGCCCCTCGGGGGCGCTTTTTTGCTTGACAATCGGCAATTGTGTGCATATAATAGAAAAAGAAACAATCGTTGCGCAACTATCGTTTTCAGAAAGAGGGGATGTGGCTTGCCGCCAAAAACCAAATACACCCGGGAGGAGATCGTCCTTGCCGCGCTGGAGCTGACCCGGGAGCGCGGCTTTTCCGCCGTTACTGCCCGGGGTCTTGCCGCCCGGCTGGGCTGCTCCGCAAAGCCCATCTTCGGCCTGTTCCGCAATATGGAGGAGGTCCAGCGTGAGGTACTTTCCGCCGCCGATGCCATTTATCAGCAGCGGCTGGCCGAGGCCATGACCAGAGGCGAGCTTCCGCCCTACAAGGCCAGCGGCATGGCCTACATCCGCTTTTCCCAGGAGGAGCCGGAGCTTTTCAAGCTGCTCTTCATGCGGGATCGCTCCCGGGAGGAGCCGGCAGCGGCGGGGAGCGAGCTGGAGGAGCTTTTGGCGATGATCCAGCGCAATCTGGGCCTGACCCGGCAGCAGGCGCTGCTGTTTCATCTGGAAAACTGGATTTTTGTCCACGGCATCGCCGCCATGGCCGCGACGCATTATCTGGACTGGAGCACGGAGGATGTCAGCCGCGCCCTGACGGATATGTATGAGGGCCTGAAATACCGGTTTTTGAAAGGAGGACGCCAAGATGGAAGCCATCCGGACGGAGCGTCTCAGCAAACGATATAAGGACATTCTGGCGGTGAACCGTCTGGATCTGACGGTGGAGCAGGGCGAGCTGTTTGCGCTGCTGGGCGTCAACGGCGCCGGTAAGACCACCGCCATCAAGATGCTCTCCTGCCTGACCCGTCCCTCCGCCGGCGAAGCCTGGCTGGACGGAAAAAGCATTCTTTCTCAGGCTGCGGAGGTGAAGCAGCTCATCGGCGTCTCCCCGCAGGAGACCGCCGTGGCCCCCAACCTGACTGCGGAGGAAAATCTGCTGCTGATGTGCGGCGCCCACGGGTTTTCCAAAGAAAAAAGCCGCCAAAAGGCAGCGGAGCTGGCCGCTCAGCTGGGGCTTGCGCCCATCCTGCACCGCCGGGCCGGAAAGCTCTCCGGCGGGGGGCAGCGGCGGCTGAGCATTGCCATGGCGCTGGTGAGCCAGCCGGAGATCCTTTTTCTGGACGAGCCCACCCTGGGGCTGGATGTTTTGGCCCGCAGCGATCTGTGGGACACCGTCCGCAGCCTGAAGGGCCGCATCACCATCGTCCTCACCACCCACTATCTGGAGGAAGCGGAGGCGCTTTCCGACCGGGTCGGCGTCATGAAGGACGGCCGTCTGCTTGCCCTGGGAACACCGGAGGAGCTCAAGCGTCAAACAGACTCCGCTCGCTTTGAAGAAGCCTTTGTCAAGCTGATAAAGGAGGAAAGAGCATGAGACTGCGTACCTTTTCCCTGCGCTGCGCCAAGGAGATCCTGCGGGATCCGCTGACGCTGGGCTTCGGCCTGGGCTTTCCTTTGGTGCTGATCCTGCTGCTTTCCGCCATTCAGGCCAATATCCCCGCAGAGCTTTTTGCGCTGGAGCAGCTGACCCCGGGCATCACGGTCTTTGGGCTTTCCTTTCTGACGCTGTTTTCCGCGACGCTGATCTCCCGGGACAGGGAAACGGCCCTGCTCCAGCGGCTTTATACCACGCCGCTGACGGCGGCGGATTTCATCTGCGGCTATGCCCTGCCCATCCTGCCCATGGCGGCGATCCAGAGCGCCCTGTGCTATCTGCTGGCCATGGTGCTGGGGCTTGCGCCCACGGTGAATATGCTCTGGGCCATAATTTCCATCGTGCCGGTGTCGCTGTTTTTCATCGCCCTGGGCCTGCTCTGCGGCAGCATTTTGACCGCCAAGCAGACCGGCGGCGTCTGCGGCGCGCTGCTGACCAATCTTTCCGCCTGGCTCTCCGGCGTCTGGTTCGATCTGGAGCTGGTGGGCGGCGCTTTCCGGAAGATCGCCTATGCCCTGCCCTTTGTCCACGCAGTGGAGGTGGAGCGGGCCGTTTTCCGCGGCGACTGGCCCGCCGTCTGGCCCCACGCCCTCTGGGTGCTGGGCTATACCGTGCTGGCGCTGGCCGGCGCTATCCTGCTGTTCCTGCGGCAAATGAAGCGGCAGTAATATTGAAAAACGAACCCCCGGCGGCAAATGCCGCCGGGGGTTCGTTGTCTTTCGGGAAAACAACCGCTTAGTTGAGCGTAAAGCTGCTGGGTTCTTCAGCGGTCTTGGTGACGCACTTGCCAGCGTTCGTGACATTGACCGTGTTGCCGCTGGAGGTGACCTTGCTCATATCATAATCAGCCTGATTCCAGCAGAGGTAAGCGGCAGAAATATTGTTGTCCTTGATCACGATGCTGTCCGGGTTGCATTTAACAGCACCAGTATCGTTTGCCCAAATATGCAGCGCATTCACTGCCACATCAGAAATCGTGTTGTTTGTGATGGTGAAGGTCTTCGCGCTGGTCAGCTGGATGGCAGCGCCGTAGGTTCTGTCGTTTTTGGTTATGCCGGTGATGTTCTGAATGGTGTTGCCATAGATGGTAACAACGGCATCATTGCCCGCCTGAACATTGATACCGCGCTGGTAGCCGGAAATCTTGTTGCCGCTGATCTTGAAGCTTGCCATATTGCCCTGCGCAAAGATCGCATAACCGCTGGATTCGTTTCCGGTAAATGTGCAGTTCTCGATGGTTACATTGCCATTAGTGGCAGAGTGCGGCATTCTGAAGCCCGCTTCAAATGTGCAGTTTTTGAAGGTCAGGTTCACAGGATTGCTGTCGATTCTGACAGTATCAACAAAGGTAATGTTTTCGTAAACAACATTTGCATCTTTGCCACCAGCAGAAACGAGATAGCTTTCACCAGTCTTGGCAATCTTCGCATCGTTAACGCCCTTAACTATAATGTTATTTACGGTAACGCTCGGAGTGAAATAGCCACCACCGAGGATAGATTGTCCAGCACCATTGTTACCGATAACGCCTTCGCCATCGCCAATTGCCACTTCACCGCTAATGACCCATGTGATGGAATCAACGGTGCCCAGAGAGTTCATACCAAAAGTGTTGCCGCTGGTTACAACGCCCTTGTTCTCACGCCATGCCTTGGCCGCAGCGGTCAGCGTGTCAAAAGTCACAGTCTTTTCGTTTTCATCCGTCAGGCCGACGATGTAAGCGCCCTGCGCATAGGCGGCATCCTTATCGTACCGATCGCTGATGCTGTCCTTCTCATAGGTATACTGCGTTGCAAGAACGGTGATGCCGATGCCGTCAATGGTCAGGTTCTGATACTCGTTGCCGGCATTCTGATCCATGTGACCCTCGATGGTCAGCGGTGCAGTAGTCTGACCTGCGGGCAGCAGGAAATACTCGCCCGTTGCAACGCCTTCTTTTTTGACCTCATTGTCGGTCTCACCTTCAACGATGGTCCAATCAATGACATCATTCAGCTTGGCGTCGCCCTGAATGCCGGTGATCTGGATCTTGTACTTCAGCGCCAGATTACCCTTATTGGCAATCTTGAAGGGCTGAAGCTGATAGGTGCAGCCCGGCTCCCACAGGATCTCCGCGCTGTCCACGGCCTCTTTTTCTGTGTCGCTCTTTGCGCGCACCCACTTCAGTGTCTGCTTATCCAGAGACTTTGTGGTGTCCACAGCGTCCACGATGTCCACATCCAGCGTACCGGACTGGATCCGGTTCACCCCGGTGGTCGCCGTATCCGTGAACCACGCGAAGGTGGAGCCGGCCAGCATTGCGAAGC
>USML01000102.1 GCA_900555855.1 uncultured Eubacteriales bacterium | reverse complement strand
TCAGTCGCCTGCGGCGACAGCTCCCTCGTCAGAGGGAGCCAAGCCCTGCGGGGGGTTCCCTCTGCGGGAGCCAAGGGGTTCTCCCCGCCCGCTTTCTGCCGCATTTCCTCTTGCCCTCCGGGGGAAAACAGGATATAATCAGGCTATCTTTCACGATACGGAGGGCTTTTTATGATCTCATCTCAGGAGCTTCTGCGCCGGGCGCAGGAGATTTCCCCCTATCTGATCGAGCTGCGCCGCACGCTCCACCAAAACCCGGAGCTGGGCGGGCAGGAATACGGGACGCAGGCGCTGGTGCTGCGGGAGCTGGAGCGCATGGGTATCGAAGCGAAGCCATGCGCCGGGACCGGCGTTGTTGGCCTGATCCGCGGCGGCGCGCCCGGCCGGACCATCGCCCTGCGGGCGGATATGGACGCCCTGCCCCTGCAGGAGGAGACGGGCCTGCCCTTTTCCTCGGAAAAGCCCGGCGTCATGCACGCCTGCGGCCACGACACCCACACGGCGGCGCTGCTGGGCGCGGCAAGGCTGCTGCAGGAGGCAAGGGACCAGCTGAAGGGCAATGTGAAGCTTCTGTTTCAGCCCGACGAGGAATATGACGGCGGGGCCCAGCGGATGGTGGCGGAGGGCTGTCTGGAGGAGCCCCATGTGGATGCGGTCTTTGGCGGCCACAGCGCCGTGGACGATGCCGCAGGCCAGTTCAGCCTGAAGTTCGGGCAGGAATATGCGGCCTCCAATCCCTTTACCATTACCGTTTACGGCCGGGGCACCCACGGGGCCTCTCCCTCGCTGGGCATCGACGCGGTGCTCATCGGCAGCCAGATCGTCTGCACCCTGCAGAGCCTGGTCTCCCGCCGGGTGAGCCCCACGGATTCCGCCGTAGTCACCGTGGGCAGCTTCCATGCAGGCACCGGCAACAATATCATCGCGGAGACGGCCCGGCTGGGCGGCATCCTCCGCACCCTTGGCCCGGAGATGCGGAAGGAGCTTTGCGCGCTGGTCCGCCAGACGGCGGAGGGCGTCGCCGCTGCCATGGGCGGCCGGGCGGAGGTGAACATCGTGGAGAGCTATCCCGGCGTGGTCAATGAAGACCGCATGAGCCGCCTGGCCTATGCCTCCATGGTCAAGCTGGTGGGCGAGGAAAACGCCCGCATCCGCTCCGTTCCGGAGATGGGGACCGAGGACATGGGCTATTTCATGGAGGGCCGGCCGGGCTGCTACTGCTATTTCGGCTTTGGCGACGGCGGAAGGGAATGTACCTTCCCCGCCCATAACCCCCATTTTCGGGTCAACGAGGACGGCCTTGCCTATGCCGCCGCCCTGCATATGCAGGTGGCGCTGGATTATCTGGAACAGCAGGAATTTTAAGAAAAAAAGGAGAAAAAAAAGATGATCGCGATTATTTGCGCCATGCGCGTGGAGCTGGAGCAGATTCTGGCTCGAATGGAGAATGTCCGGCAGGAGGAGCAGGCCGGGGTAAAGGTCTATGTAGGCGTTTTGGAGGGGCATCAGGCCGCCGCCGCCGTTTGCGGCGTGGGAAAGGTCTCCGCCGCCCTCTGCACGCAGATGCTCATCAGCCGCTATGCCCCCTCCGCCCTGCTTCATTCGGGCATCGCCGGCGGCGTCTCCCCGGAGCTGCGGCATATGGATCTGGTGGTGGCCCGGGAGCTGACCTACCGGGATATGTCCGACGATATCAAGCGGGACTGGCTGCCCTGCGGCGGCTGCTTCGTGGCAGACGCCGGGCTTTCCTCCCTGCTGCGGCAGGCCGCGCCGGAGGCAAGGCTGGGCTGTATCGCCACCGGCGACCAGTTTTTGGAGAGCCGGGAGGAAAAGCTGCGGCTGCAGCAGGATTACAATGCCCTCTGCGCCGATATGGAGAGCGCCGCCGTGGCCCAGGTCTGCATCGTGAACCGGGTGCCCTTCGCCGTCCTCCGCTGCATCTCCGACCTGGCCGACGACGAGGCCCGGGGCGATTATGACCAGTTCGAGCAGAAGGCCGCGCACCTGTCTGCGGAAATCCTCTGTAAGGCCGTCGCGCGGATGAAATAAGAAGCCCGGCGGCCAGGGCTTGGCTCCCTCTGAGGGAACCCCCGCAGGGCTTGGCTCCCCTGTGTAAGGGGAGCTGGCAAACCCGAAGGGTTTGACTGAGGGGTTGTGGGTATCGTGTAGGAACGGGATTACGGTTACAGGATGCCTTCTCCTGCACCCGACCTACAACCCCTCCGCTTCGCATCCGCTCAGCACCTCCCCTTACACAGGGGAGGCAAGGGGAGATGGGCGGCAGCTCGCTCGCACCACTTTGCCGGGAGGCAAGAAGTGGGAGGACGCAGCCCGCTCGCACCACTTTGCCGGGAGGCAAGGGGTGGGACGCTGCCCGCCCCCTCTGGCGGAAAAGTCCCGCGTCACTCCATCTCGTCCAGACGCCGCTGCAGCTCCTGCAGCTGCCGCTCCAGCGCCTCCAGCCGCAGGGTCGCGCCGCCGGTGGCCTGGGCGCTTTGGCTCTGGTTTGCCGCCAGCAGCTGCGCCTGGGCGGAATTGGTCTCCAGGATCTGGGCGATGAGCATCAGCCAGTTGCCAAGGGCGTTTTGCTGGTTATAATCCAGCCTGCCCAAAAGCGCAAAGCCCAGGACCGTGCCGATGGCGGTCATCAGCGGGGCGGGCAGATCAAAAAAGCCCTCCTTGGGATCCATGGACGCGCTCCTTTCCTTTCGGTCTCCCTCTTGCCTTTGGCGGGGGAATGGGATATAATAAAGCAACGCTTACAAGGGAGGTGGGAGCCATGAGGCTGCTGCGCAAGCCGGCGGCGCTGCTGCTGGCGCTTTTCCTTTTGCTGCCGCTGGCGGGCGTTCCCTGCCGGGCGGCGGAAAGCTATATCATCACCGTGGCGGAGGACACCGTTTTGGAGGACACCGCCGACCCGGGCATGGCCATGTATCTGGACGGCATCATCTATGTCCCCTATACCACCCTGCAGAAGCTCAAGGGCGCCTACGCCTCCTACAATGAGAAAAAATCGCTGGTGACGGTCTACCGGGTGGGCTATATGATGTATTTTGAGCTGGACACCGGCCTGACCTACAATCAGGAAAACCGCTATGTGCAGGTCTCTGCCAAGCTGCGCTCCGGCGTGCCCTATCTGCCGGTGCAGGTGATCTGCAGCTGGATGGGGCTGTATTTTTCCTACACGGCGGCCTCGGCCTCCGGCGTGGGCTATCCCATCATGCGGCTGGCCAAGGACACGCCCCGCACCTCCGACGAGGAGCTTTATCAGCAGCAGGCGGAGACGCTGCAGTCCGTCGCCCGGAGCCGGGATCTGCTTTCCGGCATCGTCACGCCGGAGACCCCCGGCCCGGTGACGCCGGAGCCGGCGGCCCGGGATATTTCGCTGATCTTTGCCGGCGCGCCGGAGGGGGAGCTTTCCTTCCTGCTGGACACGCTGGAGGGCGCCCAGACCCCCGCCGCCTTTTTCCTGCCTGCCGGGCAGCTGACGGCGCTGGCGGAGCCGCTGCGGGAGCTTTATGCCCGGGGCTTTTCGCCGGGGCTTTTGCTGGAGGGGGAGGATCTTCTTGCCGAAGCCCGGGCCGGCTCCGAGACCTGCGCCAGGCTGCTGCACACCCGGGTCCGGCTGGTGACCTGCCGCCGGGCCGTGACGGAGGAGGAGCTGGCCGCCCTCTCTGAAGCGGGCTTCGTGCCCGTTTTGCCCGACCGGGATCTTTACGCCGAGGGCGTGGAGCAGAAAAAGCTGCTTTCCGCCCTGAAAAAGCTGCTGCGCACCGGGGGCGACGGCCAGACCCTTCTTCTGCAGCCGGACAGCGCCACCCAGGAGCTTCTGCCCGTGGTGTGCAGCTATCTGGTGGCCCAGAATTATACCGCCCTGCCTGTGCGGGAGTGGCGGTGAGCCTTTCGCGGCCCTGTCAAATGAACCGTTTCCCTTGCAGATTCCGCTCCCCTGCCCTAAGCTTTTGGGGCAAGGGAGTGGTTTTCTATTGTATGAGCAAAAAGTGACGGATATCCCGGAGGGCGCGGCCCTGCGGGAGGCCTGCGCCGGCGACCCGGCGCTGTTTGGAAAGCGCTATCTTTCCCATTATTTCACCCTGCCGGCCCCGGCCTTTCACAAAAAGCTCTGCCGGCTCTGGCAGAAGCAGGTGATGAAGGGGCTTTGTCCCGGGCCGGAGACGCTGGACAAAATGCTTGCGGCCAAGGGCTGCCGGCTGGCGGTGGCGGCCCCCCGGGGCCACGCCAAATCCACGGTGATGAGCCTGCAAAATGTGCTCCACGCCGCCCTTTACGGCTACAAGCAGTATATCCTGCTGATCTCCGACACCGAGGCCCAGGCGGCCTCCTTTTTAGACGCCATCAAGGCGGAGCTGGAGGAAAACGAGGCCATTCTGCGGGATTTCGGCGATGTGCGGGGCAAGGTCTGGAAAAGCACGGTGATCCTTTTGAAAAACGGTGCGCGCATCGACGCCATCGGCTCCGGGCAAAAGCTCCGCGGCCGGCGGCACGGGGCCAGGCGGCCCGACCTGATCGTGCTGGACGACATCGAAAACGATCTGGAGGTCCTCTCCCCGGAGGGGCGGAGCCGGACGGAGCGGTGGTTTTTCGGCGCGGTGAGCAAGGCCGGCGACCGGTATACCGATATCGTCTGCATCGGGACGGTCCTCCACCACGACAGCCTTTTGGTGCAGCTTCTGCGCAACCCGGCCTACCAGAGCCTTTGTCTGCGGGCCGTGGAGCAATTTTCCGAAAGCCCCCTCTGGCAGACCTGGCGGGAGCGCTATACCGACCTCTCCGACCCCCGGCGGGAAAAGACGGCGGAGCGGTTTTTCCTGCGGCACAGGCAGGAAATGCTGGCGGGGACGAAGGTGCTCTGGCCCAAAAAGCTCTCCTACTACGACCTGATGTGTATGCTGGTCAGCGAGGGGGAGGGGGCCTTTTACCGGGAAATGCAAAACGCGCCGGTGGATCCGGCCTCCTGCCTGTTTCCCCGGGAATGGCTGAAATATTACGATGAAGCGACGGTGGATTTTCGCCGGGGCTTCCGCTTTTTCGGCTATTGCGACCCCAGTCTGGGCAAAACGGCGGAATCGGACTTTTCCGCCATCGTCACGCTGGCCCAGGACGCCCGGACCGGCGTCCTCTATGTTTTGGACGCGGATCTGGCCCGGCGGCATCCGGACGCCATCCTTCGGGATGTTCTGGAAAAGGCCCGGTGGCTTCTGCGGGAATACGGCGGGCGCTATACCGCCTTCGGCGCGGAGACCAACCAGTTCCAGTGGTTCCTCAAGGAGCGGCTGGCGGCGGAGAGCGCCGCGGCGGGGATCTATCTGCCTATCACGGAGGTCCGCTCGTCGGCGGACAAGACGCTGCGCATCCAGTCGCTGCAGCCCGATGTGCGCAACGGCTATCTGCTGTTCCGCCGGGATCAGGAGGAGCTTCTGCGGCAGCTGACCCAGTTTCCCATGGGCCGCCACGACGACGGCCCCGACGCCCTGGAGGGTGCCGTCCGCCTGTGTAAGCAGGGGACAAGGCTGGGCACCGTGGGGCTGAAGGTGTAAACGCGCTCTCGTCCTTCGTCCCCCGAAGGGCTTGCCAAGCCACGCGGCAGACGCGGGGCTGGGGTGCAGCAAAAATCATCCTCTGCGTGGG
>USML01000101.1 GCA_900555855.1 uncultured Eubacteriales bacterium | reverse complement strand
ACCTACGCCACCCAGGAGAACTTCAGTCTGATGCGCGCAGCGCTGGACGAGGTGGGCCGCGAGCAGAAGCGCTATATCCGTCTGTGCAACTACTGCTCCGGTCTGTGCATGCCGGAGATCGCCGCCATGGGCGCGCTGGAGCGTCTGGATGTCATGCTGAACGACGCCCTTTACGGCATCCTGTTCCGCGACATCAATATGCAGCGCACCATCGTGGACCAGTATTTCTCCCGCGTCATCAACGGCTATGCCGGCGTCATCATCAACACCGGTGAGGACAACTACCTGACCACCGACGACGCCATCACCGCCGCCCACACCGTTCTGGCTTCCCAGTTCCTGAACGAGGCCTTTGCCGTCCGCGCAGGCATGCGCGAGGAGCAGATGGGTCTGGGCCATGCCTTTGAGATGGATCCCTCCGTGGAGGATACCTTCCTTTACGAGCTGGCGCAGGCCCAGATGGCCCGTGAGATCTTCCCCAAGGCTCCCCTGAAGTATATGCCTCCCACGAAGTTCATGACCGGCAACATCTTCCGCGGCCACATCCAGGATGCCCTGTTCAACATGGTCACCATCCTCACCGGCCAGCGGCTGCACCTGCTGGGCATGCTCACCGAGGCCATCCACACTCCCTTCATGTCTGACCGCGCCCTCTCCATCGAGAACGCGCAGTATATCTTCCGCACCATGAAGGACCTGGGCAGCGAGCTCACCTACAAAGAGGGCGGCATTATCCAGACCCGTGCAAACGAGGTCCTGACCAAGGCCACCGATCTGCTGGCTGAGATCGAAAAGCTGGGTCTGTTCACCACCATTGAAAAGGGTATCTTTGCCGATGTCAAGCGTCCCAAGGACGGCGGCAAGGGCCTCAGCGGCGTGGTCATCAAGAGCGCTGAGTATTTCAATCCCTTTATTGAGCTGATGAAAGGGAAGGTGGCTGCAGAATGAGTTCCGGACTGTACAATACCCATAAGATCGATTTTGATACCACACTGGATCTGACCAAGCTGAAGCCCTATGGCGATACCATGAACGACGGCAAGGTCCAGACCAGCTTCACCCTGCCCGTCAAGGACGACGCCAAGGGTGAGGAAGCAGCCCGGCAGATCGCCAAGAAGATGGGTCTGGAAGAGCCCAATGTGGCTTACCACGCTCCGCTGGACGAGACCTTCACCTTCTATGTGGTCTATGGCAGCTGCGTCCATTCCGTCAACTATGAGGATATCCATGTGGTCACCGTGGAATCCGATGTGATGAGCATGGAAGAGACCAACGACTATATCCGGCAGCACATCGGCCGCAAGGTGGTCATGGTGGGCGCCTCCACCGGCACCGACGCCCATACCGTGGGCATCGACGCCATTATGAACCGCAAGGGCTTCGCCGGCCATTACGGTCTGGAGCGCTATGAGATGATCGAGGCCTACAACCTGGGCTCTCAGGTCCCCAACGAGGAGTTCATCAAGAAGGCGCTGGAGCTGAAGGCCGACGCGCTGCTGGTCTCTCAGACCGTCACCCAGAAGGATGTCCATATCCAGAACCTCACCGAGCTGGTGGAGCTGCTGGAGGCCGAGGGCCTGCGCGACAAGTTCGTTCTGGTCTGCGGCGGCCCCCGCATCACCCACGAGCTGGCAAAGGAGCTGGGCTATGACGCAGGCTTCGGCGCCGGCACCTATGCCGACGATGTGGCCAGCTTCGTCGTGGCCGAAATGGCCAAGCGCGGCGTAAAATAAAGCTCCCTTCAGGCCGGCCATGAAGCGGATTCATGGCCGACCTGTCTGTCCGCCGGAAGCAGGAAAGGCCGCCAGCTCTGGCGGCGCGGCGGAAAAAGCACTTTTCCTGAAAAGAAATTACATTTAGGAGGAACTGAAATGGCAAAGAAACCGATTATCACTGCCAAAGAGGCAGCGGCGATGATCCCTGAAGGCGCTACGATCATGTGCGGCGGCTTCCTGGCCTGCGGCCAGGCCCGGGCGATCGTCAAAGAGCTGGTTGCCCTGGGCACCAAGCATCTGACCCTCATCGCCAACGACATGGGCCGCGCGGTCGGTCCCATGGGCGAAGAGTATTTCGGCATTGCGGAGCTGGTCCACAATCATCAGGTGGATCGCGTCATCGCCACCCATGTGGGCATGACCCCCGATGTTGGCGCCTACAGCGCCGAGGGCACGCTGGAAGTCAACCTGCTGCCTCAGGGCACGCTGGCGGAATGCATCCGTGCCGACGGCGCGGGCCTGGGCGGCGTTCTGACCCCCGTCGGCCTGGACACCCTGGTGGAGGAAAGCCCCTTCTGCATGGGCCGCAAGACCATCGACGGCAAGGATTATCTGCTCATGAAGCCCATCCATGCGGATTTCGCGCTGCTGGGCGCTTATAAGTGCGATGAATACGGCAACTGCTGGTACAAGGGCACCATGCGCAACTTCAACCCCGTCATGGCGACTGCTGCTGATGTGGTCATTGCGGAGTGCGAATACATCGTGCCCGTGGGCGACATCGAGCCGGAGAATATCCACACCTATGGTATGTGCGTCAACTATATCGTGGAAGGAGAAAGAAAGTAATGGAAAAATCTGAGATCAAAGCCTTCATCGCCAAGCGCTGCGCCAAGGAACTGAAGAATGGTGATGTGGTCAACCTGGGCATTGGCCTGCCCACGATGATCCCCAATTATCTGCCTGAGGGCGTTGAATTGATCATCCATGCTGAGCTGGGTATCGTCAGCGCCGGTCCCGCTCCCAAGCCCGAAGACGCCAACTACGATCCCTATCATGTTGTGGATGCCGGCGGTACGCCTTCTTCCGTGGCCTATGGCGGCGGCTTTATTGATTCCGCCTCTAACTTTGGTCTGATTCGCGGCGGCCATGTGGACGCCTGCTTCCTGGGCGCCCTGGAGGTGGACCAGGAGGGCAATCTGGCCAACTGGATCATCCCCGGCAAGAAGATGCCCGGCATGGGTGGCGCCATGGACCTGTGCGTGGGCTCCAAGCATTGCATCGTCTGCATGGAGCATACGGCCAAGGGCAATCCCAAGCTGTTTGAGAAGTGCCGTCTGCCCCTGACCGCTTCCCACTGCGTCAATAAGATCATCACCGAGATGTGCGTCATCGAAGTCACCGAAAACGGCTTCCTGATGACCGAGATCAACCCCGAGTTCACCGTGGAGCAGGTCAAGGCCGCCACCGCGGCTCCTCTGACGGTCTCCGGCAATCTGAAGAGCATGATCGATTGATCCTCAAAAAAACCAAACAGAAAGCAGATCGGAACAACTTCCGATCTGCTTTTTTCATTTTCATAATTTATAAAGGCCAGCGGCCCGTCGGCACTTCATAAAAAATCAGGGCTCCCGATTGGGAACCCTGATCAATGGAGCGGACTACGAGGCTCGAACTCGCTACCTCCACCTTGGCAAGGTGGCGCTCTACCAGATGAGCTAAGTCCGCATTCCTGACTGCCTTTTTATTATAGGCGAAGGGCGTCGGAAAGTCAAGAAAAAGTTTTATATTTTTCAAAAATCCCCAAAGAATGGAAATCAGGTGAACAGCAGCACCACGCCCACCGCCGCCGCGCACCAGCCCGCGTTCTGCAGCCGCCGCACCTGATAGGGCTCCCGGTCTCCATAGAGCCTGCCGCCGGCGGGAGAAAGCGCCAGAAGAACACCTGCCGCCAGAAAAAGAATGCCCATGAGCTTGCGTCCCATCGTATCGCTCCTTTCCCAATGATATTTCAGTTTATCACCTTTTCCGTCGGTGGTCAAGAAAAAGCAGGAGCCTGCTGCAAAGCGGCAGCAGGCTCCTTTCGCTGACGGAAGAGAGACGCCGGACAGATTTCCTGCACCGGAGCAGTTTCCGTGAGGCACAGCAGTCAGCGCTCAAGGAGCTTACGCACCCAGGATAATGCCGACGATGGTACCGGCATAATTGCCGATCACATAGCCCAGCACGCCGACCAGCATGGCGGGACCGACCAACGCAGTCCAGCCCTGAGAAATGGCCATACCGGCAGCGGTGGTGGGGCCGCCGATGTTGGCGTTGGAAGCGATGATGGCATCCTCCAGGGAGGTCCTGCAGAGCTTTGCACCCACAAAGCAGAACAGCATATTGACGACCACCATGATGAAGCACAGCACCAGGAACAGGGGGGACTTGGTGATAACGGTCATAATGTTGGCAGGGACGCCGATGACGAACAGGAACAGGTAAATCAGATAAGTACCGATCTCCTGAGAGCCGTTCATCTTTTCGACCTTCTCACTGAAGAAGGTGGCGATGATGACGGAAATGGTGGTGATCCACACATACTGAGAGCCGAAGAACTTGCCGACGAAATCCTGGAAAACAGAGGGGTTCTCCACGGCCACCAGGCCGGAGAAGAAATTGGCGATGATGTTGGAGATCCAAACCACGGCGACGGCATAGGCGATATTGGTGGCAACATCCTTCAGGGAGATATCCTTGCGGGTCCAGAAGGCAGCAGCCTGGGTCTTGTGCTCGTCGGCATTGGCTTCGACGGCGTCAATGTAGGGATGAGGATAACGGGAGCGGAAGAACTTCATGCCGGCGATAAAGATCAGCACGAAGAAGTAAGCGGCCATCAGCAGGTTATCCGCGACGGTGGCGGCAGCGGCGATATCCGTGCCCTTCAGACCAGAGTTATCGGCCATGGCGGCAAAGTTGACGCCGCCGCCGATGTAGGAGCCGGTCATCATGGAAGCAACGCCGGCCAGGTGCTTGACCTCGCCGCCGGTGCCAGCATAAGCGCCCTTCAGGGCCGTAAAGGCCAGCAGAGCGCCGGCGATGGTGCCCACGGCACCCAGAAGGAAGACGATAAGCATCTTACCGGTGAGCTTACCGATCTTCTTCAGGTTGCACTGCAGCAGCAGCAGGGGGATACCCATGGGGACGATGACGCCCCAGACGATTTCGTCATACAGAACGCAGCTGATGGGGATGATACCCAGGTTGGCGGAGACCATGGCAATAATCAGAGCAATGATCGCGCCGGAGACCTTGGAAGCCCATTTGTACTTCTGCTCCAGCCAGATGGAAAACGCCACGGCAAGGCACATGACGCCCAGCAGGCCCCAAGTGTTATCCGGGGAAATCAGCGTATGGCCAAACCATTTTTCGAACAATGTCATACTTGTTCCTCCTTTTTCTATTCGACACAGCTTCCCTGCGGAGAATGTCCCTCCGCTGCGGCCTGCCTCGGGCCGGGGAAAGCGATCGATCTGTTATCATTATATTTATGGCTATTTTGTAAATCAAGCAGACGGCAAAAAAACGGTAAATTTTTTTGAAACTTTCAGGGAAGAAAGAAAAAGTTTGATGTTTTTTCCGGGGGACAGGGGGCTTTTTGCGCAAAAAAACAGGGCAAAGCGCCCTGCTTTTTATCTGTTTTCAAAATATTTCTTAATGATCAGAGCTCCAGCTCCAGCTCGACGGGGCAATGATCCGAGCCGTAAACATCCTGCAGGATCCGGGCGGCGGTGACGCGCTCTCGAAGCCGGTCGGAGACCAGAAAATAGTCGATGCGCCAGCCGGCGTTGTTTTCCCGGGCGTGGAACCGGTAGCTCCACCAGCTGTAGGCCCCGGTCTGCTCCGGATAAAGCAGCCGGAAGGTATCGGTAAAGCCGCTGGCCAGCAGCCGGGAAAACTTCTCCCGCTCCTCATCGGAAAAGCCCGCATTGCCCCGGTTGGGGCCGGGATTTTTCAGGTCGATCTCCTGATGGG
>USML01000100.1 GCA_900555855.1 uncultured Eubacteriales bacterium | reverse complement strand
GTGACCTCCATATTGCGGACGCTCACCAGGACTTCATTCAGTTCCTTTGCCATTAAAGGTCGCCTCCTCTCCGGACTTCGCGGATATGCTTGATGATCTCAGGGGGATCCACTTCCGGCGCGCGGGGATCCAGCAGCCAGGTCCGGGCCTTGTGGGTGGGAGAGACGGCGTAATAGGGCGGCCGTACCTCAAAATCCACCTCCAACGCATCGGGGTTGCGGGGCGCGAAGGCGTCGCCCTTGATCTCCTTGTAGAGATTGGGCGGAGTGCCCTTGATGGAATACAGATCCTTGCCCTTGACGCCCAGCTGGGGCAGGGAGGAAAGCAGCGCCCAGGTGTAGGGATGCAGGGGATCGTAGAAGACCTCCTCGCAGGTGCCGATCTCCACGATGTCGCCGGCGTACATAACGGCGATCCGGTCGGCCACATTGGCCACCACGCCCAGATCGTGGGTGATGTAAATGACCGTCAGGGAATATTTCGTCTGCAGGTTGCGCAGCAGGTCCAGGATCTGGGCCTGAATGGTCACATCCAGCGCGGTGGTAGGCTCGTCGCAGATCAGGATCTCGGGGTTGCAGGCCATGGCGATGGCGATGACCACACGCTGGCGCATACCGCCGGAAAACTCGTGGGGATACTGCTTATAGCGCTTCTCCGGCTCGGGGATGCCCACATCCGCCAGCAGACGGATGGTGGCCTGCTTTGCCTCGGGGCGCTTCATATGCCCGTGCAGCTCAAAGGCCTCCTGGATCTGCTTGCCGATGGTCTTCAGCGGGTTCAGGGAGGTCATGGGATCCTGAAACACCATGGCAATGCGCTTGCCGCGGATCTGGATCCATTCCTTTTCCTTTTTGAACTTGGCCAGATCATATTCATGATACTGGATCGTGCCGGAATCCACCCAGCCGTTGTTGTCCAGCAGGCCCATGAAGGTCTTGGTGAAAACGGATTTGCCGGAGCCGGATTCGCCCACGATGGCCAGGCTCTCGCCTTTATACAGGTCCATGCTGATGCCGCGGATAGCCGTGAGCACCTTGCCCCGCAGGTTGAACTTGACCACCAGGTCCTGAACGCTCAGGACGACTTCTTTCTTTTCGCTCATACGATTTCCTCCCTCTTAGCGATGGTTCCGCGGGTCGGAGGCGTCGGCGAAGGCGTTACCCAGATAATAGAAGGAGATGGTAATCGCCGAAACAACGCACACCGGGAAGATCAGCTGATAGCGCTGGGAGGGTACCAGCATGACCAGTCGGCCTTCATTGATCAGATTGCCCAGCGACGGCGTATCCACCGGCAGGCCCAGACCGATATAGGTGAGGAACACCTCGGAAGCGATGGCATCCGGAATGGCCAGCGCCATCTGCAGCATGATAACAGACACCAGCTGCGGCATGATATTCTTCAGAATGATGCGCAGGCTGGGCGTGCCCAGGCAGCGGGAGGCCAGATTGTATTCCCGGTCGCGGTAGATCAGGATCTGGTTGCGGATGTATTTGGACATTCCGATCCAGCCGGTGAGGCACATGACGAAGATCATGGTCTTCAGCGAGGGCCGCATGATATAGAGCAGCAGCATCCGGAGGATCGTATAGGGAATATTGTCGAACAGGTTATAGATCTCGGTGAACAGCCAGTCCATCTTGCGGGCATAGCCCCAGGCAGAGCCCAGCGTAATGCCGATGACGCTGTTGGTGATGGCAACGCAAAGGCCGATGAACAGCGAGACGCGGGTGCCCTTCCAGATCCGGGCCCAAAGGTCCTGGCCGATATCGTTGGTGCCGAACCAGAACTCGCTGTTGGGCTGCACATTACGCAGCTGGATGCCGGTCTCGGGGCTCTTGAAGATGGCGGTGGGGGTCTTCTGGTTGGGGAGCAGCGGCTGGATGAAGGTGAACAGCAGCAGCACCACCAGGAAGATCATCAGGCCGACGGCCAGCTTGTTTTTCAAAAAGACCCGCAGGGTGCTGCCCCAATAGGAATAGTTGGAATAGCCGATGCGCTCCGCCTGGGAGGCGTCGTAATCCGCCTTGGCGAACAGGTCGTCGGTGATGGGCGTGGTGCCGTCGTCACAAAAGGCCTGCGCGCTCCGGGGCTTTTTCAGGTCGTCCAGCTGGTGGGTCTCTTCAAAGCCCTTGCCCAACTGCGCGATCTTATGGTCCATAAAGCTGCGGAAGACGGGAGAGCTCTCCTTATTCTTCTTGATCTGCAGCTTCACCTGATCACGGTTCATTTTCTTATCCATCAGCGGCGGCCTCCCTTCTTGGTCAGCGAAATGCGGGGATCGCACAGCATCATCGTCAGGTCGCCCAGCAGCAGGCCGGTAACGCTGATGATGGAATACAGCAGCACCATCGCCTGGACCATGGTATTATCCTGGCGCTGGATGGAGATGATCAGCAGACCGCCCATGCCGGGGATGGAGAACAGAGACTCCACATACAGCGAGCCGGAGATGGTGAACAGAAGCGTGGTGGGCAGGCTCTGGGCCATGGGAATAAAGGCGTTGCGCATCACATGGCGGAAGGCCACCTGACTGGAGGTCATGCCCTTGGCCCGGGCCAGACGGATGTAGTCCAGATTCATCTGGTCCACCATATAACGGCGCATCCACATGGCGTTGGAGGCGATGCCGGGCAGGGCCAGACAGACGATGGGCAGGATCATGCTGGACTTATCGAACTTGTCGTAGAACATGGGCAGGCTCAGCAGCGTGGAAAGATACAGCTGGATAAACAGATAATAAACGGCGGCGGGCAGGGCGTTGATCAGGAGCACATAGGCGTTGCCCAGACGGTCAAAAAACTTGCCCTTCCATCTTGCCATCAAAACGCCCATGGAATAGCCCAGCACCAGCTGGAACACCATGGCGACGGCGCCGAAGCGGAAGGAATTGATGGCCTTGGGGACCATCAGATCAACACATTTCACGCCCTTCTGAATGACGATGGATTCACCCAGATCGCCGTGCAGCAGCAGCTTGACCCAGAAATTCTTCAGCTGCACATACCAGGGATCCAGCAGGCCCAGCTGACGGAGGATGTTTTCCTTGATGGTCTCGCTCATGGTGTCTGACCGACCCTCGAAATAGGTATCTACGGGCATCAGACGCATCAGCAGGAAAACGATGGACAAAACGAGGAACAGCGTGATCGCTGCGCGGCCCAGACGGCCAAGGGTATATCTCAGCAAGAAGCGTCACCTCTCTCTTGGAGCTTTCAATTTAAGGAAGAGGACCCCCCGTAAAACGGGGGGTCCTCCGTTTCGTTCGGAACAGATGCGGGGTTTGATCGGCGGAAGGCTGGATCAATAATCCTTGCCCTCGGCCTGCGCCTTGGCGATCCGCTCGGCGCGCTCGGTCTCCCAGACCTCCAGCCCGGCCAGATATTCCTCGGTGTTCATGGGCTTATCCATGACATACTGATACTTATAGCGGCAATCAGACATACCGAAGGGCGCGAACTGAGACTCGAAGGGATTCATATAGGAAGACAGGTAGCCGCAGCCGTCCAGCGTGCCCAGCGGCAGGACCACGGCCTGCTCCAGCAGGTAGGCTTCCACTTCGGCGAAGGCGTGGTAGCGCTTGCTCAGATCCACGACCTCGGCAGAGGCTTCGCTGACCATCTTGTAGTAGGGGAAATCCTTCCAGTAGGTCTCGTCGTACTGCGTACGGCCCTTCCGGCCGGCGGGGTCTTCCGCGGTGGTCTGGGTGGCGATGCCATCCATATGCCACCAGTAGTTATAGGCCTGACCCAGGTTGAAGGGATCGGTCCAGGTCTCGGGGTCGGCGTAGTCGGGGCCCCAGTAGGACATCATGAAGCTGTAGTTGCCGGCGCGGCGGGTGGTGGCCAGATAGTCGGTAGAGGGATAGGCCTCCAGCACGAACTGGATGTAATCGGCGCCCAGCAGCTCCACGATCTGGTCAGACACGACCTGGGCCAGGTTGACCTGGGTGGTGCCGGCTTCATAAGGCATATAGGCCACGATGGGGAAGGTCACGCCCTGGGCTTCCAGCTCCTTGCGGGCCTTGGCGGCGTAATCCTTGGCCTTTTCGGGCTGATACTGGGATTCCTGCGTGAATTCCTTCAGCTCGTCGAAATCGGTGTAATCCTTACCGTCGGCAGCGCAGAAGTTCACGGGAGTGATGGTGCGCAGCTCGTAGGTCTCGGGGGTATGGGGATCGTAGCAGGCGATGGCGGCGATGCGGTTCAGACCGTAGAACAGGGACTTGCGGAAGTTCACATTGTTGGCAGCGGCCTTCCACTGATCATGGCTCAGGGTCAGATCGTTGACGGTCTTTTCCTCGTAGGTGGGCATAAAGTTGATCAGATAGAAATAGCTGTAGGAACCGGGACGGTTGGGCCGGACCAGATCCGCCTTGGTGGGATCGTTCAGCCATTCATCCACCTGCGCGGTGGGGATATCAGCGTTGGTGACTTCGCCGCGGAGCAGCGCCTCGGGAGCCAGCGTGTTGGCCTCGGCGTTGTAGCGGTTTTCAATGCGGAGCACATGGATATCCTCGATATCCCAATACTTCTCGTTGCGCTCGTCGATGTAGTAGGAGTTCTGCTCCCATTCGGTGCAGAGGAAGGCGCCGCAGTACAGGAAGGTCTTGTTGCTGGTGCCGAACTTTTCGCCCATTTCTTCCAGATACTTGGCGTTGGTGGGATAGCCCCAGTTATAGGTCAGACGGGACAGGAAGTAGGGGCAGGCCTTGATGAGCTTGATCTCCAGCTCATAATCGCTGATGGCCTTGATGCCGACGGTGTCGAAGTCGGGCTCGGTGACGCCGGCCACGCCGTCTTCAAACTGCTGCATCTGATTGAAATAGGCTTCCGCGCCGATGAAGTCGAAGATCAGGTCGGCGGTGCGGGCGTTGTTGGAGGGATTCAGGATCCACTTGGCGGAGGTGACCCAGTCTTCCGCGCGGACATCCGCGCCATACTCGGTACCGTCGTAATTCAGCCACTGGACGCCTTCCCGGATCTTGAAGACCCAGCGCTGGCCCTCGCGGGTCTCGCCGTCTTCTTCATATTCGAAGGATTCGCGGGTCCAGCTTTCGGCCAGACAGGGCTGGCACATGCCGTAGTTGTCATATTCCACCAGGCTGTCGATGTAGTTGGCCCAGGTGGTGCCGGAGGAGGGGTGCAGAGGGTTCCAGTCGGAAATTTCGTCGGCATAGAGGAGCTTAACGATCTGTTTTTCGTTGTGGCCCTCGCCGGTTTCCTCGTTGTTTTTGTTGCCATTGTTGCCGCAGCCGGCCAGACAGGCCACCAGCATCATAGCAGCCAAAAGCAATGCGATCAGCTTCTTCATGTGTTACTCTCTCCTTACTTTGTCTCCTGACATGATTTCCCTTTCCCGGCGCTGGGAGCGCCGGGGCGAGGATTTTCGGTTGTTCCCACTATAGCACAGCAAAGCGAAATTTACCAGCGTAAAATCCCATTTTGCCGTTTCTAATGCACGATTCTGTTCTTTTTTCTAATTGCGATTCGTTTTTTTTGTTTATTTCGCCGTTCATCATTTGTTTACACATTCCAAAATTGACTGCACTTTTGTGTGTACTTTTTCCGTATCCCCCGGCGGAGCCAAACTGGAACAGCAAAGAAGTTTTCCAGTTTTTTCCCGGAGATCGGCGCAGAAACCGGCGGCCGCCGCCGCATTTTCCCGAAAAAATTGTGGTAATTTTAACAAATTCCCCTTTTCCGGGGCCGCGCTTTTCCGCTCGCTTTGCTTGACGGAGCGGGCAAAAAATGCTATGCTTGCAAAAGAACATTCGCTTTGGGAGGTGAGCCTGTGGAGCTTTCCCTGCTTTCCCGGGACTGCACGCTGCGGCGGCTGAGCCAGGAGGACATTCCCGCGCTGCTGGCGCTTTTCTCCGGCAATCCTCAGTACTACCGCTACCATCCGCCGCTGCCCACGGCAGAGGGGATCCGGGAGGATCTTTCCGCCC
>USML01000099.1 GCA_900555855.1 uncultured Eubacteriales bacterium | reverse complement strand
GGCGCAGGCATCGGCCACCGAGTGGTTCACATGGATGAACTCCACCTCGAAGCACCCGGCCTTCACCCGGTCGCCATCCTTTCTCACATGAATTTTCGGCTTCTTCAGATCCTTGTGCTCCTGCAGCTTGAGCCGCACCAGCCCGGCGGTGAGCCCTGTGCAGTAGACGGGCACATTCAGCTCCCGCAGCACATAGGGCAGCGCGCCGATATGGTCCTCATGGGCGTGGGTCAGGAAGATGGCCTTCACCTTATCCCGGTTTTTCTGGAGATAGGTGATGTCCGGGATGACCATATCCACGCCCAGCAGGTCCTCGTCCGGGAAGGTCATGCCCGCGTCGATGATGATGATATCCTGCCCATATTCCAGGACGGTCATGTTCTTGCCGATCTCATTGAGGCCGCCCAGGGGGATCACCCGCAGCCGGGGCTTGTCAAAGGTCTCCTGCCGGGGCTTCTGCCGGCCGGCGCTCCGGGCGTTTTTCTTCCGCTGGAGCGGCTCCTCCGGCATCTGCTCCGGGCGCTCCGCAGGGTGCTCCTGAGAAGCGCTCCTGGCGCGGCTCCGCTTCTGGCCCGCCGCGCCCCGGGGCGCAGGCTTGGGCGTCTGGTCCTTCTGGGGGGCCCGGCGGCCTGCCGGCTTTTTTTCGCCGGGCGCGGCCTGTCCCGCTGCCGGACGCTCCTCCGGCTGGGGGATGGCGGTCTTGGGCTTTCTGCGGAAGGCCACGCGGCGGCGCTTTTCTGCAGTCTGATTTTCTTTTTTGTTTTCTGCCATAGTGATTGTAATGATTCTCCTTTTTCTGGTGCATACAAAACCAAGCCCCCGGCGCAAATCGGCATTCCGGCGGTGGTCTGCAGCGGATGTTCTGTTGTTTTATCTGATCCGGGCCATAGAGTGGTCTGACGCCGGAAATGATGCAAAAGAAAGCGGCGCTGTGCCGATTTTTTCTTATCATAGCACAGTCCGGAAAAAAAAGCAAATTTTCCCCTCGACAGGATCTGCGCCCCTTTGCGGCTATGTAGCGGAGAGGGCCGCTCTCCGCCGCCGGCGCTCACTGGGGATACCAGAAAAAGCCGCCGGGCATATCGATCTGATCCAGCCTGCGCGGGATCCGCAGATCCCGGTTTTCCAGGCGGTATTCCGGCGGGATCAGACTGTCCTCCGGCCGCCAGCCGGGAAATAGCCACGCCCGGCTGAAGCCAAAGCCATAGGGCTCCATCATGCTCTCGCCTCCCCGATCATCTGATGCAGACAGGAGAGGGCCTCCCGCAGGCTCCCAAGGCTGTCGCACAGTCCCAGCGTCACCGCTTCCCTGCCGTAGACCACGCTGCCGGCCTCGCCCAGCAGCTGGCCGTCCCGCAGCATCAGCTCCCGCAGCTTCTGCGGGGAGATGCGGGAATTGGCGGTGATGAAATCCACGATGCTCTCCTGGATCCGCTGGAAATATGCGGCGATCTGCGGCACGCCCTGTACCTGCCCGTTCATGCGCACCGGATGGAGCGTCATGGAGGCCGTCGGGGCGATGAAGCATTTTTTCGCCGCCACCGCCAGGGGCACGCCGATGGAATGGCCGCCGCCCAGCACCAGCGACACCGTGGGCTTGTCCATGCCCGCGATCAGCTCCGCGATGGCAAGCCCGGCCTCCACATCGCCGCCCGCCGTGTTCAGCAGGATCAGCAATCCGTCGATGTCCGGACTTTCCTCGATGGAGGCCAAAAGGGGCAGGATATGCTCATAGCGCGTGGTCTTGGTCTGGCTGGAGAGCATCTGGTGCCCCTCGATCTGCCCCACGATGGTAAGGCAATGGATGGCGTCCCGCCCATCCAGGCGGGCGCTGCCCAGCTCCAGAAGCTCCTCCCGGCGTTCCTCTTCCATAAAAATGCGCTCCTTTAACCGCAGATTTTCCGCCCAAAAGCGCGGAAAGCGTTCTCCCAAGGCTCATTTTTCCCGGAAACGCCCGCTTCATCCCAGGCAAGGAATGGTTTTTCTTGCACACAGCTCCGTTTTCTGATATAACTTATACAAATTATATAAACTATAAACATGGAGGGCCGTTTACATGGCAGAGGAAAAGCGATTTGAAAAGGTCTACGCTCAGGGAGCGATGAACATCATGGAGATCTGGGTGGACAGGGCCACCGGCGTAAACTATATCTTCCATTCCAGCGGCTCTGCCGGCGGGCTCTGTCCTCTGCTGGACCGGGAGGGCAAGCCGGTGGTCTCCGCCGTCATCGACCGCTGACGGCCCAAGCCGCAGCCTGCAAAAAACGCGCTCCGCAGGGCTTTTCCCGCAGAGCGCGTTCCTTTTGTCTGTTCAGCGGCTCCCGCCGCAGTATTTTTCATAAAACCGGGCGATCTTCTCCCGGTATTCCGCCAGCGTGCCCCGGTTTTCCAGCAAAACATCGCACCGGGCGCGGTAAAACGCATCTGCCGGCTGCGCGTCCAGACGGCACTCCGCCCGATCCCGCTGGATGCCGTCCCGGGCCATGATCCGCCGAAGTGCGCCCTCCCGGTCTGCCAGCAGACCCAGCGTCAGGTCGCAGAGACGGTCGATGCCGCTTTCAAACAGCAGCGGCACATCCAGCACCACCAGCCGCCGGTCTGCCTCCCGGATGGCTCGATCCATATAAGCCTTCACTCGGCCATGGGTGAGCGCGTTCAGGTCAGCCAGTGCCTGTTGGTCGGCAAAGACCATCGCGCCCAGCGCCCTCCGGTCCAGCCCGCCGTTTTCCACCGTTCCCGGAAAGCGCCGGCCGATCTGCTCCAGCATCTCCCCGTCGGTCTCCAGAAGGGTATGGTAAATGGCGTCGGCGTCCAGCACGAAGGCGCCCTGCTCTGCCAGATAGCCGGTGAGCAGGCTCTTGCCGGAGCCGCTCCGCCCCGTGACGCCCACCACCAGCCTTCCTTCCCGGCAGTCCTCACACTGAAAGCCCGCCGACTTGCGGAACCGGTTCACCGCCCCGGCGTTGGTGCCGAAGGCCCGGGGACACTGGGCCAGGATGCGCCGGGCCCCGGTATGGTCAAAGCGCCGCAGCAGGGCAAACAGCCGGCGGGAATGCTCCGCATAGTCCCAGCTCCAGCCCAGCGAATAGACCAGCCGCTTTTTCTTCTCGCCCAGCTGCGGAAGATATTCCTCAAAGCACAGGACTCCGTCGCCGGGCTGCAGCGCCTGCAGGACGGCCTCCGCCGTCCGGTCCGGCGGCCCCTCAAAGAGCCGCACCGGCGCCTTGGGCGCATAATGCCGGTATTTCATGCCGGGCGCCTTGGGCCGTTCCCCTGCGGCAAGGCCATGGAGGGTGGCGGCGTCGGTCTCCGCCCCGCCCACCGCCTGGGCGATCATTTCCTCCGTGATGGCGCCGGGACGAAGAATTTTCGGGTAGTCCCCCGTCATGTCTACCACGGTGGATTCCACTCCCACGGCGCAGGGCCCGCCGTCCACCACGGCAGGGATCTTGCCCCGCATATCGTCCAGCGTATCCCGGGCCGTGGTGGGCGAGGGCTTGCCGGAGGTATTGGCGGAGGGCGCCGCCAGCGGACAGCCGGACAGCCGGATGATCTCTCTGGCCATGGGATGGGAGGGCATCCGGATGCCAACAGTATCCAGCCCCGCCGAGGTCACCGCAGGAATCAGCTCCGATTTTTCCATCACCATAGTCAGCGGGCCAGGCCAAAACCGTTCCGCCAGCTGATATGCCATGGGTGGGATGCGCCGCACCAGCGGCGCCAGCTGCTCCATGGAGGCAATGTGTACGATCAGCGGATTGTCCTGAGGCCGCCCCTTGGCCCGGAAGATCCTTGCCACCGCCTCCGGATCCCGGGCGTCTGCCGCAAGGCCGTAGACGGTCTCCGTGGGGATGGCCACGATCTCCCCGGCAGCCAGCAGCGCTGCCGCCTTTTTTGCGCCTGTGCGGCCCCTCAGGACCGTCGTCTCATACTGTTTTCTCTCTTTCATGCTTCCATCGCCTTTATTTCTGTTCTCCTTCGCCCCGGAGCCGCGCCGCCTCGTCGGCCGCTGCCAGCGCATCGACGACCTCATCCAGCTCGCCGTTCATGATCTGCTCCAATTTATAAGAGGTAAAGCCGATCCGATGATCCGTCAGCCGCCCTTGCGGAAAATTATAGGTACGAATGCGTCCGGATCGGTCGCCGGAGCCCACCTGATCCCGCCGCAGGCCAGCCCGCTGGGCCTCCTGGGCTTCCTTCTGCCGCTGATACAGGCGGGAGCGCAGCAGCTTCATGGCCCGGTCCTTGTTTTTATACTGGCTCCGCTCGTCCTGACATTCCACCACCACTCCGGTGGGCAGATGGGTGATGCGGATGGCGGATTCCGTCTTGTTTACATGCTGTCCGCCGGCGCCGCCGGAACGGAAGGTGTCGATCTGCAGATCCGCAGGGTCGATGTCCACCTCCACCTCCTCCGCCTCCGGCAAGACGGCCACCGTGGCCGCCGAGGTCTGGATGCGCCCCTGGCTCTCCGTCTCCGGGACCCGCTGGACCCGGTGCGTCCCGCTTTCAAACTTAAAGCGGCTCCATGCCCCGGCGCCCCGCACCTCAAAGCTGATCTCCTTCAGGCCGCCCAGCTCCGCTTCGCTGCGGCTGATGACCTCCACGGAAAAGCGCCGCCGCTCGGCATACATGGAATACATCCGGTAAAGATCGCCTGCAAAGAGCGCCGCCTCCTGTCCGCCCACGCCGGAGCGGATCTCCACGATGACGCTCTTGTCGTCGTCCCGGTCCCGCGGCAGCAGCAGGACCCGCAGCTTCTGCTCCCATTCCGCCGCGGCCCGGCGGGCCTCCGTCAGCTCCTGCTCCGCCAGCGCACGCAGCTCCGGATCGGGATCCCGCATCAGCTCCTGGGCGTCCCGTTCTGCCTGCCCGGCGCTCAGCCAGCGCTGATAGGCCTCCGTTACCGGCTGCAGCTCCTTCTGTTCCTTTCCAAGCGCCGCCGCCCGCGGGGGATCGGCATAAACGCTGCCATCCTCCAAAAGCCGCTGCACCTCCAGATACCGCGCTCTCACCTGCTCCAGCTGCTCAAACATGGCTCATCCTCCCGCCCCTTGCTTCTGCTTTCCATTATAATGATTCCCGGCAAAAAAACAAGCGGCAGGCGCAAGGCCTGCCGCAGTTTTCCGTTTTCAGTCCGCCAGGATCTGTTCCAGTTCCTGCTGGGTGATGGCGCCCACCCGGGCCAGCGTTCTCACCTGCGCCTCGGTATAATAGCCCTTGCGCCGATACGCCCGGATCTTTTCAAAATATTTACTCATTCTCCGTTCCTCCGTCCGTCAGCAGTTCAAAAAGCAGCGCCGCATGCTCCGCCTCCAGGACGGCATAGCGGGCGTTTGCCTGTTCCAGCGCCTGTCCGTCCGGATCGGCCTGGGCCAGCACCACGCTGTGCTTCGTCAGGACGGTATAGCCTGTATGCTTTCCCTGCACCGCGCCGTTTTCGTCCAGGATCTCCAGCGCATGTTCCTGCATGGCCGCCAGCGCCGCCTGATCCGCCGGTCCCGCCAGCCGAAGCTCCAACGCCGGCACCTGCCGCTGCCCGTTTCTGACCGTTGTCTGATGGGCAGAGCCCAAAAGCTCCACCGTTCCAAACCGCAATGTATCCATTTTTCTCATCCTTTCTCAAGTCTTCCAGACGCCCGCCGCCTTGACCGCCGTCTGGCCGGTCTGCTTCCAGACGCCGCCCACCTTGCAGCTGGCCGCGCCGCTCTCCCAGACGCCGCCCGTCTTCACCGGCAGCGCGCTTCCAAAGCGCATATAGCCGTCGTCGTCCACCCGGGTATTGCCGGGCATCACCATGCAGACCCGGGCCGCAAGGTTTTCGTCCGTGCTGTAGGGATAGGCTCTCCCATATTGGTTCACCGCATAAAACCGCAGATCCGCGGAGAGTCGTGCCGGCGTTCTGGTGAACCAGCGGTCCAGCTGCTCATAGCCGTTTTTTGCCAGCCATTGCTGATAGCCCGAGGAATACAGCCCGCGGAAGTAGGCGAACCGGTAGCCCTCCTGCACATAGATGTCGCCGTCCTCCGCCTCATCCTCGTTCTCGTCGGCAAACAGCGCCACCTCCATGGCAGAGGGGATCCAGTATTTGGCTTCCAGCGTCCAGTC
>USML01000098.1 GCA_900555855.1 uncultured Eubacteriales bacterium | reverse complement strand
CGCGATCTGACGGGCGGAACCATGTTCCTCCCGTAAACCCTCTTCTTTTTGGACGAGGGACCGGAGACGGGATATCCTCTGCGGGGGGCCAAACGCCGAAAAAGCGCCGGGGCATCCGTCCCGGCGCTGCTTTTGTTCTGTTTTTGTTTATTTGGTGAGCTTCAAGCGGAAATCCTCGCCCTCGGCGGCAGCCGTCACCTGATAGCCCTGGCTTTTCCCAAAGCGGGTGACATTTTCCACGGCGCACTGATTGTCCACCAGGACCTCCAGCGCGGCGGGCGCGTTTTTCTTCAGCTCCTTCTGCACCATGAGCACAGGCATGGGGCAGGCATATCCTCTGGCGTCGATCATGCTTCTTCCTTCTCCTTCTTCGCCATGTTGGTCAGCGCAATGATCAGCATGACCAACAGGCCCAGGATCACGGCCACCTTACCGCTCATGGAGATGCCGCCCCGGACGAACTCGCCGGCTTCGTTGGTGGAATCGGGATTGCCGGCCAGGCCGAAGTTATGGGCCAGCGCGGCGCCGGTGATCATGCCAAAGACGGTGACGGCGCTGTCGCCATTGCCCTGCGCCGCCAGGATCAGCTGACGCAGCGGGCAGCCGCCCAGCAGGACGGAGCCCCAGCCCACCAGGACCATGCCCAGCAGGTTCCACACATGACTGCTGTGGGCCACGGGCTGCAGCTGGAAGCCCAGCTTAAAGCTGCTGGTGATCAGGTTGCCCACCAGCGTGACCACAAAAATGGCGACAAAGCCATAGAGCAGATGCAGATCCTTCAGCAGGAAGGCGTCGCGCAGGCCGCCCACCATGCACAGACGGGAGCGCTGGGCCAGCGCGCCCACCACCAGCGCGATCAGCAGTGCCGCCCAGAAGGGCGCGTGCATGGAGCCGGGGCCGGCCTCAGAGGCGGCAAACAGCGCGGGGACCGCCACCGCCAGAATGCCCAGCACCAGCATCACGGAGGGCAGGACAGAGCCCTCCAGCTTGGTGGCCTCATAGGACCGCTTCAGGGAGAAGCCCCGCTTCAGGCAGACGATGCCCAGCAGGATGCCGATGATAAAGCCCGCCAGGCCCACCAGCGCGTTCAAGTCGCCGCCGGCCAGACGAAGCACCATCCGCAGGGGGCAGCCCAAAAAGGCCAGCGCGCCCACCACCACAAAGCCGCCCATCACGAACCGCAGCGCGGGAGCGGAGCCGGCGCGGGCTTTGAATTCTTTGGTGCCCACGGCCATCAGGAAGGCGCCCAGCACCAGACCGATGATCTCCGGACGGACATACTGCACCTTGGCCGCGCCATGCAGCTTGCAGGCGCCGGCGATATCCCGCAGGAAGCAGGCGATGCAGAAGCCCATGTTTTTGGGGTTGCCCAGCAGGGTCAGCACAACGGCGGCCACGCCGATGGCAGCGCCCGCGATGACGACGCCCCAATTGATCTTTTTCATTGTTCGTTCACTCCAATTCTTTCTTTTTGAGCCATGCAGGAGCTCAGCTGCTTCCAGTATAAATTTTACAATTGGAAAAAGCAAACGGATTTTCCCGATAAAAAGCGGTTTCTATCGAAAAGCAGGATAGAAACCGCCTTTTTCTTCTTTTTTGCAGAAATTTTCAGAGCAGCAGCTGGTAAAAGCCCTCTGTTTCCAGCCCCTCCTGCCCGGTGAGGGCCTCCAGCGCCGGCTGATCCTCCGGCTTGGCCCGCCAGGCCATGCCGCAGTCGGCGGTGATCTCCCGGGGGACGGGGATCAGCCGTCCGGGCAGCGCCTGCTCCCGGCAGAGCCGCTCCATGGCCATGGCCGCCGCCGTGGTGTGAAAGGTGATCACCAGATAAAGCTTCTTTTCTCTCATTCTGCCAGCTCCCTGACGGCGCGGATGGCCGCATCGACTTCTTCTTCCGTATTGTACCAGCCAAAGCTGAAGCGCACTGCCCCCTGCTCCTTTGTGCCCAGCGCTTCATGCATCCGGGGGGCGCAGTGTGCGCCGGGACGGGTTGCGATGCCGTAATCCTGGGAGAGGGCGTCGGCCACCTCGCCGGAATCCAGCGTGCCGATGTTCAGCGCCGCCACGGCCGTCCGCGGCCCGGTAAAATCGCCATAAAGGCGGACGCCGGGGATCTGCTCCACGCCCTGGCAAAATCGCTGCAGCAGGGCCATCTCGTGGGCATGGACCGTTTCGATGCCCGTCCGCTCCAAAAAGGCCAGCGCCGCCTCCAGCCCGGCGATGCCGTGGCCGTTGAGGGTGCCCGCTTCCAGCAGCACGGGCAGCTGGGCCGGCTGGCTGCGGGAATAGGTCTGGACGCCCGTCCCCCCTACCTTGAAGGGGCGGATGGAGACGCCCTCCGCCAGACACAGTCCGCCAGTGCCCTGCGGGCCCATGAGGGATTTGTGCCCGGTGAAGCAAAGGATGTCGATCTGCATGGCCTGCATATCAATGGGCAGGACGCCGGCGCTCTGGGAAGCGTCTACGATAAACAGAAGGCCGTGCTTTTTTGCGACGGCCCCCACCCGGGCGATGTCCACGGCGTTGCCGGTGAGGTTGGAGGCATGGGTGCAGACGATGGCCCGGGTCTCCGGGCGGATGAGCGCTTCAAAGGCGGCGTAATCCGGCCGGCCCTGCCGGTCTGCCGGGACGAAGCTCAGGGAATTGCCCCGCTCCGCCTCCAGCCGGTAAAGGGGCCGCAGCACGCTGTTGTGCTCCAGATCGGTGGAGATCACATGGCTCCCCGGCGGGATGGCCCCGCAGATGGCGATATTCAGCGCCTCCGTGCTGTTGCAGGTAAAGACCACATGGTCGGGCCGGGGGCAGCGAAACAGCGCCGCCAGCCGGCAGCGGGTATCATAGATCACCCGGGAAGCCGCCAGCGCTTCGTCGTGGGTGCCCCGGGCGCTGTTGCCCATGGAGCCCATGGCCCGCACCACCGCTTCGATGACCTCCGGCGGCTTGCGCAGGGTGGTGGCCGCGTTGTCCAGATAGATCATGTGCTCAGGGCCGGAGGATCCGGTCGGCGGCGGCCATCTTTTCCACGATGGCATACATATTGGTGACCTCGCCCACGGCCAGCTGCTCCTTCAGACCGTAATGGTTCAGGCAGGTGCCGCAGGTGAGGATCTCCACGCCCCGGGCCGCCATGCCCTGCAGGTCCTCCAGCGAAGGGGAGCCCTGACAGGTGAGCTTTGCGCCGCCGTTGTAAAACAGGATGGTCTGGGGCAGACGCTCCTGCTGGCTCAGGGCAAAGAGAAACGCCTTCATCAGTGCCGCGCCCAGGGTATCGTCGCCGCCGCCCATCCGGTCGGAGGAGATCACGGCCACCAGCCGGGGCGTCTGGCAGCTGTCGCAGACAAACGCTTCCTGCGCGGGGGCCGCGGCGTTTTCCGCCACGGTGACGGTCACCGCATACCGGCCCGGCTCCAGCTGCTTGCTGACGGCGGTATAGTGCAGGGAGGCCGCCAGCTTCAGCAGGTTCTGCACGGCAGTCTCATTGTCTACCAGCGTCTCCACGGCGCCGGGCCCCTTCAGCTCCTGCAGGGCCTTTTTCGTTTTTACCACAGGGATCGGGCAGGCGTCGCCCATTGCGTTGACCTGGATCATATGCAAGCGCTCCTTCATGATTCAAAATTCCGGCCCCGCGGGGCCACCCTCAGTATAACAGAAAATCCGGCAAATGAACGATAGATTTTTCCGATAATTTCGCTTTTTTATTGTTTTTTCAGATGTTTTGCCCTCCCGGCTCCGGCGCAGGCGTCTCTGCGGGGATTTCGATTTGACTTTTTGCCCGAAGACCGCTAAAATAAAGGCGATCATGGAATTACGGCAAGGGGCTTTTATCGCTTTTTTCGAAAAAGTCCGCCTGAAAGGAGGGACGCGCGTCCCTATGACCGATATCAATCTGCGGCAGCTGGAGATCTTTGTGGCCATCGTTGACTACGGCAGCTTCACCGAGGCCGCCAAGCGGCTTTATCTGGCCCAGTCCACCGTCAGCTCCCATATCCGCGCCCTGGAGGAATCCCTCCATGTGGTGCTGTTCCGCCGGAAGTCCAAGCGCAATATGGTGCTCACGCCGGACGGAAAGCGGGTCTATCAATACGCCCGGGACATTCTGGCGAAATGCACAGCCCTGCGCTCCGATGTGATGGGCGATCCCCGGCGGGAGCTGGCCATCGGGGCCTCCACCGTTCCCGCCCAGAGCCTTCTGCCCGGCTATCTGGCGGAGTTTTCCGCCGCCTGGCCCGATTGCTGCTGCACGCTGCGCTGCGGCGACAGCGGCCAGATCCATCAGCTGCTGCTGGACGGCGACATTCAGCTGGGCTTCGTAGGCTCCTCCGACGACCGGCAGAATCTTTCCTATGAACCCGTGGCGCTGGACCGGCTGGTGATGATCACGCCAAACACGCCGGAATTTGCCGCCCTGCAGCAGAAGGGCGTTTTGGGCCGGGATCTGCTGCAGCACCATCCGCTGATCTTTCGGGAACACGGCTCCGGCACCCAGAAGGTCATCGACAACTATATCAGCCGTCTGCGGCTGGACGCCCATCAGATGCGGGTGATGGCCTATGTTTCCGACCCTGCCGTACTGCAGCAGCTGGTGGCCCGGGGCTCCGGCGTCTCGATCCTGTCGCTTTTGGCCGTGCGCGCCCAGGTGCAGGCCGGCCATGTGCTGCAGTTTGAGCTGGACACTCAGCCGCTGGAGCGCAGCATCTACATGGCCTGGCGCAAAAAAAGCACCCCCAGCGAGCTGGCCCGCGCCTTTGCCGCCATCGTCCGCAGCCAGGCGGAAAAGCATCTGTCCCCTTCCATTCTCTGACGATCTTGAGGTGAAATCTATGTCTGCCCATTCCAAGGAGCTTCCCCTGACGCAAATGACCTCCGCCGCCGGGTGAGCGGCAAAGCTGGGGCCGGGTGCCCTGACGGAGATTTTGACTGACCTGCCCAACTGCACGGACAAGCGCCTGCTGGTGGGCTATGACAGCAGCGACGACGCCTGCGTTTATCAGGTCTCGCCGGAGGTGGCCGTCATCCAGACGGTGGACTTTTTCACGCCCATCGTGGACGATCCCTATCTCTTTGGCCAGATCGCCGCGGCAAACGCCCTCAGCGATGTTTACGCCATGGGCGGCGTGCCCAAGCTGGCCATGAATCTTCTGTGCGTTCCCAACTGCCTTTCCCTGCAGACCGTGCGGGGCATTTTAGAGGGCGGCCACAGCAAGGCCGTGGAGGCCGGCTGCGTCATTGCCGGCGGCCACACCATTCAGGACAACGAGCCGAAATACGGCCTGTGCGTCACCGGCTTTGTCCATCCGGACCGGATCCTGCGCAATGTAGGCGCCCTGCCGGGGGATGTGCTTGTGCTCACCAAGCCGCTGGGCGCAGGTATTTTGACCACGGCGCTGAAGGCGGATCTGATCTCCCCGGAAGCCCGGGACGAGGTCTATGCCCATATGGCCACCCTGAACGCCAGGGCAGGACAGGCCGTCCTGCAGGTGGAGCAGGTCCACGCCTGCACCGATGTGACCGGCTTTGGCCTGCTGGGCCATGCCTTTGAAATGACGCAGGAGGGCAGCGTTACCATCCGGCTCCACGGAAAGGCCCTGCCCCTGATGCGGGAGGCCCGGGAGATGGCGGAGATGGGCGTGATCCCCTCCGGCGCTTACCGGAACCAGGACTATGTCCGTCCCCATCTGACCCTTCTGCCCGGCGCGGAGCAGGTCCTTCTGGATCTGGCGTCCGATCCCCAGACCTCCGGCGGGCTGCTGGTCTCCCTGCCGCCGGATCAGGCGGAGCGGCTTTTGGCGCTGCTGCGGCCCTTCGCCCCCTGGAGCGCCATCGTGGGCCAGGTGCTCCCGCCCCAGAAAACCGCCATCGAGCTGGATTGAAGCGGGCCACCTACCACCACCACCCCTTGCCTCCCCTGCGGGGGACGAAAGACGATGGAGCGAGCCACCTCCCGTCCTTCGTCCCCCGTCTTTCGTCTTGCCTCCCTCTGACGAGGGAGGTGGCAAACCCGGAGGGTTTGACGGAGGGAGAGATATGGTGAACCCCCATGGGGAACCGCCCAGCGCCTACTGGTTGCAAATTCTCTCCCTCAGTCGCCTGCGGCGACAGCTCCCTCGTCAGAGG
>USML01000097.1 GCA_900555855.1 uncultured Eubacteriales bacterium | reverse complement strand
CTCCGGCGCAGGCCGCAATCGCCGCCGCGGCGGCTACCGCAGCGGCTTCCGCAATGGGAAAAAGCCGGAAAACGCCGGCAAACCCTCCGAAGAATAAGCTTTGCCGCCCCGGCAGACCGCTGCCGGGGCCTTTTACGGACACAAGAGGACTATGGAACAGACGATAACGCTTTCTTCCCGGCTCCGCCGGGCTTTTGAGCCCCGCTTTGTCAGGCGGGTCTTTCGCACGGCCCTTCCCATTGCCGCGCAATTTCTGATTGCTTCCGCCGTTAACCTGATCGATGTGGTGATGATTGGCCGGCTGGGAGGCGATGCTGTGGCTGCCGCCGGCGGCGGCAACCAGATCTTTTTCCTGCTGACCATGGTGCTGTTCGGCATCAATTCCGGCGGCTCCGTCTTTCTCTCCCAGTTCTGGGGGACGCAGGACCTGAAAAATGTTCGCCGGACCATGGGCATGATGTATCTGCTGGGGGCCGCCGTGACGCTGCTCTTTACCGTGGGCGCGCTGGCCGCGCCCCGGCTGCTGGTGAGCTTTTATGTCCACGAGGAGCCGGCCCTGTCGCTGGCGGCGGATTATCTTTTCTGGGTGGGACTCAGCTACCCCATGACGGCGGTGAGCCTGATCCTTTCCATGGTGTGCCGCTGCACGGGCAGCCTGCATCTGCCCACGCTGGCCAGCACCCTTTCCATCCTCGTAAATGTAGGGGGCAACGCCCTTCTGATCTACGGTCTGCTGGGCTGTCCGGCGCTGGGCCTGCGAGGCGCAGCCATCGCCACGACGCTGGCCCGGCTGGTGGAATGCTTGGTGCTGATAACGGCGATCTACCGGCGGAAGCTGGCGGGCGCGGCGCGGCCAAAGGAGCTTTTTGCGCTGGACGGCAATTTCGTCCGCAAATATCTCCGCACCGCATGGCCCGTCCTGCTGAACGAGACCCTCTGGAGCGTGGGCTTTTCCCTCTACACCGTGGCCTATGGGCTTTTGGGAACAGCGGCACTGGCCGCCGTACAAATCTCCGGCACCGTCATCCAGCTGATGACGGTGTTCACCCGGGGCATGAGCAACGCCTGCGGCATTTTTATCGGCAATATGGTGGGCGCAGGCGACGAGGAGGGCGCGCTGGACTACGGACACCGGTTTGCGCTGCTGCTGCCGGCGGTGGGGCTGGTGACCGGGCTTATATGCATCGCGCTCTCGCCGCTGTTTCTCCGCCTGTATTCCGTCTCCGAGGAGATCCTTTCGCTGGCGCGGATCATGCTGATCCTGCAGGCTCTATCCACACCGCTGAAATGCAACAGCATGGTGCTCATCGTGGGCGTTTTCCGGGCGGCGGGCGACACGCTCCACGCCTGTCTCATCGACAACGGCAGCGTCTGGCTGGCGGGCGTTCCCATGGCCTTTCTGGGCGTTTGGCTGGGTCTGCCGGTTTGGGGCGTTTTCCTGATGATCTGCTGCGACGACATTGCGAAAAACATCGCCAGCCTGATCCATCTCCGCCGGGAAAAATGGATCCGCAATGTTTCCGCCCAGCTGCAATGACCGTCTCCGCATAAAAAAATCCCCGCCTGCACGCTCCGCAGGCGGGGTTCTGTTTTTTATTTTCTTCTTCTGCCGCCGGAGCGCTTGTCGCTCTGGGAGCGCAGGTCGGACATCCGGCTCTCGCTGCTCTGCATAAAGGCCTTCAGCTTGCTTTCAAAGGAATCGTCGCCCCGGGGCAGCGTGCTCTGGTCCTGGGCGTATTGCAGCTCGCTGGCGCTGGGACGGGGCCGGGGCGCGGGCGCAGGCTGGGAAGGGGCCGGCCGCCGGACAGGCTTTTCCGCCGGGGGCGGCGGAGGAAGGGCTTTTTTGATGGACAGATTGACCCGGCCCTGCGCATCAATGGCGATGAGCTTGACCTTGACCTCCTGCCCGATCTTCAGATAATTGCTGATGTCGTCCACAAAGGTATTGGCCACCTCTGAGATATGGACCATTCCGCTCTTGCCGGGAGCCAGCTGCACAAACGCGCCAAACTTGGTGATCCCTGTGACCCTGCCCTCATAAACGCTGCCGATTTCCAAATCCATAGTTCCGGCGTATCCTCCTATTTACTGGATATATCCACAAAAACCTGCTCGCCGGGATAGACATATCCCAGGCTTTCCCTTGCGACCTTTGCGATATAATCCGCATGATCTCCATCCTGGATGGCGTCTTCCAGCTCGGCGCATTCCAGCTTCTGCGCCTCCAGCGCAGCCTGGAGCTTCTGCTGCTCCTCCGAGGCGGCGTTGATGCGGAGCTGCAGATCCACCAGCTGAAAAGCGGCATAAACGGCGAAGGCAGCCAGCAGAAGCTTGGTCAGCAGGCCAACGCGCTTTTTCTTTCGTTTCAACCGGACGCCCTCCCCCGTTCCTGCCGGCAGACACACTGCCAGCATACTTTCCTTTTATTATAGGATCTCCTGCTGCGGTTGTCAAGAAAGTTTCTGCCATAAATTGGAAATCTTAACCGGTTTTTTCAGATTTTTTTGCCGGCAGCGCAAGGGTGTGGCTGTTTTCCAGAATGGTTTTGCCGTTGCTGCGGAAGGCCAGCGCGGAGGAAACGATCACTGCGTTCTGCACATAGCGCTCCCCCGCCGCGTCATACAGCGCATAAGTGGCGTGGATCAGATAGGGCTCGCCTTCATAAGTCCCCAGATACATGGTCTGGTGGCCGGAAAGGACCACCAGCGTCCCGGGCTGCAGCGCCGCCAGTGCATCGGCCTTTTCCTGCTCCGTCAGGCCGGAAAGGGCGATCCCGCCGGGGATCCGGCTCTGGCTGCCGCTGTTGCGGGGCAGGCGAAGCCCCAGCGTCAGATAAACATCCTGACAGAAGCTGGAGCAATCCCAATCGCCGAACATCCCGCCCCAGCCGTAGCGCTGCCCCAGCAGGCGGAAGGCCTGCCGCAGGAGAGTTTCGCCGGTATAGGGCAGGCAGCCCTCGTTGGCGTCTCCGCTTTTGGGGATGCGGGCCTGCGCCAGCTGAAGCTCTCCCCCGGCGTCGGCCAGCGGCACCTGCACCGTCCAGCAGTTCCCGGTGACGGCATTGTCTGCCAGCGCCGCCTCCCGCTCCAGCGGCAGACGGGTGCCCATCTCCAGAGAAAGCTCTGCCAGCTCCGGCAGCGCCGCGCTGCCTGCCAGCGAGAGCCGCGGCGCCGTGACGATCAGAAAATCCTCCTCCAGCCGCTGCCGCAGCTCATCCCAGCGCTCCCGGCTGCACAGCGCGCCGTCCGCTGCCTGAAGCCAGGCGGCATAGTCCCGGGTGCGGACGAAATACCACTGTCCGTCCGCCGAGGTGTGCAGCAGCACAAAGGGCTCCCAGAGCTTGGCCCGGGTCTCCACCGCCTGATCAAACTCCACATCGTCCGGCCCCAGATACAGCGGCAGCCCGGAGGGATACCGGCGCAGCAGCGTGCTGCGCGTCACGAAGCCATACTGCGGCGCGTGGGGGACCAGAGCGTCCAGCCCGGTGTTTTGCTCCATGGCCCGGCGCTGCTCCGCCGTCAGGAGCGCCGCGCCGGTATAATATCCCTCCCGGGGCGCGGCCCCGCCGGGCAGCAGCTCCTGCACGGTCTCCCGGGTGATCTCCCGCCCGAAGCGGCTCAGGTCCTCCACATCCGTCCCCGGCGTTTGCGTCAGCGCCGCATTATAGGCCGCACATTCCTCCGCCGTCATGCGAAGCTGCGTGGCAGTGGCATCCAGCCCGATCCAGAACGCCGCCTGCTGCATTTCCGGGCGGGCCCCGGTGATGGGATCCCGCGGGCCGGAAGGCGCTTCCGGTTCCTCCGGCTGCGCCAAAGGCGCTTCTCCCTGCTGCGGCAGCTCCGCCGGCGCGGAAGCGGCGCAGGCAGATAAGCCAAAAAGCATCGCGGCGCACACGGCGCCGGCCAAAAATCGTTTCATCGGCTCCCCCCTTTTGCCCTAATCATAAGAGTCTCGGCCGGGGCTGTCAACGGGAAAAATCTGCGAAGAATTTTTTTTGAAAAAATGCAAAAAAAGTCTTGTGTTTTGCAAAAGAATCCGTTATAATAGAAAAGCCGTCAGAAATGCGGTACCAATGAGGGCCTTTAGCTCAGTTGGTCAGAGCGGCCGGCTCATAACCGGCTGGTCCCGGGTTCAAGTCCCTGAAGGCCCACCAACCTTTCGGGCGCGGCCCAAACTGAATATCGACCTTCCTGGATCAATGACTTGGAGAAGTCGCGTAGTTGGTCGAGCGCGCGCGATTGGAAATCGCGTAGGCCTTAACGGGTCTCAAGAGTTCGAATCTCTTCTTCTCCGCCACAAAATCCACCGTAATTTTTATATAATTACGGTGGATTTTTCTTTATTCGTGCCGTTCCGCCTTTGAATACGGCTGCTTTGCTGCAACGCCGCAGCAGACGGTTCAGCTGAGTGCCGTATATATTACCGCGATCAGAATGATGATCATCAAAAACGTGAAGCACCCCCATTTTCCGTCCTCTTTTCCAAGGCGGTATGTCAGCCAAATGAGTCCTAAAAAAGCAAAGAAAAAGTCCATTTATTGATACTCCTCTCCGTAATAGCATTGCATGACATTATGAAAGGTTATATCAAGCCGTAAATTGCCGTTCGTCAGCGGATAGATCTCAAAATTATCGGCTTTACTTACGGCAGCGGCGAACTTTTGCGGCTGCATCACACACAGATCGGGAATATCAACGGAAATATACCCTAAATTAAAATACTGATCAATTTCCACAGCTATGCTCTTATCGGAAAGCGCTTCCTCCGCCGAATGCCGCAGATCGCACGCGCAATGCAGCATTTCACGGTACCGTTTGAAATCAAGAAGCTTTAGCGTCGGCTTCGGCAGCGAGCTTATGAGATCCGCCAGCTCGTCAAGTACGTTTTCGCAGTCAAAGTTTTCCTGTTCGTTCATAATGATCTCCTTTCAATATTAA
Organism: uncultured Eubacteriales bacterium; assembly: GCA_900555855.1. Lineage (GTDB taxonomy): Bacteria > Bacillota > Clostridia > Oscillospirales > Butyricicoccaceae > UBA4644. Next base: position 1,322 of record USML01000097.1, on the reverse strand, counting down.
AGGGCACCGCCGTGTACTTTGCGGCGGTGTCCTTTTGTGGCGGGGTATTGGCGCATGATCTGACGTATTCCGCGGTAAGGGTTTGCGTGATCACGGTTTTTTCTGCGGCAGTCTTTACATCGCTTGGGCAGTTTCATGCCGTTATCGGGTTTATAAATAAACTCCTCCAATGAAATTGAGAAAGCCGCGCCGCACTCAACGCATTGTTCCTTTCGAACAACAAACATAACATCACTCCGTTTCTTTTGTCTTGAAATTAAGTTTTGCAGGGCAAAGCCAACCGCAAAGGGGCAAGGGTCTTGGGACGGCTGACCTACACCATATAACCGTAAAGGGGGTACCTTGGTCGGCTGTGGACTTGTGGACGGCTGCCCCGCACTGTATACCGCAAAGGGGGTGTATCGCTTTTGGCTTCGGTGCTCCGACGGTTCAATATATCCGCCCGGGTAAGGGACGGTCGGCTCGCAAATCGGGCGGTTATGCTGAATAATGCTTATACTCTCCGCGGCATTTTCATATTTTTTGCAAAAAACTGTTGACAAAACCAATACTTCGTGATACGATGTATTACACAAAAGGAGGTATAGCATGGACGGTCAGTTGAAAAGAGGACTTTTGGATGTCTGCGTTCTGGCGGCTATCAAAAGCGAGGATTCATACGGCTATAAAATAATAAAGGACATGAAGCCGTATATAGAGCTGTCCGAATCGACCCTGTATACTATTCTGAAGCGCCTGGAGGCAGCCGAAATGCTGACGGTGCACACCGCGGAGCACGGCGGCAGGCTTCGGAAATATTATCATATCACCGAGGCGGGGCTTCGGCGTATCGGGGAGTTCAGGGACGAGTGGAAGGAAATTTTATCAATTTATCAATTTGTAACCAAGGAGGAAGACGGCAATGAATAAACAAGAATTTCTCGCCGAGCTGCGCCGGGGACTGTCCGGTTTGCCGCGGGACGATATTGAAGAGCGTCTGAGCTTTTACGGCGAAATGCTTGACGACAGGATAGAAGAAGGACTTACGGAGGAGGAAGCGGTATCGGCGGCGGGTCCGGTAGACGAGATAGTCAGACAGACCGTTGCCGATATTCCTCTCGCAAAGATCGCGAAAGAGAGAATACGGCCCAAAAGACGCCTGAGGGCGTGGGAGACGGTGCTCTTAGTGCTCGGCTCTCCCGTATGGCTTTCGCTCGGCATCGCAGCCGCCGCCGCAGTTTTTGCGGTTTATGCCGCTATGTGGGCAGTGATCGCTGCTCTTTGGGCGGTTTTCGGCGCGCTTGCGGTCTGTGCCGTCGCCGGTGTGCCCGGGTGTATAATCT
>USML01000096.1 GCA_900555855.1 uncultured Eubacteriales bacterium | reverse complement strand
GACAGCTTCCCCTACGAAGCGGTGGGCATCCCCCGGGATTACCCATGGAACACCGGGCGGGTAGAGGTGCCGGTGTGGGTTCGGCAGAACCGGGTTATCTGGGGCATGACCGCCCGGATTGTTCTGGATTTGATTTCCCATCTGTAACCGGAAGGAGGCGATACCTTCTTCCGGTTTTCCATCCCTCCGGATTGCATTCACCTGTAATTTTGCCCAAAAGCGCATCCGTTTCTCTCGGAAAAACGGAGATTTTTTGAAAATTTCAGGATATTTACTTACATTTCATCCCATAATATGGTAAAATGGCGTTGTTGGTTCCTGCGGGCTTTCCCGTTTTCCTCCGGAGCCGGAGGAACGGAACTTCATCACACTTCTTGACCTGCTGAACGCCTGCGAAGCCAGAGAGGACGACGAGACCTATAAAAGTCCCGTGGATATCCTTTTCGACGATCTGGCAAAAAAGCAGCCGGAGCACTTCGCCGTCAAGCAGTATGTCAAATTCAAAATGGCGGCCGGCAAGACACTCAAAAGTATTTTGGTGAGCTGCGGCGCCCGCCTGTCTCCCTTCGATATCAAGGAGCTGCGGGACATTATGACAGAGGACGAATTGGAGCTGGACACGATGGGCGACCGGAAAACGGCGCTGTTCCTCATTATGAGCGATACGGATACCACCTTCAATTTCGTCATTGCCATGCTGCAAAGCCAGCTTTTCAACCTGCTCTGCGACAAGGCGGACGATTTCTATAACGGGCGGCTGCCTGTTCATGTGCGGTGTCTTTTGGACGAATTTGCCAACATCGGCCAGATACCCAACTTTGACAAGCTGATCGCCACCATCCGAAGCCGTGAGATATCGGCTTCTATTATTTTGCAGTCGCAAAGCCAGTTAAAGACCATCTACAAGGACGCGGCAGATACCATTGTCGGCAACTGCGACGTCACCTTGTTTTTGGGAGGCAAGGAGAAGTCAACGCTGAAAGAGATTTCGGAGCTGCTGGGCAAGGAGACCATCGACAGCCTGAGCCAGTCCGAAAATCGCGGCGCGCAGACCTCTCACGGCCTCAGTTATCAGAAATTGGGAAAGGAGTTGATGACCCAGGACGAGATCGCGGTCATGGACGGCGGCAAGTGTATCTTGCAGCTTCGGGGCGTGCGCCCGTTTTTCAGCGACAAGTACGACTTGACGAAGCACCCCCGCTACAAATACCTGTCCGACGCCGACAAGAAGAACGTCTTTGACGTAGAACGGTACATGAAGCGCAGACCGGCCATCGTGAAGCCGGACGAGCCTTTCGATATGTACGAATTGAGCGCAAAAGACCTGACAGACGAACCCGACAACAATTCTACAAAACGAAAGGAAATATGATTTATGGAGTTCTTCAACAGTGCCATCGATGTATTGCAGACCCTCGTGATCGCCCTGGGCGGCGGCCTTTGCGTGTGGGGCGGCATCAACCTTCTGGAAGGCTACGGCCAGGACAACCCCGCGGCCAAATCGCAGGGCGTCAAGCAGCTCGTCGCGGGCGGCGGCGTCGCCCTGATCGGCGTGACCCTGATCCCCCTGCTGTCCGGCCTGCTTGGCTGAGCGGCGGCAGGACCATCCCACCCGGAGGCTCCCGTTTCACGGCGGGAGCCCCCGAAAGGAGGTGTGACCACCCGTGATAATTGAAATGATCCAGGAGTGGTTCAAGGAGCTGCTGATCGACGGCATCATCTCCAACCTCTCCGGGACCTTTGACACCGTGAATACGAAGGTGGGCGAGATCGCCGGCGAGGTGGGCATGACGCCGGCCGGCTGGAATGGCGGCATCTTCAACATGATCCGCGGCCTCTCTGAAACGGTCATCGTTCCCATCGCCGGTATCATCCTCACCTTCGTCATGTGCTATGAGCTGATCCAGCTCATCGTGGAAAAGAACAATCTCCACGATTTTGACACCTGGCTTTTCTGGAAGTGGATCTTCAAGACCTTCTGCGCGGTGCTCATCGTCACCAACACCTGGAACATCGTCATGGCGGTATTCGATATGGCGCAGAGCGTGGTCAGCCAGAGCGCCGGCGTCATCATCTCCGACGCGGGGATCGACATTTCCGGCGTGGTCGGCAATTTGGAAACGACCCTGGCGGATTGGAGCATCGGTTCTTTGCTGGGCCTGTGGTTTCAGAGCATTTTTGTGGGCCTCTGCTCCCATATCCTCACCATCGCCATCTTCCTTGTGATCTACGGAAGAATGATCGAGGTGTATCTGACCGTATCCGTGGGGCCGATCCCCTTTGCCACGATGGCCAACCGGGAGTGGGGCCAGACGGGGCAGAACTATTTGAAGTCCCTGCTGGCCCTGGGCTTTCAGGCATTTCTCATTATGGTCTGCGTCGGCATCTACGCGGTGCTGGTGCAGAATATCGCCGTAGGGGATGATATCACCGTGGCGATCTGGGAGTGCCTGGGCTACACGGTGCTGCTGTGCTATACCCTGTTCCGCACCGGCAGCCTCGCAAAGAGCCTGTTCGGGGCGCATTAAAGGAGGTATCAATTTTGGCATACGTAACGGTCCCGAAGGACCTGACAAAAATCAAAAGCAAGATGCTGTTCGGACTGACGAAGCGGCAGCTTGTGTGTTTCGGATCGGCGGCGCTTGTGGGAGTGCCGCTTTTCTTTTTGAGCAAGGGCAGCATGGGTACGACCTCGGCGGCGCTGTGCATGATCCTTGTCATGCTCCCGTTCTTCCTGTTTGCCCTCTATGAGAAAAACGGACAAACGCTGGAAGTGATCCTGGGGCACCTGATCCAATGCAAATTCATCCGTCCGAAGCGGCGCATCTATCAGACCAACAACGCCTATTCCGCCCTGGTGCGGCAGGCAAAACTGGAAAAGGAGGTACGGGCGATTGCTGAAAAAAGCGGCAAAACCGGAAAACACGCACCCCGCCGCAAAGCGTAAGCTCACGCGGGCAGAGCGAAAGCAAATTGAAGCCATCATCCGGCAGGCCAAGGGCGACGGAAAGCCCCATACCGTGCAGGACAGCATCCCGTTTCGGAACCTGTACCCGGACGGCCTGTGCAGGCTGGACGACCGGCTTTTCTCCAAGACCATAGCCTATGAGGACGTCAACTACCGTCTGGCGGGGCCGGACGATCAGCGGGATATCTTTGAACGCCTCTGCGATTTCTATAACGGCTATGACCCCTCCATCGGCGTGCAAATGACCCTGAGCAGCAGCCACAAGGCCGACGGCGGGGACCTGTTCCGCATGGCGGCCCAGGGGGACGAGCTGGACGGGATCCGCGCCGAGGCCTCCGGCATCCTGCAAACACAGTATGAGCGCGGCAGCAACGGCTATGTGAAAAGCAAGTATGTCACGCTGACCATCGAGGCGGAGAGCGTCCAGGCTGCACGGGCACGGTTTTCCCGCATCGAGGCGGACACTCTGAACCGCTTCAAGGTCATGGGCGCGGCGGCAAAGGTGCTGGACGGCAAGGAGCGGCTGGCGCTGCTGCACGGCCTCCTCCATCCCAGAGGGGAGCCCTTCGCCTTTGAATGGGACTGGCTGACGCCCTCCGGCCTGTCCGTAAAGGATTTTATCGCGCCTTCTTCCTTCGAGTTTGGGGAGACGCGGCGCTTCCGCATGGGCGAAATGTACGGCGCGGTGTCCTTCTTGCAGATTTTGGCCCCGGAGATCCAGGACCGTATCCTCACGGATTTCATGGATGTGGAGGGAAACCTTCTCGTCACCATGCACGTCCGCGGCATCAACCAGAACGAGGCCATCAAGATGGTCAAGCGCAAGATCACCGATCTGGACGCCATGAAGATCCAGGAGCAGAAGAAGGCCGCACGCAGCGGCTACGATCTGGATATCCTCCCCTCCGACCTCTCCACCTACGGCGGCGCGGCGAAAAATCTCTTGCAGGATTTGCAGAGCCGCAACGAGCGAATGTTCAATATGACCTTCCTCATGCTGCATCTGGCGCCCACGAAGCAAAAGCTGGAGATCGCCGTTTCCCAGTCGGCCAGCGTCGCCCAGACCCACAACTGCATCCTGACCCGGCTGGACTTCCAGCAGGAGGACGGCCTTGTGTCCTCGCTGCCGCTGGGCCTCAACCGTATCAAGATCGAACGGAGCCTCACCACTTCGGCGCTGGCGGTATTCGTCCCCTTTGTGACCCAGGAGCTTTTCATGGGCGGGGACGCCATGTATTACGGGCTCAACGCCCTGTCCGGCAATATGATCCTCTTAGACCGCAAGCAGTCCCGATGCCCCAACGGCCTTGTGTTCGGCACGCCGGGCAGCGGCAAGTCCATGAGCTGCAAGCGGGAGATCACCTATGTCATGCTGACCACGAAGGATAATGTCATCATCTGTGACCCGGAGGACGAGTATTCCCCGCTGGTGAACCGGCTGGGCGGCCAGGTGATCCGGCTCTCTCCCAACAGCCGCGACTATGTGAATCCCCTGGATATCAACCTCAATTACAGCGAGGAAGAAAACCCGCTGGCGCTGAAAAGCGATTTCGTGCTGTCCTTCTGTGAGCTTATCATGGGCAGCAAGACAGGGCTGGAGGCCATCGAGAAAACCGTCATCGACCGTGCCGTGCAGAAGATCTATCAGCCGTACTTCGCGGATCCCCGGCCGGAGAATATGCCGATCCTCTCCGACCTCATGGCAGCCCTCACCGCCCAGCATATCCCGGAGGCGGACCGTGTGGCCCAGGCGCTGGACCTGTATGTGAACGGCTCTCTCAACTTCTTCAACCACCGTACCACCGTGGATATCCGCAACCGCCTTGTCTGCTTCGACATCAAGGGGCTTGGCAAGAACCTGAAAAAGCCAGGGATGCTCATTGTCCAGGACGCGGTGTGGAACACCGTCACGGTGAACCGCTCCATTGGACGGGCCACCTGGTATTTCGTGGACGAGTTCCATTTGCTCTTGAAGGAGGAACAGACGGCGGCATACAGCGCCGAGATCTGGAAGCGTTTCAGAAAGTGGGGCGGCGTCCCGACCGGGGCAACGCAGAACCCGAAGGACCTGCTGCACAGCCCGGAGATCGAAAACATTCTGGAAAACAGCGATTTTATCTATTTGCTGAACCTCTCCGCGGGCGACCGCAAGCTGATGACGGAGCGGCTGAACATCTCCGCCGAGCAGCTTGCCTATGTGACCAACGCGGACCCCGGCAGCGGCCTTCTGTTCTTCCAAAATGTGATCCTGCCCTTCAAGGACGAGTTTCCCAAGACCACCGAGCTATACAGACTTCTCACGACAAAGCCCAGCGAGGTTTCCCATGGCGGGGAAACCGGATAAGGAAAGGATGGGACAAGATATGAAATATGTGATCGACAGCAAGACCTATGAAAACCACATCAATGATGAGGTGCATCTGTACGGACTTCTCCATCAGCTCGCCTTCCTGGCGGAGAAGGCGAAGGACGAGAAGGATCTGGAAAATCTGGCCGAGACGGCAAAGCGCTACGGAGAGATCGCGGAGGAAAAGTTTGCCGCCTGGCGTATCCCCGGCCGCTATCTGGTGTTTGGGGACAGGAAGGACCTTGCCGAGCTGAAAGCGGTGGAGCTCACGCCGCTGACCGCCGTACTGAAAGAGCATGACGCAAAAATCAGGGAAAAGCAGCGCGCCGCCACCGCCCACGATCCCGCCTACATCATCTCCGGCGGCGCCTTCCGTATGCTGGTGGGCGATCTCTTTGACCTGCTGGCGCAGTACAGCTTTCTCCGCAACCGTGTTGTAGAAGTGAAAACAGAAAAACGGCTTGCGCGGCTGCAAAAGAATCTCTCCGGCGAGAATCCGAGCATCCGAAGGATGTACCGCAGGTGGGGCTTTGCGGAGGATCAGGTCGTCACCTGCTATGACATTCTGGAGGCAACGCTGCGGCGCGCGCATCTGACGCCCTATGACCCGGATGAAGCGGCGGAGGACGGCATCGGCTGCGGCCGCTGCTGCGCCCTCTGCGAAGATCATTCCTGCGAGGACGACTATGACTGAGCTGACCCATGTGAGCCTGTTTTCCGGCATCGGCGGGCTGGATCTGGCGGCGGAGGCGGCGGGCTTCCGCACTGTCTGCCAATGCGAGTGGGCGGACTATCCCTATTCCGTTCTGGAAAAGCACTGGCCGGAGGTGCCGAGATTCCGGGATATCACAACTTTTACAAAGGAGGCGTTTTTTGAAAAAACAGGACTTGAAACCGTTACCGTCCTCTCCGGCGGATTTCCCTGCCAGCCCTTCTCCACCGCAGGGCAGCGAAGGGGCTTTGCGGATGAACGCTACCTGT
>USML01000095.1 GCA_900555855.1 uncultured Eubacteriales bacterium | reverse complement strand
GAACGGAGCGGCTCCTTCTTTTCCGGCTTGGCGTCTTCCATCAGCTGCAGCTCCCGGGGCTCCACCTGGATCTTCAGGATGCCCGCCTGGACCTTGACCTTTTCGCCGGGCTTCGGCGTCTCCAAAACGGTGCCGCGGGTGTGGGTGGAGACGATCTCCACCGTGTCCCCCGCCTTCAGCGGCCGGGGCAGCGGCATGGCCTTCCGTTCCGCCCGCTGGGAAAGGGTCTTCTTCTCCGCTTCTGAAAGGGCCCCGCGGAAGATCGCCCGGGCGGCGGCCAGATTGGCGTCCTTCCCATCGGCGGCCTCCTGCTTGACGCGCTTTGCCTCCTCCAGAACCATTTCGCTGGCGGCGCGGGCATTGTCGATGATCTCCTTCGCCTTGAGCTTGGCGTCCAGAATGAGCTTCTCCCGCTCGCCCTCCAGCGTTGCCAGACGCTCCTGCGCCCGGCGGTTGGCGGCCTCTGCATCCCGCTGCTGACGCTCTGCCGCGGCGATGCGGCTCTCCAGACCCTGACGCTTTTCCTCCAGCTTGGTGATCACATCCTCAAATTCCTTGTCCTCCGTGGCAATGAGTCCGGCGGCAGCCTGAATGATGTCCTCTGGCAGGCCCAAGCGCTGAGAGATGGCAAAGGCGTTGGATTTTCCGGGTACGCCGAAAATCAGTCGATAAGTGGGCCGCAAGGTCTGCACATCAAACTCACAGGAGGCGTTTTCCACGCCGGGCGTTTCCAGACCGTAGACCTTCAGCTCCGCATAATGGGTGGTGGCGGCCACGGTACAGCCCATGCCCCGCAGATGCTCAATGATCGACCGGGCCAGCGCCGCGCCCTCCACCGGATCTGTGCCGGCGCCAAGCTCGTCCAGCAGCACCAGCGTGTGTGCATCTGCTACCTGCAGGATCTCAACGATGGTGCGCATATGGCTGGAAAAGGTGGAAAGCGATTGCTCGATGCTCTGTTCATCGCCGATATCTGCCAGAATATGTTCAAAAAGGACGATCTGGCTGCCGTCGGAAGCGGGGATCTGCAGGCCGCATTGCGCCATGGCGGTCAAAAGCCCCAGCGTCTTGATGCCGACGGTCTTGCCGCCGGTGTTGGGGCCGGTGATGATGACAGTGTCCACCGTCCCGCCGATGCGAAAGCTGATGGGGACGGCCGTATCCGGATCCAGCAGCGGATGCCGCGCCTTGTTGATCTCCGTCCGGCCGGTCTCCAGCAGACGGGGGCGCATGGCCTTCATCTTATAGGCCAGCTTGCCCCGGGCAAAGATAAAATCCAGCTGGCAAAGCAGCTCATAGTCCCGGCGGATGGAGCCGGCAAACTGGGCCGTATCGGCGGAAAGCTCCGCCAGAATGCGCTCGATCTCCGCCTTTTCCTTGCCGTAAAGGATGCGGATATTATTGTTCAGCTCCACCACGGCGGCAGGCTCGATAAAGAGCGTTGCGCCGCTGGCGCTGGTATCGTGGACCATGCCCGGCATGCTGCTGCGGTATTCTGCCTTCACCGGCACCACAAAGCGGCCGTTGCGCTGCGTAATGATAGAATCCTGCAGGATCTTCTGGTTGGTTTGGGAGGATGTGATCTTGTTCAGCACCTCCCGGACCTTGGAGGCCGCCGTCCGGATCTGGCGGCGGATCTGATAAAGCTCTGAGCTGGCATGGTCCGAAATTTCCTCCTCAGAGATGATGGCGTTTTCAATTTTCTCCTCCAAGAATTTGTTGCCGCTGAGCAGCGTAAAATACTCGTCCAGCGAGGTCTCCGTCTGCCGGCGCTCCTCCCGGTAATTCTTCGTGAGCCTTGCGGCCCGGAGCATGGCGCCCACGCCCAGCAGCTCCACGGGATTGAGAAAGCCGCCCTTCTCCGCCCGCTCCAGCGCGGCGGAGATATCCCGCAGGCCGGAAAAGGCCGGGCTGCCCTGCAGGCCGATGAGCCGGGCCGCATCCTCCGTTTCCTGCTGGAGCTTTTCGCAGAGCTTCAGGGAAAAGACGGGCCGAAGCTCCCGGCAAAGCTGCTTGGCCGGCTCTGTGGAAGCCTCTTGGGCCAGCAGCTCCAGGATCTTGGGCAGCTCGATGGTCTGATAGGATCGTTCCTGTAATGTCATTCTGTTTCACCTACGCTTTTATAAAAATCCAAAGTGCGAAAGCTCCGTTCCAGCTTGGTGAGCAGATAGCTTTCGCTGAAATTGCCCAGGCGGCGGAGATCCTCCTCGCCCAGCGTAAAGGAAAATAGCTTTTTCAGGTCGCAGCGCAGCAGATATCTGGCTGCCGCCAGCGCGCCGGGCGTCAGCTCCGTCTGCCGGCCGGAAGCCCCGGGCAGCGAACAGGCCCTGCAGCGGATCACGCCGGCCTCCAGCACTGCCACAGGCCGCACCGGCTCTGCCCTGCCGCAGACTGCGCAGCCGGAAAGCTCCGGTGCATAGCCGGCAAGCGTCATATACCGCAGCTCAAAGGCGGCCTTGACGATCTTTTCCGGCGCAAGCCCGTGGGAGAGGGCGTAAAGACAGTTCAGCGCCAGACGCAGAAGCTGCTCCCCGCCGGGGGCGTCCTCCGCTTCCGTGGCCAGGACCTCCGCCAGATAAGAAGCCAGCGCAAGGGCGGAAAGCCGGCTCTGCAGGCCGGAAAACTGCTGCTGCACCTCTGCTTCCTGCAGGGTGAGCCGGCCCCGGCTCTCATAAAGGGTCATCTGCGAAAATGTAAAAAGCTGGGAAGCCGCTCGCAGGCGGCTCCCCTTCCGGCTGGCGCCTCTGGCCTTGACGGTGAGGCAGCCCCGGCTGTCCGTCAGGACGGTCAGGATCTGATCCGCCTCTTTATAGTTCACGCTGCGGAGGGTCAGTCCGCTCACGGTTTGAAACATGCCCATCCCTCCGTCTGCACTGGGCGTAGTAATTATAGACCTGTGGCAGGCCGGTCCGGACAAAAAGCTCCCACATGGCGTCGCGCATCCTATCACCTCACCCTTTAGGATGGGCAGAAGCGCGCCGCTTTCCTCAGGAAAATATCCCCTGCCTTACCGGTCCTCCGAATAGCCGAAGTTGCGGATCTGGGCGGGGTTGTTGCGCCAGTCCTCCTTGACCTTGACCCAGAGCTGCAGGAATACCCGGCAGTCCAGCAGCGCCTCGATCTCCGGCCGGGCAGAAGCGCCCACCTTCTTCAGCATGGCGCCGTTTTTGCCAATGATAATGCCCTTATGGGTCTTGCGTTCACAGTAGATGACAGCGGAGATATGCTCCACGCCGTTTTCCTCCTTCATGGCCTCGATCTCCACCGCCGTCCCGTGGGGGACCTCCTTGTCCAGATTCTGCAGCAGCTTTTCCCGGATGATCTCTGCGATGAGCTGCCGCTCCGGCTGGTCGGAGACCATGCCGTCGGGAAACAGCTGGGGCGATTCGAAGCAGAGCTTCTTCAGCTCCTCCTTCAGCACATCCAGCCCGTCGCCCTGCCGGGCGCTGACGGGCACCACGGCGGCAAAATCGTAGGCCGCCGAATAGGCCGCCATCACCGCCAGCAGCGTTTCCTTCTCCACGGAATCGATCTTGTTGATCACCAGCACCGCTGGCAGCGCATATTCCTTCAGCTTGTCGATGAGCAGCTGCTCCGGGATGCCGATCCGGGCAACAGGCTCCACCAACAGCAGCACCGTGTCCACATCGGTGACGGTGTCGTTGATGATCTTTACCATATAGTCGCCCAGCCGGGTCTTGGGCTTGTGCAGGCCCGGCGTGTCCAGAAAGATCATCTGGCAGCCGTCTTCATTGAGGACGCCGGTGATCCGGGTGCGGGTGGTCTGGGGCTTGTCCGAGACGATGGCGACCTTGGTGCCACAGAGGGCGTTGGTCAGCGTGGATTTGCCCACATTGGGCCGGCCCACCACCGAAAAAATACCGGTTTTCGTGATCATGCTTCCGTTCCTTTCTCCGCTTGCTCTGCCGTCTGGCGGGTCAGGCTCAGCCGGGCCAGGATCTCCTCCTCCTTCGCCCGCATGGCGGCCTTTTCCTCGCCCTCGTCCACATGGTCATAGCCCAGCAGATGGAGCATGCTGTGTACCGTCAGATAGGCGCATTCCCGCGCCAGCCCATGGCCGTATTCCGCCGCCTGGGCCCGGGCGTGCTCCAGCGAAAGGATCATGTCCCCCAGCGGCACCAGCCCCGTGACGGGATCCAGCAGCTCCTCCAGCGGCTCCCGGGGCTCGCCCCGGTAAAAATCGTTCAGGGGAAAGGACAGCACATCCGTGCTGCGATCCACCTGGCGGTAGTCCCGGTTATAGGCCCGGATGCCCTCGTCGTCGGTAACGGTGACGGTCACCTGACCGTCAAAGCCGTAATCAAAGGCGGAAAAGGCCGCCTTCGCCGCCAGACGGATCAGCTTCGCCGCGCCGCCCGCTGCCTCGCCCAAAAGCTCAACCTTTAGTTTTGACATGATATTTCCTCTTTTCCTTGTCCTTTGGCCCGTTTTTCTGCTTCTGCTCGTCATATTTTTCATAGGCCTTGATGATCCGGCTCACCAGCTCATGCCGCACCACATCCTTGTGATCCAGCGTGCAGACCGCGATGTCCTGCAGACCCTGCACCACCTGAACGGCCTCCTTCAGGCCGGAGCGCTTGCCGTCGGGCAGGTCCACCTGGGTCACATCGCCGGTGATCACCGCCCGGGAGCCGAAGCCGATCCGGGTCAGAAACATCTTCATCTGCTCCGGCGTGGTGTTCTGGGCCTCGTCCAGAATGATGAAGGCGTCGTCCAGCGTCCGTCCGCGCATATAGGCCAGCGGCGCCACCTCGATATTGCCCCGCTCCAGATACCGCTGGTAGGCCTCCGGCCCCAGCATATCGAACAGCGCATCGTAAAGGGGCCGCAGATAGGGATCCACCTTGTTCTGCAGGTCGCCGGGCAAAAAGCCCAGCTTCTCCCCCGCTTCCACCGCCGGCCGGGTGAGGATGATGCGGTTCACCGTCTTCTCCCGAAACGCCGCCACGGCGCAGGCCACCGCCAGATAGGTCTTGCCCGTTCCTGCCGGGCCGATGCCCAGCGTGACGATGTTTTTCTGGATCGCGTCCACATATTTCTGCTGGCCCACGGTCTTTGCCTTGACCTGCCGGCCGCGGATGGTGACGCAGATCACATCCTTGCCCATCTGGGCGATCTTATCCTCCTGCCCGTCCCGCACCAGCGAGATCACATAATTCACATTCTGCGGGCCGATCTGCTCGCCGCGGACGGCCAGCTGCAGCAGCGCCTCCACCGCAGCCTTTGCGGAAATGACGGCCTCCGGCTCGCCGCAGATCTTTAGCTCCGTATCCCGAAACACGATGCTGACGCCGTATTCCTTTTCCAGCAGCTTGATGTTTTCATCAAAGGAGCCGAACAGGTTGATGATATGCTCCACGCGCCCCACATTGATGATCTGTTCTGTCATTGCTTTTTCTCTCCTTATTCTGCCGGGGCTTCCACGCCGCAGGTCTCGATAAGCTCTGCCCGCAGCACGCCCAGATAAGCGCCCCCGTCGGTCTTCTCCAAAGAAAATGTATGGCCGCAAAGCTCCGCTTCCGGCTTTGCCGCCAGCAGCCTGCGCAGCATCCGCTCCTCCAGCAGGGCGGAAAGGGTCTCCCGCTCCGGCGTCTGCCCGTCTGGCGTGCCGCGGAAGCGGCGTTCCGTCTCGATCCCCATGGGAAAGCGAAACTCCTCCTGCAGCTGCAGCAGCTGCGTCTCGATTTGTTTATCATACCACAGCTCCGGCGCTTTTTCAATCTTCTGCAGGGGAAATCTGCGGCTTCCGAACAGAAGCCAGCGTTCCGGCCGCAGCTCCTCCAAAACGGAGAAGGTCTGAAGCTCTGCGGGGATGGCGGTGCGGATGGTGTAACAGGTCCGGAGGTCCGCTTCCGCCATGGCATGGACCTTCCGAAGCTCCCCCGCCGCGCCCAGGATCCGGCCCTCGGCGATCCGGTCGCCCGGCTGGATGGCGTCGCCCACCTGAACGCAGGCCGTCCCCTGCCGCACTCTCAGCCGCAGGATCACGCCGGTCTTATCGGAAAGGATGTCGCAGGGCTCCTCCTGGGGGATGGGCTCTGGGGTCTCCTTCCGCTCCCAGACCTGAATCAGCGCCTGGGTCCCGCGGAAATTGATTGTAAGGTAAGAAAGCTTGTCACAGCCTCCGATCACATGGTTTCGCAGCTCCCGCACGGAGAGGCCGGCCCTTCTGGTCCCGGTTTTCAGCCCGGCCTGCTCCAAAAGCTGGAGGATCTCCCCCTGCGTGGTCTCCCGGCAGCCATCCACCCGGATGGTCCAGACGCAGCCCGTGAGCCAGAGCACCGCCGCC
>USML01000094.1 GCA_900555855.1 uncultured Eubacteriales bacterium | reverse complement strand
GGCTGCGCCGGGAGGTTCGGGAGGAGACAGGGCTGACCATCTCCGTGGGCGTCTCCTTCAACAAGATCTTTGCCAAGCTGGGCTCTGACCACAAAAAGCCCGACGCCACCACCGTCATCGGCCGGGAGGATATGACCTGGCTGGTGTGGCCCAAGCCGGTAGATGCCCTTCTGTTCGTGGGCGGCGCCTCCCGGCTGACGCTGGCCTCGCTGGGCATCCATACCATCGGCCAGCTGGCGCTGGCCCCGCGGGAGACCCTTTCCCGCCGGCTGGGCAAGCTGGGAGAGCAGATCTGGGACTATGCCAACGGCCTGGACGAGAGCCCGGTGGCTTCCATTTATGAAAAGCACACGGTGCGCTCCGTGGGCAACGGCATGACCTTCCGCCGGGATCTTCTGGGGGAGAGCGACGCCCGCAAGGGCCTGCAGGCCCTTTCTGAGGAGGTGGCGGAGCGGCTGCGCCGGAGCGGGCTGAAATGCCGCACGGTCCAGCTCACCATCAAGGATCCCGCCCTGCGGGTCATCACCCGGCAGAAGCGGCTGGAGCGGCCCACCCATTTGGCCTCCGTCCTGACGGAGACCAGCCTTGCGCTGCTGCGGGACAACTGGGATCTGAACAAGCCCATCCGGATGCTCACCGTCACTGGGCAGAGCCTGGTCTCTCCGGAGGAGGAGAACGAGCAGCTGATGCTCTTTGATGAGGCGGGGCGGGCCCGGCGGCAGCGCCGGGAGCAGCTGGAGCAGACGGTGGACGCCATCCGGCAGAAATACGGCCGGGGCGCCATCCATTCCGCAGGGCTCATGGACAACGACCTCGGCATCGCCCTGAAGGATGCGGACGAGGAGGAAGAGGAACCGTAACTATGCTGCATATCGTTTTGCTGGAGCCGGAGATCCCGCAGAATACCGGCAATATTTCCCGCACCTGCGCGGTGACGGGGGCGGAGCTGCACCTGATCGGCCCTATGGGCTTTTCCATCGAGGACCGCTGGCTCAAGCGGGCGGGGCTGGATTATTGGAGCATGCTGCAGGTGTTTTATTACGGCAGCTGGCAGGCCTTTCGGGCGGCGCATCCCCAGGTCCGGCCCTGGATGGCCACCTCCAAGGGGGCCCAGGCCTATACCCAGGCCCGCTACGGCGACGACGCCTGGCTGCTCTTCGGCAAGGAGACCCACGGCCTGCCGGAGCCGCTTCTGGCGGCGGACTATGCGCGGACGGTGCGCATCCCCATGCGGGAGGGCGCCCGGTGCCTGAATCTTTCCAACGCGGTGGCGGTGATGGCCTATGAGGTGCTGCGGCAGCAGGACTTTGCCGGCCTGCAGGCAACGGGCGCGCTGACGGGCCGGCCGGACTGAGCCGGACTGGGCCAAACCTTATGTTTGCGGCAGAAAAGTTCAAAAAAAAGCCGTTTTTTCAGAAAAATCTACAAAAATTCGCGTTCTTCGTTAGAAGTCAGCCTTGCCGGGTTGAAAAAACAGGGCAGGCATACTATAATGACCTTGCGGGGGTAAACTCCCACAAAAAATGAGAGACAGAATGCGAGGACAATTATTATGAATTACCACAAGAAGTCCGTTGCGGACATCGATGTTTCCGGGAAAAAAGTATTTGTTCGCTGCGACTTCAATGTTCCGCTGGATGACAACGGAGAGATCACCGATGATATCCGCATCCGCGGCGCGCTGCCCACCATCCGCTATCTGTTGGAAAAGAATGCTGCTGTGATCCTGTGCTCCCATCTGGGCCGTCCCAAGGGCAAGGTCAACCCCAAAATGAGCCTGAAGCCCGTGGCCCGCCGGCTGGAGGAGTTTCTCAAGCTGCCTGTGCCGCTGGCGGAGGACATCGTCGGCCCCCAGGCCAAGGCTATGGCCGCGGCCCTGAAGCCGGGCCAGGTCATGCTGCTGGAAAACATCCGCTTCCGTCCGGAAGAGGAGAAAAACGACCCCGCCTTCGCCCGGGAGCTTGCCTCCATGGCGGAGATCTATGTGAACGACGCCTTCGGCACGGCCCACCGGGCCCACGCCTCCACCGCCGGCATCGCTGCCTTCCTGCCCGCCGTCTGCGGCTTCCTCATCGAGAAGGAGATCACCGTCATGGGCAAGGCCATGGAGGCTCCGGAGCATCCCTTCGTGGCCATTTTGGGCGGCGCCAAGGTGGACGAAAAGCTGGGCCTGATCGAGCGGCTGCTCATGGAGCACTGCGACACGGTGCTGATCCTGGGGGGCATGTCTTATACCTTCCAGAAGGCCGCCGGCGGCTCCATCGGCGATTCCCTCTGCAACGACGCCATGCTGGAGACCGTCTCCGGCCTGGAGGAAAAGGCCCGGCAGGTGGGCTCCCGTTTGCTGCTGCCGGAGGACAATATCGTGGCCGACCGCTTTGCCAATGACGCCAATACCATGTGCGTCCCCTCCGGTCAGATCCCCGACGGCTGGATGGGCATGGACATCGGCCCCCGTACCATTGAAAAATATACCGCCATCATCGAGCAGGCCCGCACCGTGGTCTGGAACGGCCCGGCGGGCGTCTTTGAAATGCCCAAGTTCGCCGTGGGCACCCGCGCCATCGCCACGGCGGTGGCCAATTCCAAGGGCGTTTCCATCATCGGCGGCGGCGACAGCGCAGCCGCGGTGGACCAGCTGGGCTTTGCCCGGAAGGTGACCCATATCTCCACCGGCGGCGGCGCCTCCCTGGAATTCCTGCAGGGAATGGAGCTGCCCGGCATCGCCTGCCTGGAAGATGCGGACTGAAGAAAGGAACCTATGAACCTGAGATATCGGAAGACGCTGATCGTCGGCAACTGGAAAATGAACCTGAACGCCGAGGCAGCCCGGGCCTTTATCACCGAGCTCAAGCCGCTGGTCGCCCGGGCCAAATGGTGCGACGCCATTCTCTGCGTGCCCTTTCTGCAGATCCCGGCGGCGGTGAAGGCCGCCCGGGGCACCAAGATCGCCATCGGCGCGCAGAACTGTCATTATGAAGCCGCCGGGGCCTATACCGGCGAGATCTCCTGCGATATGCTGGCGGAGGCCGGCGTGAAATATGTCATCATCGGCCACAGCGAGCGGCGGCGGGATTTTGGCGAGACCGACCAGATCGTCAACCAGAAGGTGCTGGCCGCCCTGCGGGCCGGTCTGCGCCCCATTATCTGCGTGGGCGAGACGCTGGAGATGCGGGACAACGGCGTGACGCTGGACATGGTGCGGATGCAGGTCAAGACCGCCATGCGGGGCGTCATGCTGGAGCAGGTGCGGCGGGTCTCCGTTGCCTACGAGCCCATCTGGGCCATCGGCACCGGCTATACCGCCACGGCCCGGCAGGCCAACGAGGTCAATGCCTCTATCCGGGAGGTGCTGCGGCAGAATTACGGCGCACGGGCCGCCCGCAGCGTTTCCATCCTCTACGGCGGCAGCATGAACACCAGCAACGCCTTTGAGCTGCTGGCCCAGCCGGATGTGGACGGCGGGCTCATCGGCGGCGCATCCATGAACGCAGAAAGCTTTGGAAGAATCATCGAGGCGGCGAATCAGAATGAAGCATAAACCGTTGATCCTGATGATCCTGGACGGCTGGGGCAAGGCGCCTGCCGGCCCGGCCAACGCGGTCACCGCGGCGCGGACGCCTGTTTTGGACGGGCTGTTTGCAAGCTGCCCCCATGCCCTGCTGGAATGCTCCGGCCTGGCGGTGGGTCTGCCGGAGGGACAGATGGGCAACAGCGAGGTGGGCCACACCAACATCGGTGCAGGCCGGGTGGTCTATCAGGAGCTGACCCGCATCACAAAATCCATCCGGGACGGCGATTTTTTTGAAAACCCTGTTTTGCTGCGGGCCGTTCGCCAGGCAAGGGAGCAGGGCGGTACGGTCCATTTGATGGGCCTGCTGTCCGATGGCGGCGTCCACAGCCATATCGACCATCTGTTTGCCCTGCTGGAGCTTTGCCGCAGGGAGGGCGTGCGGCCCTGTGTCCACAGCTTTCTGGACGGAAGGGACACCCCGCCGGAGAGCGGCAGGGGCTACCTGCGGCGGCTGGAGCAGCGGCTGGCGGAGACCGGCGGGTGCATGGGCGTCGTCGCCGGCCGGTTTTATGCCATGGACCGGGACAAGCGCTGGGACCGGCTGCAGCTGGCCTATGACGCGCTGGTCTCCGGAGGAGCGCCGCAGGCGGAAAGCGCGGAAGCCGCCATCACCGCTTCCTATGAAGCGGGCGTCACCGACGAGTTTTTCCGGCCGGTGATGATCCGGGGCGGGCAGACCGTCCGCCCGCAGGACAGCGTGATCTTCTTCAACTTCCGGCCCGACCGGGCCCGGGAGCTGACCCGCGCCCTGTGCGATGATGCCTTCGACGGCTTTTCCCGGGAAAACGGCGCGGTGAAGCCCCATTTCGTCTGCTTTACCCAATATGACGCGACCATGCCCCATGTGGAGGTGGCCTTCCGCCCGGAGGTCCTGACCCATATTTTCGGCGAATGGATCGCCCGGCATGGGCTGACGCAGCTGCGCATCGCCGAGACGGAAAAATATGCCCATGTGACCTTTTTCTTCAACGGTGGAGAGGAGCGGACCTTCCCCGGCGAGGATCGGGCGCTGATCCCCTCCCCCAAGGTGGCCACCTACGACCTGCAGCCGGAGATGAGCGCCTTTGCGGTGGCGGAGGAATGCGTTCGCCGCATCGAGAGCGACCGCTATGATGTGATCATCCTGAACTTTGCCAACTGCGATATGGTGGGGCACACCGGCGTCTTTTCTGCCGCCGTCCGGGCGGTGGAAACGGTGGACACCTGCGTGGGACGGGTGCTGGCTGCCATTGCGCGGGCCGGCGGCCGGGCCATCATCACCGCGGACCACGGCAACGCCGAATGTATGGAGAAGGACGGCGTCCCCTTCACCCAGCACACCACGAACCCCGTCCCCGTTTTACTGGTGGGCGGCGGCGAGACCATCCATGACGGCGCGCTGTGCGACCTGGCGCCTACCATGCTGGCCCTGCTGGGCCTGCCCCAGCCCCCGGAGATGACAGGGCGCTCCCTGCTTTGTGCGGGATCGAAATAAGCGCTGGAACCGTATGAAATTTTTGGAGGAGGCTTTGACCCAATGAAAAAATTTCTGGAGATCATTGATGTTGTTGGCCGCGAGATCATGGATAGCCGCGGCAATCCCACCGTGGAGGTAGAGGTCTATGTGGAAGACGGCCTGAACACCTTCTGCGGCCGGGCGGCTGTGCCCTCCGGGGCATCCACCGGCGTCTATGAGGCCTGTGAAAAGCGGGACGGCGACAAGAGCCGCTATCAGGGCAAGGGCGTTTTGCAGGCGGTCTCTGCCGTCAACGGCGAGATCGCAGAGGCCATCACCGGCATGAACGCCATGGATCAGGCGCTCATCGACAAAACCATGATCGAGCTGGACGGAACGCCCAATAAGACCCGCTTCGGCGCAAACGCCATTCTGGGCGTTTCCATCGCCTGCGCCAAGGCCGCGGCAGAAGCGCTGGGCATGCCGCTGTATGCCTATCTGGGCGGCCCCAACGCCAAGACGCTGCCTGTCCCCATGATGAACATCCTCAATGGCGGCGCCCACGCCTCCAACAATGTGGACATTCAGGAGTTTATGATCATGCCCGTGGGCGCGCCCTCCTGGCGGGAAGCGCTGCGGATGTGCTCCGAGGTGTTTCACACGCTGAAGTCCGTCCTGAAGGACATGGGCGCTCCTGCGGCCGGCGTTGGCGACGAGGGCGGCTATGCCCCCAACCTGAAGAAGGATGAGGACGCGCTGCGGGCCATCGTGGCGGCCATCGAAAAGGCCGGCTACAAGCCCTACGACGACTTTATGATCGCCATCGACGCCGCCGTCTCCGACTGGTATAACCACGAGACCCAGTGCTATGACCTGCCCAAGGCCAAAAAGACCATGACCCGCCAGCAGATGGTCAACCTCTGGAAGAAATTTGCCGATACCTATCCCATCATCTCCATGGAGGACTGCATGGGCGAGGATGACTGGGAGGGCTGGGCCCTGCTCACCAAGACGCTGGGCAGCCGCGTTCAGCTGGTGGGCGACGATCTGTTCGTCACCAATACCCAGCGGGTGGAAAAGGGCCTGGAGCTGGGCGTGGCCAATGCCGTGCTCATCAAGCTGAACCAGATCGGCACTCTCACCGAAACACTGGACACCATCCAGAAGGCCAACCGGGCGGGCTATACTGCCGTTGTTTCCCATCGCTCCGGCGAGACGGAGGATACCACCATCGCCGATCTGGTGGTGGGCATGAACGCCGGACAGATCAAGACCGGCGCCCCCTCCCGCACAGACCGCGTGGCCAAATACAACCAGCTGCTCCGCATCGAAGAGGAGCTGGGCGAGGTGGCGCAGTATCCGGGCAGGAAGGCGTTTTTCAATCTGTAAGCAAAGGAAGAAGGAACAGGCGGCCGTTCACCAGCACCTTGGCTCCCCTGTGTAAGGGGAGCTGGCAGGGCCGCAGGCCCTGACTGAGGGGTTGTGGGTATCGGATAGGAACGGGCTTCCGGTTACAGGCAACCGTCTCCTGCGCCAGACCTACAACCCCTCCGCTTCGCATTCGCTCAGCACCTCCCCTTACACAGGGGAGGCAAGGGGTGGTGGGA
>USML01000093.1 GCA_900555855.1 uncultured Eubacteriales bacterium | reverse complement strand
CGAAGCAGGAGAGCAGGCAGTTGGCATCGGGCGGCAGATACATGCGCACGACGTCGGCCTTCTTGTTGGCGACGTGGTCGAGGAAGCCGGGGTCCTGATGCGTGAAGCCGTTGTGGTCCTGCTGCCAGACGTTGGAGGCGAGGATATAGTTGAGGGAGGCGATGTCGTGCCGCCAGGGCAGCTCGCTGCACATCTTCAGCCACTTGGCGTGCTGGGCAAACATGGAGTCCACGATGCGGATGAACGCCTCGTAGCTGTCAAAGAAGCCGTGACGTCCGGTGAGCAGGTAGCCCTCCAAAAAGCCCTCGCAGAAGTGCTCGGAGAGCATGGAGTCCATCACGCGGCCGTCGGGGTCGAGGTGGTCGTCAATGCCGGGGATCTGCTGGTCAAGGAAGCGGCGGCCGGTCACGTCGAAAACGGCCTGCAAGCGGTTGGACGCCGTTTCGTCCGGCGCGAAAATGCGGAAGTTCCGGGCGTCCATGTTCAGCTTCATCACATCCCGGACATAGGTGCCGAGAACATACATATCCTGGGCCTCCACGGAGCCGGGGGACTTGACGTCCACGGCGTAGTCCCGGAAATCGGGAGTGCGCAGGTCCCGCAGCAGCAGACCGCCGTTGGCGTGGGGGTTTGCGCCCATGCGTCGATTGCCCGCAGGGGGGAAGGACGCTACCAGCTCCACGGGCGTACCGTCGGCGTTGAACAGCTCCTCCGGCCTATAGGACCGCAGCCACGCCTCCAGCTGGGCCAGGTGTCTGTCTGTGTCCGCGCCCATGGAGATAGGCACCTGATGGGCCCGCCAGCAGTTCTCCACCGGCAGTCCGTCTACCTCCTTGGGGCCTGTCCAGCCCTTGGGGGTGCGCAGCACGATCATGGGCCAGCGGGGACGCTTGGCCTCACCGCTCTTTCGCGCCTCCCGCTGGATGCGCTTGATCTCACGGATCGCCGCGTCGAGAACGGCTGCCATCTGCTGGTGCATGGTCATGGGGTCGCTGCCCTCCACAAAGTAGGGCTTCCAGCCGCAGCCGAGGAAGAAGCACTCCACCTCCTCGTGGCTCATGCGGGAGAAGATGGTGGGGTTGGCGATCTTGAAGCCGTTGAGGTGCAAAATCGGCAGCACCGCGCCGTCGGTGATGGGGTTCATGAACTTGTTTCCGTGCCACGAGGTCGCCAGCGGGCCTGTCTCGGCCTCGCCGTCGCCGACCACGCAGGCGGCGATCAGATCGGGATTGTCCGCCACCGCGCCGAAGGCGTGGGCCAGGGAGTAGCCCAGCTCGCCGCCCTCATGGATGGAGCCCGGCGTCTCCGGAGCCACATGGCTGGGGATGCCGCCGGGGAAGGAAAACTGCTTGAACAGACGGCGCATGCCCTCCTCGTCCTGACTCACATTGGGATAGACCTCGCTGTAGGAGCCGTCCAGCCAGTCCTGGGCCACCATGGCGTTGCCGCCGTGGCCGGGGCCGGAGAGATAGATCATGTTCAGGTCATACTGACAGATCAGGCGGTTCAGATGGGTATAGATAAAGTTCTGGCCGGGGACGGTACCCCAATGGCCCACGATCTTTTTCTTGATGTATTCGGGCTTCAGGGGCTCCCGCAGCAGGGGATCGTCCAGCAGATAGAGCTGCCCCGCGGAAAGATAATTGGCTGCGCGCCACCAGGCGTCCAGCTTTTGCAGCATGGCTTCCGTTACCATAGTCGTTCCTCCTGTATTAAATATGCAGAAATTTCGATTCAAAGTCATTATACCGCACCGCAGAAAAAATGTAAAATGAATTTTCTGCAAATGCACCCTTGGCCGGGCTTTCTTCTTCGCCGCGGACGGAAAGCCCGTGATATATCCCAATCCTTTCATTTTTATTTTATAAAATTTGCCAATTTATCCGCATGGCTGTCGTATGCTATACTGTTTTCAGGCCGCAGGGCCAATCTGAACCAAGAGGTGACTGTTCATGGACAAGCTCAGCATCGTTCCCATGGGGCTGGTTGCCCTGCTGACCATCACCTGTCTCCGCAAAAGCAGGACCTGGTTTTGCGTGATCACCGGGTTCTTCGCCCTGAATTCCCTGCTTCGCTTTGCCGCCTGGCTTTGGATCTCCTCCTCCCAGGAATCAACGGACGCCCTGGCCCCGCTTTTCCGCTTTGTGATCCGCACGGAGCCGGATTCCCACTTTTTGCTCCTGTTCTTTTTCGCCGCCCTGCTCCTCCGGGAGAGCAAGGCCAAAAAACAGCCTTAACAACAAAGCAGCGGAAGCCAAAAGGCTTCCGCTGCTTTTTATCGGTTTTATCCGTTTTGTCCGTTCGCGCTGAACTGCGCCAGATTTCGCCGGAGGAAGAGCACGGCCATCACCAGCACCGCCCCCTCGGAAAACACCGGCGTCAGCCAGATGGCGTCGCCGCCGAACAGGCCCGCCAGCGTCAGCAGCACGGCGCTCTGCACGATCAGGCCCCGGCCCGTGGAGATGCAGATGGCCGGCTTGGCCCGCTCCAGCGCCGTCAGATATCCCCCGATGAACAGGTTGAAGCCCAGCATCAGGTAGGAGAAGCTGTAGCGCCGGAAGGCAAAGACGGAATACTCCACCAGCTGCTCCGTGGCGTCGGCCAGATAAAGCCGCACGATCTGCGGCGCAAAGGCATAAAGCCCCGCAAAGCAGACCACCGTCAGCCCCGCCACCGTCACCAGCCCATAGCGCAGGAGCTTGCGGCAGGCGCCGCCCTCCCCCTTGCCGTAATGATAGCTCACCAGCGGCTGGGAGCCCTGGGCAACGCCCAGCATCAGATTGATCAGCAGGGTGTTCACATAGGCGATGACGGTATAGCTGACCACGCCGTCCTGCCCGATGCAGCGCAGCACCGTCCGGTTGAACAGCAGGATCATCAGGCCATTGCAAAGCTCGGTCACGCCGTCGGCAAAGCCGATGGGCAGCAGCCGCTTGTAGATATGGGGATCGAAGCGGAACCGCCGCAGGCGGAAGGAGCATTTTGGGCTGAGAAAATGCCGGAGGTAAATGACGCAGGTCAGCAGCTGGGAAAGCCCCGTGGCCACCGCCGCGCCGAACACGCCCATATCCAGCCAGAAGATGGCAATATAATCCATGACGCAGTTGGCCAGGCAGCCGGTGACCACGCAGATGGTGGCCAGCCGGGGGCAGCCGTCGGTTTTCACCAGGACCTCCAGATTATAGGAGATGATAAAGCAGGCGCTGAAGGGCGCCAGGCCAAAGAGATATTCCCGCACATAATCTGCGGTCACCTCTGTGGCGCCCAGCAGCCTGCCGAAGGGCTCCTCCAGCACAAAGACCAGCACTGTGATCACCAGGCCGATGCCCAGCAGCAGCACCAGGTTCTGGGAAAACAGCCGGTCAGCCTCCTCCCGCTTTTCCTGGGCCAGATAGATGGCGATGATGGTGGAGGTTCCCACGGCGAAGAGGATCGCCAGAGAAAACAGGGCGTTGGTAAAGGGGATCGCCAGATTCACGGCGCTCATGGCATATTCCCCCACGCCCCGGGCGACCATCAGGCCGTCCACCATGGAATAAAGAGAAAATACCATCAGCGACGCGGTGGTCGCCGTCACGAATCGGGTAAAATCAGAGCGCAAGCTCTTTCCTGCCAGCTGCAAAATAACAAATCCTTTCTCGTCGCGCCCGTGGCGCTGTTTTTCGGCGTTTGCCGTTGGGGCGTTTGCCGTTGGATTTATTATAGCATAGCCCGGCCGGGCTTCGTCAAGCGCGGAAAAGCGCGCCATTTCTGCCGGTTTTCCGGGGATTTCCGGTCTTTTGAAAAGGAAAATCGCCGTCCTGCCCGTTCCTGCGCCGTCCTGTGCGTTCCTGCGCCGTCCTCAGGCGTCCAGCGCCTCCAGCTCCTCCATGGCCTCCGTCTCCGTATCGGCGGAAAAAAGGAACCTCCCGCCCACGGTATAGACCTGATAATGCCCATAAACATATTGGATCCGATACATTTGCTTTGCCTGCCTTTCGCTGTTTTCTGTTTCTGTGCTCAGTTTAGCCTATTTGCTGTCCGATAAAAACCACAGCTTCGCAGCTTACCCCTTTGTCACAATGTATTTACATTTTCTTCATACATTTTTTGCAGAAATACCTTGACAGGCGAAGTAATGTCTTGTATGATAGTGCCATCATCCAGAGAGGAGGCATCCCCCATGTCACTGACATCTGATATCATCCGCGGTCATACGGAGGCGATCATCCTGGCTCAGCTGCTGGACCACGACAGCTACGGCTATGAGATCAACAAAGCCATTCGTGACCGGACGGATGGGGCCTATGAGGCCAAGGAGGGCACGCTTTACACCGCCTTCCGCCGGCTGGAGCAGGCCGGTCAGATCCGCTCCTACTGGGGCGACGAGACCAGCGGCGCCCGCCGCCGTTATTATGCCATCACCGAGGAGGGCCGAAAGGTATTTGACCGGCACCGGGAAGAATGGGACCGGGCAAAGACAATGATCGACGCGCTGATCCGGCGCGAGGAACAATAACGATATCAGGGAGGTATCATCATGAACGAGCTGTTTCGGGAACTGGTGCGGCAGCGTCTGTCCGCCGCCAAGGACTGCCCTGCAAAGGCTGACATCGTGGAAGAGATCACTGCGGATCTCACAGAAAAATACAATGAGCTGACTGCCGGCGGCATGGAGCCGGAGGCAGCCCGGGCACAGGTGGAGGCCGGCATCGGCGACCTGAGCGAGATCGTTGCCTTCATCAATGAGGCCGACCGCCGCACAGAGGAAAATCAAAAGGCCGGCAACAATAATCCCTTTGCCGGTCTGGACGAAGCCATGCGCCAGCTGGGCAAGGCCTTTTCCTCCCCCGCCTTCAAGGCCGTCGCCGACGACCTGAAAAGCGCCGCCTCTCATGGCGCCGCCGCCGCGCGGGATGTGGCCCGGGACGCCCGGGAGCCGCTGCGCAATATGGCCCACAGCGTGAAATCCTCCTTCCGGCAGGCGGCAAAATCGCTGAACATCCGCTTCAGCTCCCATGGCAGCGACTGCCGCTATGATTACACCGTGCCCTCCGAGGGCCTGCTGGGCGTGGATGTCCAAACCGCCTCCGGCGATGTGCTGTTCGGCGTCTCGCAAGACGACAATATCTACATCGTGGAGCTTACCGACAGCCAGCTCACCGACGAGCAGCTGGCCCAGATCCAGGTCTCCGACGACGGCATCCTCCGGATCCGTCAGGGCCAGCGCTCCAGCGCAGGCTCCGTGCTGTTCTCCTATGGGATGCTCCAGTCGGATTTTGAGATCTATCTGCCCCGCCGGGCCTGGAACCTGCTGCGGGTGGCCACCACCGGCGGCGATGTGACGCTGGAAAAGGGCATGGAGACCGCCCAGCTGGTGGTGGAGACCACCTCCGGCGATGTGGAATGCCCCATGCAGCAGAGCGGCTCCGCCCAGGTGAAGACCACCTCCGGCGATATCCACCTCTCCGGCGCCTGCGAACGGACGGAGCTGGCTACCGTCTCCGGCGATATTGATCTGGAGGGCTCTGCCCAGATGCTGCAGGTGAAATCTGTCTCCGGCGATCTGGAGGCCACGCTGGACAATATGCCCGCCGAGCTGGCGCTGGAGACCGTCTCCGGCGACACCAAGCTCCGCCTGCCGGACAACGCCGGCTTCTCCCTGCGCTATCAGCGCATCTCCGGCGACATCCGCTCCGACTTTGACCTGCGCACCTCGCTCAACGCCAAAAGCGGAACGGCCGTCTATCTGGACGGCGGCAACTGCACCTACAGCATGAAGACCGTCTCCGGCGACCTGCGCATCTACCGCCGCTGAGACAAACGCCAAAAACAAAACAGAACAGGAAAACGCTCTTGAGAGGAGAGAAATCATCATGAAACGCATTTATAAGGACCGTGCCAATAAAAAGATCTGCGGCGTCTGCGCCGGCGTCGCGGAATATCTGGATGTGGACCCCACGCTGGTCCGCGTGATCTGGGGCGTGGTAGGTCTGGCTTACGGCGTAGGAATTCTGGCCTATCTGGTCTGCGCCTTCGTCTTTCCCGACAAGAGCGAGCTCCAGTGATCCGTCTGATCTGTCATTTTGATCTGTCATTTTAACATCTGAAAGGAGTTTTCATCTATGAAAAAGCTGATCAAAGCCGCGTTGTTCTGTGCCGCCGCTGCTGGCTTCATTCCCTATGACCTGCGCAAAACCGAGGAGGGCGAGGTCCAGTCCCGCTCCCTGTTCCTGGAGATCCGCAAGAAGGAGCAGCCCAATGGCGAGACGCAGGTCCAGGTGTCCTTCCCCATGGTGGAGCGCGTGGAGAGCTTCGGCAAGAAGCTGGCCCAGCAGCTGAAGGATTCCTGCGCCGCGCAAGAAGCGCCTGAGGCCGCCGAGGACGCCTGCCAGGAGGAGGCCGCCGAATGTGCCTGCGATGCGGAATGCGCCGCCCAGGCCGGAGACGCCGACGCCGCCTGCGCCTGCGCTGAAGAAGCCCAGGCCTGCGCCGAGGAAGCCTCTGCCTGCCCCTGCGGCCAGCAGCCGGAGGAGCCTCAGCCCACAGAAGCCTGAAGCGATTTCTCTCCTTGTAAATAATAGCAGAAGCGCCAGCCCGAAGGGGCTGGCGCTCAGCTTGTTGAAAAAGTCTGCAGAACTGCAGGCTTTTTCCTATGGGATGT
>USML01000092.1 GCA_900555855.1 uncultured Eubacteriales bacterium | reverse complement strand
GGTGAGTGCTCCACACCACCGCTCCCACCAGGAGCAGAATGCCCAGAATGCAGTGCACCGTCTGCACATCTGGCAGCTTTCCCCGCAGCGCAGGGGCGGCGTAGGGCACGGCATAGTCAAATTGCAGCAGACAGACCGTTCCGTCCTGCAATTTTGACATCATATAATACTGTGTGTATCCAAAATGCCAGCGGGTTTTCCCCTGCCGGTTCTCCATTGCCCGCTGCAAGTGCCCGGCATCCATGTTGGTGGCCAGCACCTCGCTGCTGTCCGGCGCGGCAAACAGGGCGTAACGGCACAAGGAGTCCAGCTGGGTCTCATCAAAGGTGGCGGCAGTCATGCCCGGCAAAACGTCCTGTGCAGCCTTCTGGCAGGCCTGCGCGGCCTGATTGGCCGGGAGCGCCAGCCCGCTGTTGATGACGCACATCAGCGCCGCAAACCACAACAGCAGCGCCAGCACACAGCAAAAGACGGTCTGCACCAGATATCGCAGCAGTACGCCTCGCAGGGAAATCAGCCCTCGTTTTTCCATTGATATCCCACTCCCCAGATGGTTTTCAGCAGTGTTTCCGGCTCCGGCACGCCCGCCGCCCGCAGCTTTGCCCGGATGTTTTTGATGTGCTGTGTCACGGCGGTGTCGTCCGCAGTGCCGTCAATCCCAAAAACCGCTTCGTAAATTTGCTCCTTGGTAAAGGTCTGCCCGGCGTGCAGCGCCAGATACTCGCAGATGGCATACTCCGAGCGGGTCAGCGGCAAAGGAGTTTCTCCCACCGCTGCCTCCCGCGCGGACAGGTCAAAACTGACCCCGCCGCGCACCAACCGATGCACCGGGGTGCGGTTCTGCCGCCGCAGATGCGCCGCCACCCGGGCGCGCAGCTCTGCCACCCGGAAAGGCTTTGCAAGGTAATCGTCTGCCCCAATGCCCAGCCCCTCCAGAACAGACGCTTCGTCTGTCCGGGCCGTCAGAAACAGAATGGGGGCATCGGTCAGGCCCCGGATGCGGCGGCAGACGGCAAAGCCATCCTCCCCGGGCATCATCACATCCAGCAGGATGCAGTCCGCCCAATGGCAGAGTTGTTCAGTAAGCTCCGCGCCGGAGAGCCGCGTTTCCACCCGGTGGCCGTCCCGCTCCAAGGCAGTGCGGATCAGCTTGCAGAGTTCTATATTGTCATCCACTGCCAGAATATTTGCCACAAGATCACCTCAAAGCGTTATAAACAAGGCAGGATGCCCCATACAGCAGATACACATGGGCCGGGTAGAACCAGTAGAACAGCTGCTTGTGTCCGCTGCCACGCTGCCCGTTGTACAGCAGCATCAGCAGCACCGCCGCCACCCCGAACCACTCATAGTTGTTGGTGAACATCTGGGTCCAGACAAAGCCCTCCTGCCGGCAAGCCATCCCGAAGGTCAGCACAAAATCACACAGGAAAATCACCAGTGCCCATACCGTCAGCTGCACTTTGCGCCGTCCACGCAATGCATACAGCAGCGCACCGCCCAGCAGAAAGCTCCAGCTGCCGTCCGTGATGCTGGTCCACAGGGGCAGCGGGCTGGTGATGACAAACGCCACGATCGTCGAAGCAATGGGCATCTCCTGTACCCCGGGAAAGAGCAGCAGAAAAACCACTACCACATACGGCCAGCACAAAACGGCGGCAATGGCAGCAATGCCCTTGGCGAATTTTTTCTCCCGCAGCCAGTCGATGCCCTGCCAGACGATGCACAGCAGCATCAGATCCTGAAAAATAGCGTTCAGCGGGTAGAAGCCATCCCCGCGCCGGAAGGCTTTGGCGTAGATCATAAAGAATTCCAGCGCCGCCATCGCCGTACCGATAGCCCAGATGCGGATAAAATACCGCTTGCGGTCATGGGTGTGGGCAAAGCCCTCCACCGTGCAGAACAGAAACAGCGGTGCACTGAGCCGCCCCAGCATACTGAACACCGTCGGGATGCAGCCGGTGAACTCGAAGAAATAATGAATGTGATCCAGCACCATCAGCGCCAGTGCAATGGTCTTGAGCTGGGTACCGTCCAGCCCGTTTTTCAATTTTGTCAGCATACAAATTCCCCTTTCAATGATGCTATCATTGTAACAGGGAAATCTGTAGGAATTCTGAGGGAGAACTTATTTTTCCAGATAATAGCACACCAGATCCGTGGGGCCGCGCTCTGCATGGCGCATAGCCTTGTGTTCGATGCCCTCATAGGTGAAGCCCAGCATTTTCAGCAGCTCCCCGGAGATGGTGTTATAGGCATAATGCCCACCCGTGAAAAGCACCGTATCCGTTTTCTCGAAGAACGCCTGAATCACAGCCGCCAGCGCTTCCCGGGCATAGCCCTGCCGCTGGCAATCCCGCCGGATATGATAGCCGATCTCCGGCAGGATGACCCGGTCGATCTGCTGCATGGTGATTCCGCAGTCGCCGATGAGCTCGCCGGTATCTTTGCGGCACACCGTCCACAGGCCAAAGCCAAAGACGCCGTAGCGCTGCTGATTGCGCCGGATCCAGTTTCCCACCCGCGCCGTGTCAAAGGTATAGGGATAATGCCGCATGATATCGGAATCGCCCAAAACGGCGTACAATGCGTCAAGATCCTCCGGCGTCAGCTCCCGCAGCCGCAGGCGTTCCGTTTCCATGATCATAGTGCTTCTTCCCCTCCGTCCGGTTTTGCAGCGATGCCGCTCTATTGTATTCCAGTTTTTCCGATCCGTCAAGGGCCGCGCCTTGGTTGTATTTTGCGGCCAGTCTGCTATAATAAAGCTGCTATTGCCTGCCAAGGGCAGGCGATGGCAGAAAAAGCGAAAGGGAGGGCTCTGCATGCTCTGGTACTGCGCTGCGGCGCTGCTTTTTCTGACCCTTGCAGGCGCCCGTCTCTGTTACCGCATGGCCTTTTCCGTGCCGAAGCAGCGGGAGGCCGATCTGTTTTTTCTGCCGGACACCGCGCAGTATGCCCCCTTCCGGGAGGTCTCTGCCCAAATGATCCGCGCGGCGCTGGCCATTCCCTATGAGGATGTCTGGATCACCTCCCGGGATGGACTCCGGCTCCATGGAAAGCTTTATCCCGGGACGCCGGGCGCGCCGGTGCAGCTGCTGTTTCACGGCTATCGCAGCGCGGCGGAGCGGGATTTCTGTGGCGGACTGCAGGAGGCCCGGAAGGGCGGCTGCTCCGTCCTGCTGGTGGATCAGCGGGCCCATGGAAAGAGCCAGGGCCGCTGCCTGAGCTTTGGCATTTTGGAGCGGTATGACTGCCTGTGCTGGGTGCAGTATGCCATTGGCCGCTTCGGGCCGGACTGCCGGATCCTGCTTTACGGGATGTCTATGGGCGCGGCCACTGTGCTCATGGCGGCAGGGCTGGCGCTCCCGGAAAATGTCGCCGGCATCGTGGCCGACTGCGGCTACACCTCCCCCGCCGCCATCCTTCAGCGGGAGCTGCGGCAGCGGGGCTATCCCTTTTTCCCCACCTATGCGCTGGTGCGGCTGGGCGGCCGGCTTTTCGGCGGCTTTGATCTGGAGCAGGCCTCCGCTGCGGAAGCCATGGAGCGCTGCCGGATCCCCGTCCTGCTGATCCACGGCGGCGACGACCGCTTTGTCCCCTGCACCATGAGCCGGGAAAACTACGACCGCTGCGCTTCGCCGGACAAGCGGCTGCTCATCGTCCCCGGCGCGGGCCACGGTCTCAGCTATCTGGTGGACCGGCAGGCTTATCTGGCGGCGCTGACCGCCTTTCAGCAAACTGTTTTGACCAAAAGGAGCATTGTCTCATGAAACGGGATCTCACCTCCGGCAGCGTTTTCAAAAATGTGGTTGCATTTTCGCTGCCTTATCTGCTTTCTTATTTCCTTCAGACCCTTTACGGCATGGCAGATCTGTTTATCATCGGCCAGTATGAGGGCATCGCCGCCACCACGGCGGTCTCCGTCGGCTCGCAGGTGATGCATATGCTGACGGTGATGCTGGTGGGGCTGGCCATGGGCTCCACCGTTTCCATCGGTCAGGCCGTGGGCGCAAAGGATCCCCGCTCTGCCTCCGCCGCCATCGGCAATACAGTGACGCTGTTTTTGGGGCTTTCGGTGGTGCTGACGGGCGTTTTGCTGGCGCTGAACGGCTCCATCGTGCGCCTGATGTCCACTCCGCAGGCGGCCGCCGAAGGGACCAGGACCTACCTGACCATCTGCTTTCTGGGCATCCCCTTTATCACGGCCTATAATATCATCAGCTCCATTTTCCGCGGTCTGGGCGACAGCAAAAGCCCCATGCTCTTCATTGCCGCGGCCTGCGCCGTCAATATCGGGCTGGATCTTCTGTTTATGGGCGCGCTGCACATGGGCCCCGCCGGCGCGGCGCTGGGGACGACGCTTTCCCAGTGCGTCAGCGTCGTTATCTCGCTGCTTTTCATCCGGCGGAAGCACAGCGTCTCCCTCTCCCGGGCAGATCTGAAGCCCCGGCGCTCCGTCATGAAAAAGCTGCTGCGCATCGGCCTTCCCGTGGCACTGCAGGACGGCTTTATCCAGGTCTCGTTCATTCTCATCACCATCATCGCCAACCGCCGGGGCCTCACCGACGCCGCCGCCGTTGGCATCGTGGAAAAGATCATCGGCTTTGTCTTTCTGATCCCCTCCTCCATGCTGTCCTCCGTCTCCGCTCTGGGCGCGCAGAATATCGGCGCAGGCAAGCCGGAACGGGCCGTTGGAACGCTGCGCTATGCCGTCTGCATCGCGGTGGGGCTGGGGCTGGCGGTGGCCGGAGCCGTCCAGCTGGCGGCGGAGCCGCTGGTGGCCCTGTTTACGCCGGACGCCGCCGTGGCCGCTGCCGGCGGGCAATATCTGCGGGGCTATATCTGGGACTGTGTCTTCGGCGGCGTTCAGTTCAGCTTCAGCGGCTATTTCTGCGCCCGGGGAAAATCGGGCCTGTCCTTCCTGCACAATGCGCTTTCCATCCTGCTGGTGCGGGTCCCCGGCGCTTATCTGACCTCCCTGTATTTCCCCCAGACGCTGCTCCCCATGGGGCTGGCTTCGGCGGCAGGCTCGCTGTTTTCCTCCATCGTCTGCCTGATCGCCTTTGCCCTGCTCCGCCGACAGGACCGGCTGGCCAAAAATAATTGAAGATCGCTCTTGACAAGTAAACGACTGTTCACTATAATAGTATGTGAACGGTCGTTTACTTTTTAGAAAGGAGGTGTTTCCATGGGAGACACCAAGGCGCGGATCCTGCAGGAGGCGCTGGAGCTGTTTTCCCGGGAGGGCTATGAAGCCGTCTCCGTGAGCCAGATCGCCGGCACGCTGGATATGACCAAGGGCGCCCTTTACAGGCATTACAAAAGCAAGCGGGATATCTTCGAAAGCATCCTTTCCGTCATGGAGCAGCGGGATGCTCAGGGCGCAGCGGCGCATCAGCTGCCGGAGAGTCCTGCGGCGCAGACGCCGGAGGCCTATCGCGCGGCGGCGCTGGAGCAGCTGCTAACTTACAGCAAGGCCCAATTCCGCAGCTGGACGGAGGATCCCTTTGCCGCCGCCTTTCGCCGGATGCTGACGCTGGAGCAGTATCGCTCCGCCGAGATACGGGCGCTTTATCAGCAGTATCTGGCGGCGGGGCCCCTGGGCTATGTGGAGGATCTGTTGGCGGGCATGGGCTTTTCCCAGCCGGCGGAGCGCGC
This sequence comes from uncultured Eubacteriales bacterium, assembly GCA_900555855.1. GTDB lineage: Bacteria > Bacillota > Clostridia > Oscillospirales > Butyricicoccaceae > UBA4644. The sequence continues at coordinate 1,038 of USML01000092.1, read as the reverse complement.
TGCGGCGCTTTATGGGCCGATGTTTTTGTATTACAGTGTTTATGACGGCGCAGAGGATAAGGCCGCCGTTGCCGCGCAGCTGGACGCCTGTCTGGACGCCGCGGCAATGGAGCTGCGAAAGCAGCAGAACTAAGGAGGAAGCTATGAGCATTTTGATCCGTCAGGAAGAAGAAAAAGACTATCGCACCGTAGAAAACCTTACGCGGGAGGCCTTTTGGAATGTTTACCGGCCCGGCTGTCTGGAGCATTATGTGCTCCACTGCTACCGGACGCGGCCGGGCTTTTTGCCGGAGCTGGACCTGGTGCTGGAGGAGGACGGCCGCATCATCGGCCACATTATGTATGCCAAAGCGGAAATGGAAGGCGAAGACGGCCGCCGGCTCCCCATGCTGACCTTTGGCCCGCTGAGCATCGACCCGGCGTTCCAGCGGAAGGGCTATGGCAAGCTGCTGGTGGACGCCTCGCTGGAAAAGGCGGCAAAGCTGGGCTTTTCTGCCGTCGCCATCACTGGCAATCGGGATTTTTACGGCAAATGCGGCTTTGTTTTAGGCAGCACGCTGGGCGTCCGCTACGGCTTTGCGGAGCCGGAGGATACGGTAGTCCCCTATTTCCTGGTGCGCGAGCTGCAGCCGAGCGTCCTGCAGGGGACCCACTGGACCTATCGGGATCCGGAGGAATATTTTGTGGCAGAGCGGGATCCCCAGGGCTTTGCGGCCTTTGAAGCACTGTTCCCGCCCAAGGAAAAAAGGCACCTGCCGGGCCAGCTGGTCTGATCCCTGCGGCTTGTGGCTGGAAGAGATTGTCAACCTTGCGTCTTCCGCAAAAAAAGTTGTTTTTTTTGCTTGACTTTCCGGGTGTGATATGCTATTCTAAATGAGCGGTCAGGAATGACAGCCATCACCTGGGGGTATAGCTCAGCTGGGAGCCCGGTTGAAGCGGTAAACAACCCCCCGCACTTAAAACTCAATATTTACACTCTCTTCCATATGGGGGTATAGCTCAGCTGGGAGAGCGCTTGAATGGCATTCAAGAGGTCAG
>USML01000091.1 GCA_900555855.1 uncultured Eubacteriales bacterium | reverse complement strand
AGCCGCAGGCCTCCAGGAAGGCCAGCATCAGGAACAGCACCAGCATCTGGGGAACAAAGCCCAGCACGGCGCCGACGCCGGCCACGATGCCGTCCAGGATCAGGCCGGACAGCCATTCCGCGGCATTGGCCTTTTCCAGCAGGTTGCCCACCAGCACAGGAATACCGGGGATCCACACACCGTAATCCGCGGGATCGGGCTCGTCAAAGCCGTTTTCCTCAAAGTAGGCGACAGCGTCCAGATAGCTCATCTGAACCACGGCATCGTTCTCCTCTTCACTGGCGGGGACGGCGTCGTAGTAGACGGTCATGTCGTTGACGGCCAGCGTCTCCTCGTCCTCCACCTGGATGGTGGCGGTGTCAGAGGCGGGAACGACAGCCTTCATCTCCGCCAGAGCGGCGTCTGCGTCGAAGGCTTCGTCTTCGAGATCAAGGGTATAGTAGCCGCTGACTGCGTCGTTGGCGGTGGCATATTCATCGGCCAGCTCGCCGTAGCCGCCGTCGATGCCCAGCAGGTGCCAGCCGTCGCCGAACAGGCCGTCGTTGGCCCAGTCGGTGGCGGGCGCGCCCACGGCCACCATGGCGATCCAGTAGACCAGGAACATCACGGCCGCGAAGATGGGCAGGCCCAGCCAGCGGTTGGTGACCACCTTGTCGATCTTGTCGGAGGCAGACAGGCCGCCCTTGTTTTTCTTCTTATAGCAGCTCTTGATGATGCTGGCGATGTAGACATAGCGCTCGTTGGTGATGATGGATTCGGAATCGTCGTCCAGCTCCGCCTCGGCGGCCTTGATGTCCGCTTCGATATGCTGCATCACATCGGCGGGAACGCTCAGCTGCTCCAGCACCTTGTCGTCCCGCTCGAAGATCTTGATGGCGTACCAGCGCTGCTGCTCTTCGGGCATATTGTGGACGGCGGCCTCTTCGATGTGGGCGATGGCGTGCTCCACGGGGCCGGAGAAGGTGTGGGTGGGGATGGTCTTGGTGGATTTTGCGGCCTCCACGGCGGCCTCCGCGGCCTCCATGACGCCGTCGCCCTTCAAAGCGGAGATCTCAATGATCTTGCAGCCCAGCTGGCGGGAAAGCTCCGCCACATTGATCTGGTCGCCGCTCTTGCGGACCACATCCATCATGTTGATGGCGATGACCACAGGGATGCCCAGCTCAGTGAGCTGCGTGGTCAGATAAAGGTTGCGCTCCAGGTTGGTGCCGTCGATGATGTTCAGGATGGCGTCGGGCCGCTGGCCGATCAGATAGTTCCGGGCCACCACCTCTTCCAGCGTGTAGGGAGAGAGAGAATAGATGCCGGGCAGGTCCATGATGACCACATCATCATGCTTCTTCAGCTTGCCTTCCTTTTTCTCCACGGTAACGCCCGGCCAGTTACCCACGAACTGATTGGAGCCGGTCAACGCATTGAACAGCGTCGTCTTACCGCAGTTTGGGTTGCCCGCCAGGGCGATCTTGATTTGTTTGTCCATTGTGCTGCTCCTTTCGGTTAAATCTCCTTAACCTTGTGTCAAAAAATTATTCGACCTCGATGATGTCGGTATCGGCCTTCCGCAGGCTCAGCTCATAGCCGCGGACCGTGACTTCCATGGGATCGCCCAGCGGCGCTACCTTGCGGATAAAGACCTCGGTGCCCTTGGTGATTCCCATGTCCATGATGCGGCGCTTGATGGGGCCGTCGCCATGGATACGGACCACCTTGACGGTGTCGCCGATGCTGGCTTCGCGCAGTGTCTTCATAGTTGACTTCTCCTTTATCTTGAGTTTTAATTCAGATCATGATCTTGCGGGCCATTTCTTCGCTGATGGCCACCCGGGTCTCCTTGACCTTGACGATGATGTTTCCACCCATGGCGGCTACCACGGTGGCGGTCCCGCCGGCGACAAAGCCCATATCCTCCAGGTGCTTTTTCATCTCCGGGCTTCCGCCCACCTTCCGGATCAGGTTTTCCTCGCCCACAGCGGCAAATGCAAGAGGCATCATATGGTTCCCTCCCTTTTCCGGCGCGCCGCCGGAAGACTTTGAAACAGGACAGGCCATGCGGCCCGCGCCCTTTGTTCAGCTGCAAGGGAAAGCAGTTAAGCTCCCTTAACCGTCCTAAAGTTTAACACCTCTAACTGCTCTTGTCAAGAAAAAGTGTAAAGTTTTTTCTGCATCTTGTAATTTTCGGCAGAGTGTGTTAACCTGAAAATAGTTTTCGGAGAAAGTTGGTATACTTTGCATGAAGATATTACGGGCATCGGAAGATTATCTGGAAGCCATGCTGATGATGCAGGAAAAGCATGGCTATATTCGCTCCATCGACATCGCGGAATACCTGGGCGTCACCAAGCCCAGCGTGTCCTACACCACCAAGCGCCTGAAGGAAAACGGCTATATCACCATGGACAAGGATGGGCTCATCACCTTGACGGACAGCGGTCTGGCCATCGCCAATAAGATGCTGGACCGGCACCATACCCTCACCCGGTTTCTGATGGCGCTGGGCATCGACGAAAAGACCGCCGAGCAGGACGCCTGCAAAATGGAGCACGACATCAGCCAGCAGACCTATGAGGCCATCTGCGCCCACGCCAAGCTGCATTTTTGAGCTGCGGAGGGCCATTTTTGAGAAGCTGCCTGCGGAAAATCGCCTTTTCCGCAGGCACTTCCATCACTTGACAAGGGGAAACATGGTTTTTCGGGGCATATTCGGCGGCTTGCAGCGTTATCCTCGTTGCCGGGCGACAGCCCGGCGGCCTCGTCTGCCTTGCGGGCCGTCAAATCTGCTCCCGAAAAACTCCTCGGACTTTCCGGCGAGCAAAAATCGTTGCTGGCAAGGAAGAGGACGAAGGTGGGCTGACGCCCACCAAGGACGATGACGAAGCCCAGCGGCTATTTTGGCCGCCGGAAAGCATACTTCCCCTTGTCAAGCGATGGCAGCACTGAAAAAACCCTCTTGCATTGAAAAACCCCTTTTGCTATACTTTATAAGAAATAACATCACACGGACCCGGAAGGGGGCTTTTGCATGCTGACCATCACCAGCCGGGAAAATCCGCAGATCAAGCAGGTCTGCGGCCTTTTGAGCGCTTCCAGAAACCGCAGGGCGGAGGGCCTTTTCGTCTGCGAGGGCTTTACGCTGCTGGAGGAGGCGCTGCGCTCCGGCTGCGTGCCGGAAAGCGTCTTTTGCCTGGACAGCCAGCTTTCGCGGCTGCCCGCCCTGTCCTGCCCGGTGCGGGCGGTGACGGAGGGCGTCCTGCGCAAGCTCAGCGATGTCCCCGCGCCCCAGGGCGTGGTCTTTACCCTGCCCATCCCGCCGCGGCGGGAGACGCTCTCCGGCCGGCGCTTTCTGGCGCTGGACCGGCTGCGGGATCCGGGCAATCTGGGCACCATCCTCCGCACGGCAGACGCCTTCGGGCTGGACGGCGTGATCCTGCTGGGCGACTGCGTGGATCCTTACAGCCCAAAGGTGGTCCGTTCCGCCATGGGCAGTCTGTTCCGCGCCAAACTGTTTTTCTTCACCCCCCAGCAGCTGCGGCAGCAGCTGACGGCGCTTTCCGTCCCCCTGTATGCGGCCCTGCTGGATCCATGCAGCCGCAAGGTCACGGAGGTGGACCTGCACTGCGCCTGCGCGGTGGTGGGCAACGAGGCCCACGGCGTCTCAGAGGAGACGGCGTCTTTGTGCGACGGCTCGGTCATCATCCCCATCCAGAGCGCGGAATCGCTGAATGCCGGCGTGGCTGCGGGCATCCTGATGTGGGAGATGCGGCGATGAGCGGCGGAGACGAGCTGGTCTATGCCGTCTGGCTGCAGGAAACCGGGCTGAACCCCAGAAAGGCGGCCAAATTGGCGCTGGAGCTGGGGCCGAGGGCCGTCTGGGAGAGCAGCGGGGCAGAGCTGCAGCGGCACTGCCGGCTCAATGCCGGCGAGCTGAAGCGGCTGGAAGACCGGGAGCTGCAGCCGGCGCGGACCATTCTGGACCGCTGCCGGGCCCTTTCCGTGACCGTTTTGTCCATCCGGGACGAGGCATATCCCAAAAGGCTTCGGGAGATCTACGATCCTCCGCTTGTGTTATATGTCCGGGGAAAGCTCCCCGATCTCAACGCGCTGCCTGCCATCGCCGTGGTGGGACAGCGGAAGGCCACGGCCTACGGGCTGCTGCTGGCGGAAAAGCTGGGCTTTCAGCTGAGCCAGAGCGGCGTTTGCGTGGTCTCCGGCATGGCGGCGGGCATTGATTCCGCGGCCCATCGGGGCGCGCTGCAGGGCGAGACGCCCACCGTGGCCGTCTTCGGGACGGCCATCGACCACTGCTATCCCGCGTCCAACACGGGCCTTCTGCGGGATATTTTGTATCAGGGCGCGGCCATCAGCGAATATCCACCGGGCAAGGCGGGCCATCCGTCCTTTTTTCCCCGGCGCAACCGGATCATCAGCGGCCTGAGCCTGGGCGTGGTGGTGGCGGAAGCGCCCATGAAGTCCGGCTCGCTGATCACCGCCGAGCTGGCGCTGGAGCAGGGGAGAGATGTGTTCGCCGTTCCCGGCGGGGTGGATGTGCCCTCCAGCGAGGGCTGCAACGACCTGATCGCCAACGGCGCGAAGTTGGTGCGGAGCGCAGGGGATATTCTGGAGGAATATGCCGGGCGCTATGCCTTCCGGGAGACGCCGGAGGGCCTGCCGGAGGTCCGCCGCAGACCCCAGAGCCGGGCTTCCGCCGGCCTGCCGCAGCCTGCGCCCAAGGCCGCGCCGGAGCAGGATCCGGTGCTGGCGGCGCTGGAGGAGCCTTTGCAGCTGGATGAGATCAGCCGCCGTACAGGCATCCCGGTGAATACGCTGCTCAGCCGCCTGACGCTGTTGGAGCTCAAGGGCCGGATCCGTCAGCTGCCCGGCCAGACCTATGAAAAAATCTGAAAACGACCGTTTCGGTGAAATGGAGGAAATACATGGCAAAGCTTCTCATTGTGGAATCCCCCGCCAAGGCCAAGACCATCACCCGCTACCTGGGCAGCGGCTTTCAGGTCAAGGCGTCCATGGGACACCTTCGCGATCTGCCCAAAAAGGAACTGGGCGTGGATGTGGACCATGATTTCAAGACCACCTATATCCCCATCGAGGGCAAGGACAAGATCATCCGCGAGCTGAAGACCGCGTCTCAGGAGGCGGATTTCGTCTATCTCGCCACCGACCCGGACCGGGAGGGCGAAGCCATCTCCTGGCATCTGCAGCAGCTGCTGGAGCTGGCGCCGGAAAAGAGCCAGCGGGTCACCTTCAACGAGATCACCCGCACCGCCGTTACCGACGCCATCCAGCACCCCCGCGGCATCGACATGGATCTGGTGGACGCCCAGCAGGCCCGGCGGATTCTGGACCGCATCGTGGGCTATAAGCTCTCGCCCTTCCTGTGGCGCAAGGTCCGCACAGGCCTTTCCGCCGGCCGCGTCCAGAGCGTGGTCACCCGCATGGTGGTGGACCGGGAGCGGGAGATCCGCGCCTTCCAGCCGGTGGAATACTGGAGCATTGATGTGGTGCTCCGGCAGAACGCCCGGGATTTCACTGCACATTTCTTTGGTACGGAGGCAGGTAAGCTGGAGCTGCCCGACGAGCAGAGCGTTCAGACGGTGCTTTCCGCCATCGACGGCCAGCCCTATCAGGTGAAGACCGTGAAAAACGCCCGGAAAAAGCGCCAGCCTGCGCCGCCCTTTACTACCTCCACCCTCCAGCAGGAGGCCTCCCGCAAGCTGGGCATGACGGCCAAGCGCACCATGGCGGTGGCACAGGAGCTTTATGAGGGCGTGGAGCTGGAGGGCCAGGGCCACACCGGTCTCATCACCTATATGCGTACCGACTCTCTGCGCATCGCCGCAGAGGCTTCCGCCGCGGCGCGGGCCTATATCGCCGGCCGCTACGGCGCGGAATATCAGCCCGCCAAGACCCGGGTCTTCCCCCAGAAAAAATCCGCGCAGGACGCCCACGAGGCCATCCGTCCCGCCAATCCCGGCCTGGAGCCGGAGAGCGTCCGCCGGAGCCTGACGGCGGATCAGTACCGCCTGTATAAGCTGATCTGGGAGCGCTTTATCGCCTGCCAGATGAGCGACGCCATTTTGGATACCGTCTCGGCAGACATCGGCTGCGGCGGCTATCTGTTCCGGGCCACCGGCCAGAGCGTGGCCTTCCCGGGCTTTCTGGCCCTGTATGAGGAGGGCACCGACGAGCAGAAGGAGGGCGACGCTTCTCCGCTGCCCGGCCTGCAGCCTGGCGACGCGCCGGAATACCGCGCGGTAGATCCGAAGCAGCATTTTACCCAGCCTCCCGCCCGCTACACCGAGGCCTCCCTGATCAAGGCCATGGAGGAAAAGGGCGTGGGACGCCCCTCCACCTATGCGCCCACCATTTCCGTCATTCTGGACCGGGAATATGTGGCCAAGGAGGGCCGGGCCCTGCGGCCCACCAATCTGGGCGAAGCCGTCACCGACCTGATGATCGACAAGTTTCAGGATATCGTGGATGTCCAGTTCACCTCCTCCATGGAGGCTCAGCTGGACGAGGTGGAAGCCGGCAAGGTGGATTACCGGGAGATCCTGCGGAAGTTTTATGCGGACTTTTCCGCGGAGCTGCAGCAGGCGGAGATCGATCTGGACAAAAAACGCATCAAGGTCCCCGATGAGGAATCCGATGAGGTCTGCGAGCTCTGTGGCCGCAGAATGGTCATTAAAAACGGCCGCTTCGGCAAATTCCTGGCCTGCCCGGGCTATCCGGAGTGTAAAAACACCAAGCCCATCACCCAGGACACCGGCGTGCCCTGCCCCAAGTGCGGCGCCCGGCTGCTGAAGAAAAAATCCAAGAGCGGCTATTATTACTATGGCTGCGAGCACCTGTCTCTTATACACATCTCCGAG
>USML01000090.1 GCA_900555855.1 uncultured Eubacteriales bacterium | reverse complement strand
TGCCGATGGTCTTCAGCGGGTTCAGGGAGGTCATGGGATCCTGAAACACCATGGCGATTTGGCTGCCGCGGATGGTATCCCATTCCTTTTCCGTCTTATATTTGGCCAGGTCGTGGCCCTTATACAGGATGGAGCCGGAGTCCACCCAGCCGTTTTTATCCAGCAGACCCATGAAGGTCTTGGTAAACACGGACTTGCCGGAGCCGGACTCGCCTACGATGGCCAGGCTCTCGCCCTTATACAGGTCCATGCTGATGCCGCGGATGGCCGTGAGCACCTGACCGCGCAGATTGAACTTGACCACCAGATCCTTCACGCTGAGGATGACTTCCTTTTCAGGGGTATGTTCCATAATCAACAGCCTCCTCCTTTACATATGGTTCCGGGGATCGGCGGCGTCTGCGAAAACATTGCCGAGCACATAGAACGAAATGGTGATGATGGACAATACGGCCGCGGGAAACCACAGCTGATAGCTCAGAGCGGGGGATTGCATCAGGACGCGGCCTTCGTTGACCAGATTGCCCAGCGACGGCGTCTCCAGCGGCAGGCCCAGGCCGATATAGGTCAGGAAGACCTCCCAGCCGATGGTGCCGGGGATGGAGAGGGCCAGCTGCATCATGATCACGGAGATCAGATAGGGCAGCAGGTTTTTGGTGATGATCTTTTTCGTCCCGGTGCCAAGGCAGCGGGAGGCCAGATTGTATTCCCGGTCGCGGATGATGATGACCTGATTGCGGATATAGCGGGCGGTGCTCAGCCAGCCGGTGCAGCACATGGCCATGACCATGGTCTGGATGCTGGGCCGCATGATATAGGTGAGCAGGATCAGCAGGATGGTGGTGGGGATGTTGTTGATGATGTTATAGATCTCGGTGATGATGAAATCCAGCTTGCGCACATAGCCCCAGATGGCGCCCACGATGATGCCCATGACGCAGTTGATAACGCCCACCAGAATACCGATGAGCAGGGAGGTGCGGGTGCCGGCCCAGATCCGGGCCCAAAGGTCCTGGCCGATGGAGTTGGTGCCAAACCAATATTCCTTGCAGGGCTGGACATTCAGGTCCTGATAGCCGGTCTCGGCGTTGATGTTGATATAGTTGGGATCCTTCTGATCGGGCAGCAGGGGCTGGATGACGGTAAACAGCAGCAAAACCGCGATCAGGCAAAGCAGAAACACGGCGATCTTATGCTTGATGAAGGCCTTCCAGGTGCTGCGCCAATAAGAATAGTTGGAATAGGTGATGGCTTCTGCCTCCGCCGTCTTGAACTCATGCCGCCGGAACAGACCGGGATTCAGATCTTCAAAGCCGCGGGCGACCTGTTCGATTCTCTTACTCATTAGCGGTTGCCTCCCTTTTTGCCGAGCTTGATGCGCGGGTCAACGATGACCATGGCAATATCGCCCAGCACCAGACCGAAAATACCGATGGCGGAATAGACGATGACCAGGATCTGCACCAGGGGGTTATCCTGCTTCTGGATCGCGTCTACCAGCAGACCGCCCATGCCGGGGATGGAATACAGAGACTCCACATAGATGGAGCCGGAGATCGTCAGCAGCATGGAGGAGGGGAGATACTGCGCCATAGGGATAAAAGCGTTGCGCAGCACATGGTTCAGCATGGTCTTGCGAGGGCCGATGCCCTTGGCACGGGCCAGACGGATGTAATCCTTGTTCAGCTCGTCTACCATATAGCGGCGCATCCACATGGCGTAGGAAGCGATGCTGCCCAGAGACATGGAGATCACCGGCAGGACCCAGCTGATGGGCCGGTCCTGATCGAAGATCATGGGCAGCGACAGCCAGGAGGAGATCTTGGATTGGATAAATAGATAATAGACTGCCGAGGGGACGGAGTTGATCAATACGATGTAGACCGTACCCACCCGATCCAAGGCATGACCCTTGTAGCGGGCCATAAAAACGCCCAGCAGCAGACCGACCACCAGGCTGATGCCCAGCGAGGCCAGACCGAAGTAGACGGAGTATTTCACTTTTGGCGCGATGATCTTGGTGACATCGACATTTTTACGGTAATTGATGGATTTGCCAAATTCACCTTGCAGGGCGTTTTTGTAGAAATCAAATAACTGCTTGTAGAGCGGGTCCTTCAGACCGATGCTTTCCAGATAAGCGTCCACCACCTCAGGCGCCAGCTTGTCGTAGCCCGCACCGAAGTAGCCCTCCACGGGCATCAGACGGAGCAGGGAGAAGACAACGGAGATAATGACCACCAGGGTGATGACCGACCGTAAAAGCCGGCTAAGAATGTATTTTCCCATATGTGTTTCAGCCTCACTTCAGATTTAGAAAAGGACAGGGGCCGGAAAAATCCCGGCCCCCACGAATTGTTATCCGGAATGGCCGCCGTTGTTTGAATTACTGGCCAGCAGCCTGCAGTGCAGCGATCTTATCCTTTTCCCACTGTTCCTGAAGCTTGTAATACTGCTCGGAGTTCATGGTCTCGTTATAGACATAGCTGTACTTATAGCGTTCATTGGAAACGCCCAGCGGAGACCAGGCGCCCTCAAAGGGGTTGGTATGGCTGGAGGTGTAGCCCGCACCCAGCACGCCAAGGCCAAAGGGGATGGCGATCGCATTGTCCAGCAGATAAGCTTCTGCATCGGCAAAGGCCTTGTAGCGCTCGCTCAGGTCCGTGGTCTGGGATTTGGCGTAGTTCAGCTTCTCCATGTAGACATCAAACAGGTTTTTGCCGTTTTCATCCACTTCCTCGCAGGCATAGAAGAAGGAGAAGTTGTTGTCCTCGTCAAACATCATGGAGAAGGTGTCGGGATCGGCAAAGGTGGCTTCCTCGTTGCACTCCTGCATGGCGTAGTTGCCGCAGCGGCGGGTGGAATCCAGGAAGGAGGAGCTGTAGGCCTCGAAGCAGACCTCGATGAAATCAGAGCCCAGCAGGCTCTCCATCTGCTGCTTGATGACCTGGCAGCGGTTGCCCCAGGTGGCGCCGCCGTTGTAGGGCATCAGGATCTTGATGGGGAAGGTGACGCCCTTTGCCGTCAGATCGGCAATGGCCTGCTCCTTCAGCTCCAGCGCCAGATCGGGATTGAACAGGTTGTTTTCGTCGTTGGTGTATTTCGCCATGCCGCCGATGTTGACAAAGTCAGAGCCGTCCATGGCGACGAAATCCGGGGGCGTAAAGGTATTGATGATGATATGGTCGGGATCATAGGGATCCACGGTCATCAGGGCGCCGTGACGGTCCAGCGCATAGAACAGGCAGCGGCGGAAGGATGTGGTGTTTACGGCCTTCTTCCAGTTCTCCGGCTCATAATCCTCGGAGAAATGGGGGTCAAAGTTCAGGCAGTAGAAATAGCTGTAGAAGCTCAGGGAAGAGGGACGGATCATGTCCTTCTTCTCGGGATCGTTCATCCAATCCTGCAGCAGGGAGCTGGGAACATCCAGAGAGGTGATCTCGCCGCGGAGATACAGGTCGGGAGAGACCGCGGCCGCTTCCTTATTATAAGTGGAAGTGATCTTGGTGATATGGACATTTTCGATGTCCCAGTAGGTGGGGTTCTTGGTGCGGACCTTGCGGACCTGCGGCTCAAATTCGGAGAAGATATAAGCGCCGCAGTAAAGGATGCAGTCGTTATAGGTGCCGAAGTCATCGCCGACCTCTTCCAGGAAGGCGCGGCACACGGGCCAGAAGCACATATAGCTGGTCAGAGAGAGGAAATAGGGGCAGGGCTCTTCCAGCGTGTAGACCAGCGTGCGCTCGTCCACGGCCTTGACGCCCACCTGGCTGAAGTCCGTGATCTCCTGCATATAATAGGCCTTTGCGTTCTTAATGACAGGATAGGCAAAGCCGGCGGAGGTGGAGCCGTTGGCGCGGTCCAGAACATATTCCAGACCGGCGACGAAATCGTCGGCAGTGACATTGGCGTAATATTCGCCTTTCCAGGTGACCCAGGTGGCGTTTTCCCGGATGTGGAAGGTATAGGTCAGGCCGTCATCGCTGATTTCCCAGGATGCAGCCAGACCGGGGACCATCACGCCGTACTGGTCATAGTCCACCAGACTGTCGATGAAGTTGGCGCAGAGACCAAACTCACCGGTAGAGGTGGTGGTCAGATAGTTCAGCGTGGAGACTTCGCCGGAATATACGGAGCGGATCTCCTGCTTGTCCGCCAGCGTAAAGCCCAGCATTTCCGTGGCACGGGTGGTGACCTGAGAGAGATCCTCCTTCGGCACATCGGCGGAGCCGTTGCTGGTGCCGCCTTCGCCGTTGCTGTTGGTGCCGTTGTCGGAACCGCAGCCGGCCAGCAGGCCCAGAAGCATCATCGAGGCCAACAGAACAGCCAAGATTTTTTTCATGTTTCGTCCTCCTAAAGAAATTTGATTTCTGCAACCTTGAATTGTATGAAAATCCACAATATGCAGATAAAATATACTCCATATTTTAATCAGAACGCCTTCAAATGGCAACGGCAGATTCCATAGAATTTGAAGGCCAAGTTAAGATTTAATGTGAAATCTTAATGAAAATTGAAATTCTTTTCCGGGAACAGTTTACAAATTCTTCGGCAGAGATTATAATTCGAAGCATCAAAGCTTGCACATCTATGCAAACGAAGAATAATTCGTAAAGGAGAAACAACCATGAAAAAAGCATTGTCTTTGATTCTGGCCGCCATGATGCTGCTGGCTCTGCTGGCTGGCTGCGGCACGGATAACGGGCAGACCCCCAGCAACGACGACCAGAAGCAGCCTGCGGAAGACCAGCAGGGTGAGAATCCCCCCGTGGAAGAGACCTCCACGACCTTTGAGGGCATTCTGGACAAGACGGAGGATTACAATATCGTGATCGAGACGCCCGGCACCACCGGCAACGAGCGTATCGGCGTCCGCGCTGCCGCAGGCAAGGTCGAGATCGGCCAGTACAACAAGCTGGGCAGCAAGCGCATCGATGCTCTGGAGTTTGACTGGAGCGAGCTGGGTCTGGAGGGCGAAGCCTGGGAGTATCTGGGCGCCACCTTTATCTTTGATATCTCCGGCGAAAAGCCCGTCCTGACCAACAAGCCCGAGAAGTGCTGCTATGTGGTGCCCGTGGGCGATATCACCCTGGGCGAAGACGCCGTCTCCCTGCCCAACGGCGTGGAGTTCAAGTACATCTACCTGAACAACGGCATCATGCGTCCCAACAGCCTGATCAATGAAGGCGGCAAGTATGTCATGGGCTGGAACGACCTGAGCGTGGACGCCGACTTCTTTGACAACACCACCGGCTACTATGTGTTCCTGAACTGCGAGAAGTACAATCAGAGCATCGTCGTTTCCGCGCAGATGCTGCCCGGCGAGGCCATTGCCCCCGAGGATACCGATCCTGACGGCGTGTTCACCGGCGCTCTGGATATGACGGATTCCTACACGCTGGTCATCGAGACGCCCGGCTCCTCCGGTGACGACCGCATCGGCGTTCTGGCGGATGCCGGCATGGTGGAGATCGGCCGCTATAAGCGCGACGGTATGGAGCGCACCGGCTCCCTGAAGCTGGCCTGGGCTGATCTGGGTCTGGAAGGCGAAGCCTGGGAATACCTGGGCGCCACCTTTGAGTTTGACACCACTGGCGCGACCCCCGTTTTGACCAACAAGCCCGAGAAGTCCTGCTTTGCAATTGCGCTGGCCGATGTGGTCCAGGATGGCGAGAACCTGACCCTGCCCAACGGCAAGGTTATGCCCCTGACCGACCTGAACTACGGCAGACTGCGCGCCAACAACATGCTGAACGAAGGCGGCAAGTTTGCTTCCGGCTGGAACGACCACAGCGTCAAGGCCTCTTACTTTGATGTGGACGACGGCCAGACCGGCGGCTACCTGGTCTGCATTTGCGAGAAGTATGACGCTTCCATCATCTGCAAGGCCGCAGAGCTGCCCCAGTAAAGCATAAAAGAACAGACTCCATAGAAGGCGCTGTATTCAGTCAAGGCTGAATACAGCGCCTTCTTTTGATCGCACCTGTAAGCTTTCACAAAAAGATATCATCGCAATAGACGAATATGACGATTTTTTGTGAGTGTTGATAAAGCATATTGACATATAAATCGTTTGGCCTTATCATGAAAGTAAGCGGATATCCCCTGCTTGAGGTTGAAGGAAGCAAAATAGAACAACAGAAAGGAGCGCCATATGATTTACGCGATCTGTTGCAGCGGCATAGGCGTTCTTCTTTCCGGCTGGAGCGAACCGGCCCTACGCCCGATTTTTATTGCAGAAACCGCGCTGGTTCTTCTGGGGATCCTCTTTGGATTTTTTACAGTTCCAAAGCGAAGCATAGTCGTCATTCTCGGTTCAGTCGCCGGCGCCGGGCTGCTGCTGATCTTAAAAAATCTCATGTTTGGGATCAGCAGTGATGCGTTTATTCTGATCCCCTTTCTTGGAGAGATTCTTTTTGTCAGCGCCGGCGCCGCACTTTTGACCGCATTTCTGCGGAAGGCGCATGGATAAAACAGAAGGGCTGCAGCGCATCGTTACGCTGCAGCCCTTTCTTTCCGCCCGATTGGGGCGGGCTTTTTTTATTTGAGTTATTCGATCAGGCCGCTTTCCTTCAGCAGAAGCTCAAGATCTGTGCCCTTGACCTTGCGCAGAGCCACCTTGATCAGCTCCCTCTCCGCAAAGGAGAGGGGCGCTTCGCTGATGGGCTTTTTGTCGATGGCGTAGTAGCAGGCGCGCAGGATCTCCCGCACATCGTACTTGCTGCCCCAGACCTCCGGCACGCCCCGGTCAATGTCCAGCAGGGTGTAGACCGACTCCATACCGGTACGCATGGAATACTCGGTGGTGAAGATGGTGTCACGAGGCGTCTCGGCAAACTGACCGATGAAGGCGAAGTTCACAGCGCCGTCGGGCACGACCTTGGGCCGGTCAGACTGCTGACGGGGCTGGAAGAAGGCGTTGATATAGGGCATGAAGCAGGTGGTGGTGTTGCAGG
>USML01000089.1 GCA_900555855.1 uncultured Eubacteriales bacterium | reverse complement strand
AGGCCGGAGCCGAACTGTCGAGAAAAACCCAGCGAAGCGGTTTTTCGACAGTCTCCAAAAGGACAGGCAAAGCCTGTCCTTTTTTGATGCTTGCTTAATGCCGGAAGATGCCCCGGCGGGAGGGACGGGGGCGGGCGGCGTCAAAATCCCGGGGCTGGCTCCGGGGCAGACGGGAAGCGACTGCCTGCCGCAGCGCCTGCTCATACTGCCGGCAGAACTCCGCGGCGTTTTGCCGGGTGTTTTCCGGATCGGGCCCCAGAAGAAAGCCTGCAAAGGCGGCGGGGACCTGCCGGTCCTCCAGAATTCCGCGGACCTCCTCCAGCAGCAGCTGGCGGGTTTTTTCCTCCTTCAGCGCCTGCAGCTCCTGCTGCAGGGCCGCCACCGTCTGAGGCTCCTTTACGGGAGGCGCCTCCGGGGCTGCCTGCTCCTGCTCCTGTACCTGCTCCTGTACCTGCTCCTGCACCTGCTCCTGCAGCTCGTGCGCGTTCATGGACTCCATATTATGCGTCCTCCTGTTCTTTTTTTTCGGCAGACATCCGATCCATCTCCGCATCCGCGTCCTTGATAAAGGGCAGCAGCTCCAGCTTGGTGCGGTTGGAGACGGTGGTGCCCAGCGTTTTCAGATCCTCGCAGATCCGGCTTACATCCTGCGGCAGGTTTTTATAGAAGCGGGCCGTGCAGCTGCCGCCGGCCTCCGCGCCCAGCTGACGCAGGCCCTGATAAAACAGGCCCACGATATGATACAGTCCGCCGGAAAAGCCCTGCTCCTTGCCGGAGCGGGCCTGCTCGATGCCCCAGAGCTTATATTCCAGCGCCACGCCGGAGCTGTTGCCTGCAAAGGCGGCGTCCTGCAGATTGGGCGTCATGGTGATGGCCAGCAGATCGTTGACCAGCGTGGTCTTGAGCAGGGCCACGGTGTCCGGGCTGACATTTTTCACCACGAACTCCGCCCGGCCGTTGTCTGCCATGCAGAGGACCCGGCTGCGGTTGGCCCGATCGATGTCCTCCTGGGTGGTGCCCATGGCGCCGTAGAGGGCCAGAAAGGCGTTGGCCACGCTCTGCATATCGTCCATGGCGCCGGAAAGCAGGACATTATAGGCGTCCAGCAGGGAGGTGGCCGGTTCAAAATCGCCGGTGCCGTCCAGATTGTTGGTAAAGCGGATCACCGGCAGGCCGGAAAAGGGCAGAGCCTCCGCCTTGCCGAAGGTCAGCAGGCGGCCGTGCATTTCCCAATCCAGCCGCTGGCCGGGCAGATAAAGCTCGCCCTGCGCCCGGTCGGCTCCCAGCGTATGAACGCGGACGGCGGCGGCCTCCTCGCCCGCCACGCCCCGGGTGATCACAAAGGTCTCCAGCGGCGAGAGCCGGGCCAGCCGGGGGCCATAGCCGGTGAGATAGGCCAGCAGATAGCCCTCGCCGCAGATGCTCATGTCCCGGGCGGCGGCATAGAGCAGCCGGCCCAGCGACGCCTCCTCCAGCGCCCGGTTCATGCGCTCCTGCACCCGGCGGCGCTCGAAGGTCAGCGTGGGCGGCTGACCCATGAAATAGCCGGTGTGCACATCGGTGATGTATTTGGCGTAATTGGCCACCAGCTGATTGTCCGGCCGCCCCTGGGCCACAGGCCCCTTGCGGACGCCCTGCTGTCCCTGGTAATACTCTGTCAGCCGCTGTCTGCGGGGAAGCTCCTGCCGCAGAAAGCGCTCCACATGGAGCGAAAGCTCCTGGGGAGAAAGGGTTTGCGATGCTGTTTTGAAAATCATGGGATGTTTCCCTCCTTTTGGCCCTATTACAGCGCATTTTTTCGGAAATGCCCAATGAAGCGCTTCCGGGAAGCCTTCCGCAGAAGCCTTCCGGGAAGCCGTTTTCTGTTTGCTTCCGTCCTTGGCCCGTAGGATGGGGGCAAGGGAGGTGAAGCCACTTGAAACAGAACGAGCAAGGCCAAAGCGCCTGCATGATCTGCGGCGAACGCGGGCAGCTGCTGCGGGAGGGGGAGATCGTCCTGTGCGACCGGTGTCTGGAGGCACTGTGCGGCGCGCTGGAGGAAAAGCTTCCTCGCCACGGCCGCAAAAAGCCCTGCGAAGGGATTGAAAAGCCCCTGCTGCTATGGTAAAATCAATTGTTAGGAATCCAAGCAAAACCAAAGGAGAAGCAGGTGTAAAACATGGAAAAAAACAAGGAGCTGCGCGTCTTTGCCGAGGAGATCCGGGTGGAGACGCTGAAGGAGCTGGCCCATCTGGGCTTTGGCCACATCGGCGGCGCCATGAGCGTGGTGGAGCTGCTGGCCGTGCTCTATGGCAGGGAAATGCGCTATGATCCCAAGCATCCTCAGTGGGAGGAGCGGGACAAGCTGGTGATGAGCAAGGGCCACGCCGGCCCCGCCGTTTATGCCACGCTGGCCTTGCGGGGCTTTTTCCCCATGGAGGAGCTGCTGACGCTGAATCAGGGCGGGACCCATCTTCCCTCCCACTGCGACCGGAACAAGACCCCCGGCGTGGACATGACCACCGGCAGCCTGGGCCAGGGCATCTCCACCGCCTGCGGGCTGGCGCTGGGCAACCGGATGCTGGGCCGCAACGACAGCTATGTGTATCTGGTGCTGGGCGACGGCGAATGTGACGAGGGCCAGGTCTGGGAGGGCGCGGCCTTTGCCGCCCACCACATGCTGGATCATCTGATCGCCTTTGTGGATCTGAACAAGCAGCAGCTGGACGGCGCCTGCGAGGATGTTCTGGATCTGGGCGACATGGTAGACAAATTTGAGGCCTTCGGCTGGTTCACCCGTAAGGTCAACGGCCACGATGTGGACGCCATTCTGGAGGCCATCGAGGCCGGCAAGGCGCAGAGCGACAGGCCCGTGATGATCATTTTGGACACTGTCAAGGGCCACGGCTGTCTGCTGGCGGAGGAGACCTTCCCCTGCCACCACATGAAGTTCACCCCGGAGCAGATCGCGCCCAGCCTGGAGCACGCCCAGGCCGTTTTGGACGCGGCGCGCAAGGCGTAAAAGGAGGATGGCAGAGATGTATCAGGTAAAATCCGTGTTTGAAAAGGAAGCCCGGGAGATGCGGGCCGTCTATTGCCAGACGCTGCAGGAGCTGGCCCGGGAAAACGACCGGATCTGTATTCTGGACGCCGATCTGGTGGGGTCCTCCGGCGTGAAGCCCTTCTTTCAGGAGTTTCCCGACCGGGCCGTGGACTGTGGCATTCAGGAAAACAACATGATCGGCGTGGCCGCGGGCCTTTCCGCCGCCGGCATGATCCCCTTTGCCCATTCCTTCGGGCCCTTTGCCTCCCGCCGCTGCGTGGACCAGATCTTCATTTCCTGCGCCTACGCCAAGGCGAATGTGCGCATCGTGGGCTCCGACCCCGGCGTTACCGCCGCCTACAACGGCGGCACCCATATGCCCTTTGAGGATATGGGCACGCTGATGTCCATTCCCAAGATCACGCTGGTGGAGCCTACCGACTCCGTCCAGCTCCGCTGGCTGCTCCAGACGCTGGAGAAGGAATATGGCGTCTATTACATCCGCCTGCTGCGGAAAAACGCCGTGGGCGTCTTTGAAGCGGGCTCCCAGTTCCAGCTGGGCAAGCTGGCCCGCCTGCGGGAGGGCACCGACGCCGCCGTGGTCTGCTCCGGCATCATGGTGGGCGAGACCCTGAAGGCCGCCGCCCTGCTGGAGCAGGAGGGCATCCGGATCGCCGTCCTCAACGCCTTCACCTGGAAGCCCATGGACGACGAGACGCTGGCGGAATATGCCCGCAGCTGCGGCTGCGTGGTCACGGCCGAAAACCACAACATTCTGGGCGGCCTTGGCTCCGCCGTGGCAAACAGCCTCAGCCGCAGCTGCCCCGTGCCCGTGGAAATGGTGGGCGTGGAGGATGAGTTCGGCGAGGTGGGCACGGAGGACTTCCTGCGCCGCCGCTTCGATCTGACCGCCGAGCATATCGTCCGGGCCGTCCGCGCGGCCATGGCGAGGAAATGAGCATGGACCTGCGGGAAGAGGCCCTGCTGGCCCACGAGCGCTGGCGGGGCAAGCTGGAGATCGTGCCCAAATGCCCCCTGAACGACGCGCACGAGCTTTCCATCGCCTATACCCCCGGCGTGGCGGAGCCCTGCCTGAAGATCCAGGCGGATCCGGCGCTGAGCTATACCTATACCGGCCGGGGCAATCTGGTGGCCGTGGTCACCGACGGCTCCGCCGTCCTGGGTCTGGGCGATATCGGGCCGGAGGCGGGCATGCCGGTGATGGAGGGCAAATGCGCTTTGTTCAAGGCCTTCGGCGGGGTGGACGCCGTCCCCCTGTGCGTCCGCACCAAGGAGGTGGACCGGTTTGTGGAGACGGTGGCGCTGCTGGCCGGCTCCTTCGGCGGCATCAATCTGGAGGACATCGCCGCCCCCCGCTGCTTTGAGATCGAGCGGAAGCTGAAGGCCCGCTGCGATATCCCCGTGTTCCACGACGATCAGCACGGTACCGCCGTCATCGTCCTTGCGGGTCTGCTCAATGCACTGAAGCTGGCGGGAAAGTCGCTGGAGGAGATCCGCGTGGTCACCTCCGGGGCCGGCGCCGCCGGCACGGCCATCATCCGGCTGCTCTGCTCTGTGGGCCTGCGCAATGTGATCATGACGGATATCCGCGGCGCCGTCTATGAGGGCCGGCCGGATCTTACCGGTGACCTGCTGGAGATGGCAAGGCAGACCAATCCGGAAAAGCGCCGCGGCTCGCTGGCGGAGGTTTTGCCCGGGGCGGATGTGTTCATCGGCGTCTCCGCCCCCGGCGTGCTTAAGCCCGAGATGGTCCGCACCATGGCGAAAAACGCCATCGTCTTTGCCTGCGCCAACCCCACGCCGGAGATCTTCCCGGAGGAGGCGCTGGCAGCCGGGGCGCTGGTGGCGGCGACGGGCCGCTCAGACTATCCCAACCAGGTGAACAATGTTCTGGCCTTTCCGGGCATTTTCCGGGGCGCGCTGGATGCAGGCGCCCGGGAGATCAACGATGAGATGAAGCTGGCGGCGGCCCATGCGCTGGCCGCGCTGATCCCGGAAAACGAGCTTTCGCCCACCCATATTCTGCCCGCCGCGCTGGATCCCCGGGTCTGCCCGGCCGTGGCGGCAGCCGTTGCGGAGGCGGCGAGGCGTTCTGGCGCGGTCCGGACATAAAAAATCCCATTTTCCCCTGATTTGAAGGGAAAAATGGCTTGCTTTTGCCATTTTTTTGTGGTAAAATGCATAGTGCTGTAGCTATCCCCGGAGTCATCCGGCTCAATCATAACTGGAGGCCTGTTATTATGAATCCTACTGTTGAACTGATCCTGACCATCCTGCAGGTGCTGGTGTGCGTGGTCATCACCGTGCTCATCCTGCTGCAGAACGGAAAGTCCGAAGGGCTTGGCTCCGCCATGTCCGGCGCGGCGGAGACCTTTTTCGGCAAGAACAAGGGCCGTTCTGTGGAAGCCAAGCTGCAGAAGGTCACGGTGATCCTGGCGGTGGCGTTTATCCTGCTCACCGCGGTTCTGGCGATCTTCTAAACTGCAAGCGACCCCTATGCAGGCCGTCCGACGGGGCGGCCTGTGCTTTTACCCTGCGAAATCAAGTCAACGACGCAAAGGACGGTGCCGAATATGGCCAACGAAAAAAAGGCGGTGAACGCCATCACCTCCATGGAGGAGGACTTTACCCAGTGGTATACCGATATCTGCCGGAAGGCGGAGCTGGTGGAATATGCCAGCGTGAAGGGCTTTACCATCCTGCGGCCCTATGGCTATGCCATCTGGGAAAATATCCAGCGCATTCTGGACACCGAGTTCAAAAAGACCGGCCATGAAAATGTGGCCATGCCCGTGCTTATCCCGGAGAGCCTTTTGAAAAAGGAGGGCGAGCTGGTCAACGGCTTTGCCCCCGAGGTGGCCTGGGTCACCATGGGCGGCAGCGAGAAGCTGGAGGAGCGGCTGGCCTTCCGCCCCACCTCCGAGACCATGTTCTGCGACCATTGGCACAATGTGCTGCATTCCTACCGGGAGCTGCCCATGCTCTATAACCAGTGGTGCTCCGTCATCCGCTGGGAAAAGACCACCCGCCCCTTCCTGCGCTCCAGAGAGTTCTGGTGGCAGGAGGGCCATACGCTCCATGAGACCGCAGAGGAGGCCCAGGCCGAGACCGAGCAGCAGCTGCGCTGCTATGCGGACTTCTTTGAGCATGTGCTGGCCATCCCCGTGGTGCCCGGCCAGAAGACCGAGAAGGAGAAGTTTGCCGGCGCAGAGGCCACCTACACCGTGGAATGCCTGATGAAGGACCACAAGGCCCTGCAGGGCGCCACCTCCCACTATTTCGGCGACAAGTTCTCCCGGGCCTATGATGTGACCTTCACCGGCCGGGACAATAAGCTGCAGTATCCCTTCCAGACCTCCTGGGGCTCCACCACCCGCATGATCGGCGCGGTGATCATGGCCCACGGCGACAACAACGGTCTGGTCCTGCCCCCCAAGATCGCCCCCATCCAGGTCATCGTCCTGCCCGTGGCCCAGCACAAGCCCGGCGTTCTGGACGCGGCCAACGCCCTGAAGGATCGGCTCATCGCCGCGGGCCTGCGGGTCAGGGTGGACGATTCCGACAATTCCATGGGCTGGAAGTGCGCCCAGTATGAGATGAAGGGCGTGCCCCTGCGGGTGGAGATCGGCCCCCGGGATATGGAGGCCGGACAGTGCGTCCTGGTGCGCCGCAACGACGGCGAAAAGACCGTCACGCCGCTGGACGCGCTGGAAAGCGCCGTGCAGGAGCAGCTGGAGCTGGTGCAGCAGGGGATGTATCGCAAGGCCAAGGAAAACCTGGAGCAGCACATCACCCGGGCGGATTCTCTGGAGGAGGCCAAGCGTCTGCAGGCGGAAAAGGGCGGCTTCATCAAGACCATGTGGTGCGGCGAGCTGGAGTGCGAGCTGAGGATGAAGGAGGAGGGCGGCATGTCCTCCCGCTGTATGCCCCTGCAGCAGGAGCAGCTGGGCGAGACCTGCCCCATCTGCGGCCGCAAGGCAAAGAAGATGATCCTCTGGGGCGTTGCGTACTAAAAAGAAACCGAAGAAAAGGGCCGCTCGAAGAAGCGGCCCTCAGC
>USML01000088.1 GCA_900555855.1 uncultured Eubacteriales bacterium | reverse complement strand
TGCTGCTTGTAGCGGCGGGTCTCGTAGGCGATGATCCGGTCGCCGGCCTGGGCCAGCATGGCTTCAAAGGCGGTGGCGTCGTCCGAGGCGGAAAGATAGGTCCCCCGGTAAGGCTCCAGGCGGGGATATTTATGGTCGGTGTAGGTGACGGTCACATCCTCCCATTCCACCCCCAAAATATAGCCCAGCACCCAGCGGGAAACATCCCGCCGGTAAAAGCCGGAGCCGGTGCCCCGGCCCAGGGAGATGCGCTTGTTGCCGTGGATCACATCCACCATGGTGCGCCCGTCCCGGACGAAGGCCTCCAGAAAATCCCGGTGGTAGGCGTCCCGGTGGGAGTTTTGCACATAGTCGTTGACCCACACGCCGTGGAGCAGCCAGAGCGGCTCCTCCCCCGCCGCCTCCCGGGCGGTGTTGTATTCGTAAAAGGCGTTGTAAAAATCGTCCTGCAGGGTGATATAGACCCGCACGGTGTTGGCGCCCATCTCCTGCATCTGGGAAAACCAGCGGAGATAGGTCTCCTTGTCGATGGCGTAGTCGGTGGCCCATTTGCCGGGGATGCCCACGCCCAGGTTCACGCCCCGGACGGTAAACGGCTCCGGCCCCGCGCCCCGGTCCATATAGATCGCTTCCGCGTCGGTGGTCATAAAGGCCGTTGGCTCCCCCTCCCGGAAAAGCCCGAAGGAAAAGCCCAGCCGGAAGCGGAGCAGGTCGTAGCCCAGCAGCGCCAGCAGCAGGACGGAAAATACGATCATAAACTTTTTCAAGGCGTCCGCCCTCCCTTGCGCCGGTCAGTGGTTGAATTTCTTGTTTTTGGAGATGTGGCTGTATTGCCGCAGGATCTCGATGTTTTCGTCCATCCATTGGCCCCGCTCCCTGCAGAAGCGCTTCATCTGCTCCAGCGCCTCCCCGTGGCTGCGGGGGTTGCGCTCCTCCGGGGAGAGCATGCTTTTGTCCAGCGTGTAGCCCCAGACGGAGAAATTGCGCTCCACCGCCGGCCCCAGCCATTCCACCACCGCGTCCATATATTCGCACAGGGCCTCGTCGCTGAGGATGCCCTGCCGCAGCTCCCGGTAGCGGTGGATGACGGTCTCGATAAAATCCTCGTCCTTGCAGAGCATATAATACCAGACATTGTGCTGCAGCTCAAAGTGCTGCGGCTCGGTCACAGGCTGGCTGTAATTATCGCAGGCGGAGTTGAAATCCCAAATGCACATCCGGTATTTCCCCCGCACATCCCGGTAAATATAGGTGGAGAGCCAGCCGGCGTCGTAATTGCAGGTGAACTCGTTGAGGATAAAATAATCCGCAAAGGAGTCTCTGTCCGCCTTTTCCCACCAGGCATAGGGCTGGGTGTCGTAATCGTAGGAATAGAGGGTCTTTTCAAAGTCGGAAAAATCCTGGGCGATCCATTCCGCCCGCTCCGGCGTCAGCCGCTTCGTCCCGGGATAGACGATGTCCAGCTCCTGCAGATTGCGCAGCGCATATTGGGAAAAGCTCTCGATGTTTTTCACCGGGTTGCTGCTGCCCCGGTCCAGCCGCAGGGCATAGCTGGTCTCCGTGGCGCCGCGGTCCGGCTCCGTCAGCCGGAGCCGGGCGTTTTTGCTGCTGCCGACGGTCTCCGTCATCACATAAAGCCCCTGATATTCCCCGTTGAGCAGCACCTCGCAAAAGCGCACATTGGGCGCATAGTCCATGATCTCCCCCGCCAGGTTATACCACATATAATTGCGGATCAGCGATTTGTCCAGATAAGGCCCGTGCAGCGCCCACTCGTCAAAGGCGTCCATGCCCAGCATGGCCACCCGCCGGGCGTCTTCCCCATCGTCCCGCAGGGTCTTGATCAGATAGCCCTTTTTGTCGAAATAGCGGGAGGAATTGCCCCGGACGCGGATATCAATGACGCTTTCCAGCGTGGGCGCATCGCCGGGGTGGTTGTTGCCCGTCTGCCGGTCGACGACGCTCAGCCGCGCCCGCAGCAGCGCTTTGCCGTCGGCGGTGGTGGTAAAGCGGTCATCGCTGCGGCTGTCGGTGCTGTCTGCGATGGGGACGCCGGGAATGGCCGTTCCGTCGGTGTCGATGAGCACCAGCGGCAGATGGGAGCAGAGCGCCGCCCCGCCGTCATGTCCGGCGCAGGGCGCGGCTGCCGGGCGCTCCCGGTGCTGATGGTAGCGGGGGGCGTCGCCGGAAAAGCCCGTGGGCAGCCGAAACAGAGAAAGCAGCAGCAGCCCGGCACAGGCCGCCGCGGCCAGGCCCTTGTATTTCATGCATCTCGCCCCCTCTCCCGCGCTGGCTTCAGTTGGAGACCTCGTCGTTCTGGGTCACCAGGTTCACATATTCGATCTCGCCCAGAGCATACAGGCTGTCCGGAATGTCCGGCGTGAGCCGCTCCGCCCGGCGCAAAAGCCGCTGCGTCAGCTCATAGATCAGCTCCACGCTTTCCTCCGTGGTGTTCTCCACCCGGAGGATGGCCTTTGCCCGGAACAGCTGGTAGACCTGCCCCTTGACGGCCTGCTGCCGGCCCCGGCCGGCGCGGACGATGAGCAGGATGCGGCTGTCGCTCTTGATGCAGCCCAAAAGCAGGATCACCGCAAAGGTCACGGCGGAGCCGATGCAGGCCACGGGATAATCGCCCACGCCGCAGCAGATGCCCACGATGATGGCCCAGAAGATATAGACCGTATCCCGGGAATCCTTGATGGCCGTCCGGAAGCGGACGATGGACAGGGCGCCCACCATACCGAGGGAAAGGGCGATGTTGTTGCCGATGACGGTCATGACCGTCCCGGTAAGCACCGTCAAAATCACCAGCGAGGCGTTGAACTTGCGGCTGTAGATGGTGCCCCGGTGGGAGATGGCATAGGAAAGGAAGATGAAAAAGCCCAGCAGCGCCGAAATGCTGATGTTCAGCAGGATGTCCTGCCAGGCCATGTCCCGCGGGGAAGTGAAAAGCTCCAGGATCTGTTGTTTCATGGCGTCGTTCCTCCTATTATAGTCTGGTCAGGCAGCTCTGCTGCCGCGCCAGGGCATATTTGCTGACGGAAAGCTCGCTTTTGTCCACGCTGTTGATCAGCTGCCGGAGATAGCTCAGCAGAAAGCCGTTGAACTTGACCTCCAGCACCACGCAGTAAGGGTCCAGCACGGGGTTCATGTTCAGCCGGGGAGAAAACAGGTCGAAGCAGCTCTCCGTGGCCTCGACCCGGCTGTCAAAGGTGATGCGGATCTTGTTTTCCTTTGCGATAAAGGCCCGGCGGCGGTATTCCACCACGGTCCGGGGCCGGTAGCAGTGGCAGTGCAGCATGCCGTAGCATTCGGCGGCAAAGGGCTCCGCATAGCGCAGCAGCGGCCCATAGTCGCCCCGGGCCAGCCGGAGCGCGTCCTCCCGCGTCACCCGCAGAGAGCGCTTGAGCTGGTTCGGCCCCTGCTTCTGCTTCATCTCCAGCATGGCGAAGTCCGCCCCGGGGTCGTAGCACCGCAGCCGCAGCTTGCGCCGCAGCTCTATCCCCGCGGCCTTTTCCCAAAAATCCCGGTCGTCAAAGCTGTCGAAATACAGCGACCGGATCCGGTAGCCCAGCGCGCCGTTGTGGGGATCCGGCAGCATGATCTGCTCCAGCCGATGGCCCACGGCCAACGCCTCCGCCTGAGAAAGCAAAAACTTCTTTTCCTCCCGAAAGACCCGGTTCATGCCGCACCTCTTTTCTCTGCGCAAATAAAAGTAAACAAAAAAGCCGCGCCCCTTTCAGAGTGCGGCCAGTCGATCCTACGGAGCATTTCCGCGTAGACACTTAGCTTTGCGTCCCCGCCTTTCGACGGGTTTGCCTTTTACCTTCTGCAAAGAATATACACTGTTTTCGACAAAAAGTAAAGCATTTCCGCAAAATTCCCCCCGCCGATGCGTTTCCGCCGCGCCTGCGAATTTGACAATCTTGCCCACTCCATTATATAATATTATATAATTGTCTTGCGTATGTTTCAGAACGCGGCCGCTTACCCCCTTGGGGCGGCGCCGCCAAACAAACAAAAACGGGAGGGATCTGCATGATGAAAAAAACCTTATGTCTGCTGCTGGCGCTGGCCCTGTGCCTGCCGCTGCTGCCCGCGTCAGCCCTGGCGGCGGACGGCACGGCGGGCGAAGACCGGCAGCTCTATTTCTGCTGGGACGGCAACGAAGCCGACCCGCTGACGGAGCTGCGCTTTGAGCCGCGTGAGTCCATCAGCGGCTTTTTCCGCATTCCTTTAGCTGACGGGACTTTCCAGCGGATTGATCACAAAGAGGTCAATATTGTCTTTGTTCCAGACGAAGGCACAGCCACCGACGCAATCAGCTTTTCTTGGGATGCAGAGGAAGAGGAGTGGCCATCTTCTGTCTGGTTCGAGACATTCGGCGCGGGCCGGCTGGTCTATACGGATGAAACCGGCGTGCGCTACAGCATGGCGGCCGCCTGCGTCCTGCCCTCCGAGGGCTTTTCCACCGCCGCGACGCTGACGGAGGAGACCTATCTGGAGCACGCTGCCTATTGCCCTCTAAATCAACCGTTTTATTTCGTCTTTACCGAAAATATTCAGGTCACAGAGGTTTCTGCGGCAGTCGTCAGGGGCAGCACCGCGACGGTAACTGCCGAGGTGTTGTCTGATCATCCCAATGTCTGCAGCTTTGTGATTACCAATGCCGTTTTTTCCGACCAATATGTCGACGGTTGTCTCATGCTGGACGCATCTTTCCTGCTGGCGGACAGATCTACTCGGCATACCAGCTTCCTTTTTTCGGATCCCGCGCCCCGCTTCGGCTTCCGGCTTTATCAGCGGAGCGGGAGCTTTTCCGAAAACCTTTTCCGCTCTGTGGAGACCGACGCGGGCTACCGCAACCGGCTGGGCTTTTTCCTGAGCAGCGGCGATGAATCTGTCCTGCTGGACCTTGCCTCCGTGACCTTCCTTCCGGCGGAGGGCACCGCGCAGGATGCCCTGCAGGCCACCAAGCTTGCGAACGGCATCTGGCAGCTGGATTCCGTCCTCCCCGGCCAAGGCACGCTGCAATGCACCGCGCAGGACGACACCGTTTACACCCTGCCGGTGGACATTGCCCTGCCCCCCGCGGGCTTCTTCTCGGAGCGGCGCATGGCAACCGAGACCTATCTCCCCTCCTATGACTTTGACGAAGAAGCCGCCGAGGAGCATGTGGTCTGGTTCATGACGAAAAACGGCTTTTCTGCAGGCGATATCACCAACTGGGCCGGCCGTGACCGGCTGGATGCGCCGGTCACCCTGAAAGCGTATCTTCAGGTAGAGACCGTGGCCCGGGAGGATGACAGCGAACTCTTTGATATCAAGCTCACCATTCAAGCGATCCCCGGCTGCCGCCTGACGGTCTGGCCGGAGCGCTCTGATGGCGGACATATGTCAAGCGAAGAGCTCGAGATCCTCAACACCAAAAAGCTGGAACGCTTGACCCCGCTGGACGCGCCCACCGACCTTGCCTGGGCCGGCGACTACCCCGGCGATATCCGCTGCAAGTCCGGCGCGCTCTTTCAGGATCATCTGCTCTGGACTCTCTATCAGGTGGGCAACCCCACGCCGCTGGCGCGTCGTGAAACGGCCTACAGCGGCCGCTATGACCCGGACAGCTGGCGCGTTGACGATCTTTTTTGGCGCAGCTATCGCGACTATCCCGACCGGGAAAGCGGAGATTATTACTTCACCGTGCAGGCCGTGGGCGATGAGGAGCAGTATAAGGACAGCCCGGTGGCGACCTCCCCGATCTGGCACTATGAACGCCCCGAAGCGGCGCTGGCCGCGCCCACCGGCCTCCATTGGGAGGGGCAGACCGCCTGCTGGAGCGATGAAATCAACCGCGCCGACGATCTTTACGGCTATGAGATCCAGTTCCGCTGCGTGGCTCCGGAAACAGAGGCCGAGACCGGCACCAAATATACGCTTACGATGGATGAGCTGTCCTCCGACGGGCTGAAGCACACGCTGCAGGATTGGGTAAAGGATCTCCTTGGCAGCGGAACCTGCCAGTTCCGGCTCCGGGCCGTGAGCGGCGACATCACCCGCTTCCGCCACAGCCAGTGGTCGGCGTTTAGTGCGGAGAGCACCCAGCTGACCGCGCCCTCCACGGTGGCGGATGCGCTGGATCAGCTGCTGACGGACTACACGCCCAGCGAAGGTGCGAAGCTGACAGAGAAACAAACCACCGCGCTGAAGTCCGCCGTTGCGGAAAAGAAGGATGCGCTGGCAAGCACCCTCTGCACCGGCGGCGGCGGCTCCACTAAAGTGGCCGACAAGCTGCAGGCGCTGGAAGCGCTGGTGGGCGGGCCTGCGACTGTTACCGTGACGGGCGATGCACCGAAGGAGATCAAAGACGCGCAGAACGGCGTCTCCATCGTGGGCGCAAGCCTGAACGGGGCCGCCGGAAGCGCCGTCTCGCTGAAGATCGACAGGGCCGAAGCAGTCAGCGTGGAAGCTCCCAACAACCCCGCCCAGTACCACAACACCATCCCCTTCTCCATGACGCTGGAGGGCGTAAACGCGCAAGAGCAGCACCAGTCGCTGGCCGTCCCCGTGCTGATCACCCTGCCCCTGCCGAACAATATCAACCCCAGCTTCCTGGTGCTGCTGCACAAGATCGACGGCAACTGGCAGGAGATCTTCCCCTATCAGGTCTTTTTCGACGAGGCGCTGAGGCAGAACTGCGTCCGCTTCACCGTCTCCAGCTTCAGCAATTTTGCCTTTGCCCAGCAGCTGTTCTGCGGCATTGAAGGCATGGATCCTGTGGACGGTCAGCTCACCGTCTGCGCCACCGCCGATGTCAAAAGGGTCGTGGCGGCGGTCTATGACGGCAGCGGCAAGCAGCTGGGCTGCGCCGCGGCAGACGCCGCCCAAAAGGGCGGAACGCTGACGCTGAACCTTCCCGCCCTGAAGACCGGCGTGACCGTCCGCGTCTTCTTCCTGAAGGAAAACGGTCAGCCCGCCTGCCCCGCCGCGCAAACGATCATCCACTGAAGCCGAACAGGCACAAAGGCATCCCTCCGGGGATGCCTTTTTTTGCAAGCCGGAAACCCCGCCGCTTTTCGCATAATTTTCCCGCCGCGGGAGAAAATAGGAGGGAAACTGAAGGAATCGGAGGAATACAGATATGAAAGCAACTGGGATCGTGCGGCGCATCGACGATCTGGGCCGGGTGGTCATCCCAAAGGAGATCCGCCGCACCCTGAAGATCCGGGAGGGCGAGCCCATGGATATCTTTACAGAAG
>USML01000087.1 GCA_900555855.1 uncultured Eubacteriales bacterium | reverse complement strand
GAACCGGATATCCTGATCGTTGACGCACTGCTTCCCCAAAAGGACGGCCTCGCCGTTGTGCGCACACTGCAGGAGGCAGAGCTCCGGAAGAAACCGGCGGTGTTCTTGCTTTCCTTTTTCACCAGCGATGCCATGAGCAGCGAAGCCGCAGCACTGGGCGTCCAGTATTTTACCATGAAGCCCTGCGACCTTTCTGACCTGGCGGCAAGAGTGTCCAAGTTCAACCTGACGGAGGGCACCTTTCTGCCCCGAAAAAAGCAGCTCATGCCGGAGCTGGATCTGGAAATGAGAGTTACCAAGATCATTCATGACATTGGCGTTCCGGCCCATATCAAGGGCTATCAGTATCTGCGGGATTCCATTATCCTTGCGGTAAACGACATGGAGGTGGTCAACGCCATCACCAAGGTCCTTTACCCCTCCATCGCGAAGAAATACAAGACCACTTCCTCCCGGGTGGAACGGGCCATCCGTCACGCCATCGAAGTCGCGTGGGACAGGGGCGATGTGGAAGTGCTCAATTCTTATTTTGGCTATACGGTCTCCAACCTGAAGGGCAAACCCACCAATTCTGAGTTTGTCTCCATGATCGCGGACCGGATCCGTCTGGAACGGAAAGTCAGCGTGACCGCCTGAGCAGCAGGAGACCGGCGGGATCGTTTGCGGGGAAGATAACGCTTCCCCGCGTTTTTTATTGCGGCGGCAGCAAAACAGCCGGGAGCACTTGGCGTCCCGGCTGTTTTTTGCGTCAGGCGGTCTTTTTTTCCAGGACCACCACGGTTTTCCCATCCTTTGCGGAAAGGTGAACATCCGCGTCGCTGTAGTGCCAGGCGTCTGTTTCCCCCTCCAGCTGCTGCGCCAGCAGCGTGTCCTGAAGCTCGCTGCGCCAGGTCTCCGCAGTGTCGCCGTCGGTGGTGACGGTGATCCTGTCGATGGTGCCGTCGGCGCCGATGGCATAGGAGACCTGGGATTCCATGCCCAGCAGCTTATGCCGGTAGGTCCGCGCGCCGGAAACGGCGTCGCCCACGGTGCTGACATCCTTCATGGCGTTTTCCAGGTCCGCTTCCTTCCGGCCCAGGACGGAGATCAGCTCATCCAGCCGGACCTCTGCGTCGGCCCGGGCCAGAGAATCCGGAAAGACCGGCTCCTGATCCGAGGTGCCCGGCGTGTCCGATGCGTTGGGATCTCCCGGCTCCGAAGGCTGCTGCTGGTTGGGATCCTTGGGCGTGGGATCGGAAGCAGGCTGTTTTTTGCCGCAGGCGGACAGGCTCATGACCAGCAGGCCCGCCAGCAGAATTGCGATCCATTGCTTTTTCATCATGCGATTCCTCCTGATTCTGTCATCAGGCATAGTATCGCTTTTTTCGAACAAAATATGCGAAACGGCTTAATCGTCCTCGCCGAAGCATTTTGCCAGCTTTTCCAGCGCCCGTTTTTCAATGCGGGATACATCCCGCGGCGCTTATGGTAAGTGCGGGGGCGAAAAAATCACGCCGCGCAGGCGGCGCAGGCTCAGCATTCAGGCGCAGAAAAACGAAATTGGATCAGCAGTTCCCGGCGTTCCGTCAGCTCGATCCGCCGGATCAGGCTCACCAGCAGCTCCCGGCTGGCGCAGGCCGCGGGGAGAAAGCGCTGTACCAGTTCCCTTGCCCGGTCCTCCGGCGGGACGGGAGCCGCCTGTTGCCGGGCGCGGAGCTGCTCCTCCAGCCGCGCCCGCTGATCCTTGGCGCGGGCAAAGAGCCGCTGAAAGTCCTCTTCCGGCAGAAGGCCGGAAAGCCGGTCCGTATACATCCGGTCCAGGTGCTCCGTCAGGCTGGCGAGCCTGCTCTGCAGCGCGGCAAGCTCCGCCGCGGCGTCCCTTTGCGGAGAAGCGGCGCGCACCGCCTGCTCCGCCGGGGGGAGCAATGCTTCCTCAGTCAGATAATCTTGGCAGACCTCCCGCACCTTCGCGAGCACCGCGTCCGTCACCGTCTTTTCCTTGATGCAGTGGGGGGAGCAGGCGCTGTTTTGCGTGAAGCGCTGGTGGGTCCGGCAGACGAAGTAAAGCACATCCTCCCCATTGGCGCCGGGCCGGTTCAATACGGCCAGGGGATAGCCGCATTCATGGCAGAAGATCAACCCCTTCAGCAGAAAATCATAGGTGCGGCTTCGGGTATGCTTGCGGCTGCGGAGCAGCATCCCCGCCTTTTGAAAGCTCTCCGCGTCGATCAGCGGTGCATGGGTGTTTTTCACCACCACCCAGTGCTCCCGGGTCTGATGCAGGCATTTTTTGGATTTGTAGCTGAGCTTCACCTGCCGCCCCTGCACCATGCTGCCGATATAGGTCTCGTTTTGCAGCATATCGGAAATGCGCTCGCTGCTCCAAAGCCCGGCATAGGGCCCCTTGCGTCCCGCAGTCCGGCCGCAGTAGACGGCAGGGGAGGGGATGCCCTCCTGATTCAGCGCGGCGGCGATCTGCCGGCAGCTGACGCCCTCCAGCGCCATGGCAAAGATCCGCCGCACCGTGGGGGCGGCCTCCGGGTCGATGACGAGCTGATGCTTTTCCGTTGGGTGCATTTTGTAGCCATAGACCGGCTTTCCGCCGATAAACTGCCCCTTGCGCTGCTGATCCCGCTTGACGGATTTGATCTTTTTGGAAATGTCCTTGGCATACAGGTCGTTCATAATGGCGCGGAAGGGCGTGATGTCGTTGGCGCTGGATTCCACGCCGGTGTCGATGCCGTCCAGCAGGGAAATGTACCGCACCCGGTGCTCCGGGAAGTACCGCTCCATATAATGGCCGGTCATGATATAGTCGCGCCCCAGACGGGAAAGGTCCTTGGTGATGACCAGATTGACCCTTTTTGCCTCGATATCCGCCACCATGCGCCGGAAGGCCGGGCGGTCGAAGCTGGTGCCGCTCCAGCCGTCGTCGATATAGGTGTCGTAGACCTGCAGACGGTGGGCTTTGACGAATTCCTCCAGCAGGGACTGCTGGTTGGTAACGCTCTGGGACGGGCCCTCCCGCTCGTCCTCCTTGGACAGCCGGATATACAGCGCCGCGCGGTATGCCGCGGGATCCGAAAACTGGCTTTGCATGGCTCATTCCTCCGCGGGCTGCGCCGGCGCTTCCGCGGCGGGGGCCGGCTCCGTCCCCTCCGGTTGGAGCGTGCGGCGCAGAAATGCGCCGAAGGACGAAAGGATCAGCGCCCGGAGCGGCGCTCCCTCCGGGTCGCAGCGGCAATGGACGGTCAATTCCTGTGATCTCATGGCGCACACCTCCTGCTGAAAGGCTATGTGCGCGCCCGGGAAAAAAGCACCGCTTTCGCCGCGGCAGAAAGCGCGTGTCCATCGGACACTTGGCCCAGCGGGCTTCAGCAGCGGCGGCTTGCAGGCCCCGGCGCTGCCGGTTTTGTGCAAAATCATGCCGCAGCCCTCTTGACAGGTGACCGTTCGGTAACTATAATCAAAGTGACCGAGCGGTAACTTTGGAAGGGGGCGCAGCATGGCCGGAGATACGAAGGAACGGATCCTGGAAACGGCGCTGGCACTGTTTGCGCAAAACGGCTATCTGGGGACCTCCATGACGGAGATCGCGGGGCAGCTGGGCATCACAAAGGCCGCGCTGTATAAGCATTATGCGGGCAAGCAGCAGCTTCTGGAGCAGATCGTGGCGCGCATGAATGCCATGGACGAACAGCGCGCCCGGGCCTATGCCATGCCGGAGCCGGAGCAGGGGGAGTCTGCGGAGGCCTATCTGCAGGTGCCGCTGGAAAGGCTCCGGGCATACAGCGCGGCGCAGTTTGACCATTGGACCAGGGATCCCTTTTCCGCCAATTTCCGGAGGATGCTGATGCTGGAGCAGTATCGCGTCCCGGCCCTTGGGCAGCTCTATCAGAAATATCTTGCGGCGGGGCCGCTGGCCTATATGGCGGCGGTCTTCCGGCCGCTGACGGATTCCGAGCAGACCGCCATGCAGCTGGCGCTGGAGTTTTACGGGCCGATCCATCTGCTTTACAGCGTTTATGACGGCGCGGAGGACAAGGCCGCCGTGACGCCGCTGCTGAGCGCCCATATCGACCGCTTTGCGGCCCGGGTGGAGGCCGCCCGCAAACAAGGCGGGGGCGCGGAATAAGACAAAACAGCATATCGAAATAGCCAGACGCAAGACGCAGTGCTGATCACCGAAGGGATCCGGCGCTGCGTTTTATTTTTGGAAAGAAGGAGTTTTATGAACGCGATCATCCACACCAAAAACACCGGCAGCTCAGAGCGCCATGCGGGGCTGCCGGCGGAGCAGAGCGGCCGGCGGGTCCGGCCCGAAACTATCAGGGGCGTGCTGGCATGGCCTGCAGAGAAAGAAAGCGAGGAGAGAGCATGAAGCTTTATTTTGGAACTGCCGTGACAACGGTCACGACGCTGATGACCCTTGCGCTGCTGGGCTTCATCGGGGTCTCGGTCTGGAACCGCGCAGAGATCCTGTACTGGGGACGCAGGAGCGCCGTCCTTCTGCTGCTGGGCCTTGCGGTCTGCTGCCTTGCGGCTGCGCGGGACGGGCTGGACAAGACCATTCAAAACGCCATCGACGGCAGCTGCGCGCCGGGGCTTTTTCCGCTGGTCAGCGTTCCCACGGTGGTGGGCTGCGTTGGCGCGGCGCTGATCCTGATCGCAGCCGTCGCAACGCCTCTGGCCGGGACGCAGCAGGCCCGCCGGTTCTGGTTCTATCTCATGTCCGGCGGCACGGTGCTGAAGATCGTGACCATGGAGCTGGCAAGAGGGATCTGGTTTCGCTGAAGGAAGGGAGCGCAGAGTATGACAAAACGGATCCGGCAATACATCGGAATTCTGGCGGCGCTGGCCGCCTACTATCTTGTCCACGAGGGGGCGCACCTGCTCTATGCCCTGTTCACCGGCGTGTTCAGACAGGTCAGATTTCTGGGGCTGGGCGTGCAGGTGGATGTCTACGCAGAACGGATGACAGAGACGCAGCTTGGCATCTTCTGCCTGGTGGGGGCGCTGGCCGCCCTGTGCGCCGGGTATCTTCTGGCGGTCCTTGCCAGGCGCATCTGCCGCGCCAGAAGCAAGCTGCTCCGCGCGGTGCTGTATTATACCACCATTGCGCTTCTCCTGCTGGACCCCCTGTATCTCAGCGTCCTGTGCGGCCTGTTTGGCGGCGGGGATATGAACGGCATCGCCCTGCTTTTGCCGGAATGGGCCGCAAGGCTGATATTCGGCGGATTGCTCCTTGCAGACGCGCTGGTGTTCTGGAAAAGGATCCTGCCGGTTTACCGGTAGTCGTTTTCCAACGATCTGGAACAGGCTGCCTGAGATACGCCTGACAAAAGAAAGGACGGAAAGACGCGCCGAATGGCGCAAAATCGCAAGAAACATCGAGAAAGTTCTCCGTCCGGTGCGGTAAAATCGCGTCTGTAGGGAGTGGAGAAGGATGAAGGAACAGATCTTGGCGGTCCAGCGGATGCAGGACTACATCGAACAGAACAAAACAGAGGAGATCCGCCTGGCTGATCTGGCGCGGGCGTCGCTGTTTTCCCCGTGGTATGCCTTTCGGCTGTTTCGGGAGCAGCTGGGCCTGACGCCTGCGGAATATATCCGCAAATCCCGGCTCACCCAGGCCGCCAGACAGCTCCGGGAGGGGTCGGTCAGGGTCATTGATGCGGCGCTGGAGGCGGGCTTTTCCAATGTGGACACCTTTACGCGGGCCTTTTACCGGGAATTTGGGCTGAACCCCAGGGATTACCGGATGGATCCGGTCCCCATCCCGTTTTTCATTCCTTACGGTGCAAAATATCGGGAACTGCGAAAGGAGAACATTGATATGTCCAGGATCCAACCGATCTTTATCCAGCTTGTCCGCAAGCCGGAGCGTCTGTGCATCATCAAGCGGGGCCAATGCGCAGAGGATTATTTCGCCTACTGTCAGGAGGTCAGCTGCGAGGTTTGGGGCATCCTCATGAGCATGAGATCCCTCTGCGGAGAGCCTGTGGCCATGTGGCTGCCAGAAAAGTACAAAAAGCCGAACACCTCCACTTATGTGCAGGGCGTGGAGACAGAGACCGATCCTCCGGGGCAGATCCCGGAGGGCTTCGATACCATTCATCTGCCGGAGTCGGAATATCTGATGTTTCAGGGCCCACCCTTCCGGGAGGAGGATTACTGCGAGGCCATCCGCACCGTCCAGACGGCCATGGACGGCTACGATCCGTCCGTCATCGGCTATTGCTGGGACGATGAGGAACCGCGGATCCAGCTGGAACCCCGCGGTCAGCGGGGCTATATCGAGCTGCGGGCAGTCCGGAGGATCCGGAAATGAGCGAAGCGATCTTTGTGGAAGGGCTGACCAAAGCCTACGGCGGCAAAACCGTAGTCGATCATCTGGATCTCTCGGTAAAAAGCGGCACGGTATTCGGTCTGCTGGGCGCAAACGGCGCCGGAAAAAGCACCGCGATCGAATGTATGCTGGGCACAAAGCGGGCAGACGGCGGAACCGTCCGTCTGCTGGGGCAGGACCCCTCGAAGCGCCGCCGCACGCTTTTCCAGCGCATCGGCGTGCAGTTTCAGGAGGGCGACTATATGCCAAAAGGAGTTTCAACGGTTCCTCTACAATATATGGACAGATGAAGCGGACATTCTACGAATCTCAGATGTGCAGGTATTGCTGGGGTATAGCGCTGGAACGATTAGAGTTTGGCATCACATTTTGACACCAAACTCTTTATTTGGACAAAGTGCAAAATTATCGTCCCGCCAAGGGGGAACTATACCTGATTGCTGAACCGAGGAGGGGTTCAATATGACCCCACCGGAACCACCCACTCTATCGGAGAATTAAGGCAGAGAAAGAAACAAGCAGGGAACAAAAGCTCATGTTTTTATGCTTGCGGGGGCGGGCAAATTCAGCACCACAATTGATTGAAACGAACACCCATCGGCCGGCTGCCGGGTGGGTGTTCCTTGTATAACACAGGAGATGTGGCACTTTTGTGACACTTTCCCTGCACTTTCGCGGGGGAATTTCCATGCAGCTTCTGGTATGCTACAGACAAGGTTGATACACAACCTGAATATTTCAAAGAAGGAGCGCGACATACCATGAAAAAGAAAACGATTTGGGGCCTTGCACTGGCACTGGCGTTGGTGGTATCGGCCATCGGCGCATCGACCGCAGCTTTGGCGGCTGCATCTGACACGGCAGAGCCGACAACTGTCATCGCAACCGAGAACGAGGACGCCATCTGGGAGCAGATCGAGGCGGTGGAAGAGAAGA
>USML01000086.1 GCA_900555855.1 uncultured Eubacteriales bacterium | reverse complement strand
CCCAGACCTCCATCTCGCCGAAGCGCTGGCCGCCGAACTGGGCCTTGCCGCCCAGCGGCTGCTGGGTGACCAGAGAATAGGGGCCGGTGGAACGGGCGTGGATCTTGTCGTCCACCAGATGGTGCAGTTTCAGGTAATACATGACGCCCACGGTGACGGGGTTGTCGAAGGGCATGCCGGTGCGTCCGTCATAGAGGATGGCCTTGCCGTCCACGATGCGGAGCTTGTCGCTGCGGCGCAGCGTCTCACGGTAATTGAAGTCGGCCTTCTCCTCCGCCGTCAGCGGACGGTAGGTCTTGGTGCCGGCGGCATCCACGATCTCTTCAAAAAGCTCCTTCTTGACGATGTTGGGATCCCGGTTCTCGTCCCGCAGCAGCGCGCGGTAAAGGCCCGCTTCCTTCAGCAGGTTGGAGATATCGCCCTCCTTGGCGCCGTCAAAGACGGGGGTGGCCACATGGATGCCCAGTGCCCGGGCGGCATAGCCCAGGTGGACCTCCAGCACCTGACCGATATTCATACGGGAAGGCACGCCCAGGGGATTGAGCACGATGTCCAGCGGACGGCCATCGGGCAGGAAGGGCATATCCTCCTGGGGCAGCACGCGGGACACGACGCCCTTGTTGCCGTGACGGCCGGCCATCTTGTCGCCGGGCTGGATCTTGCGGCGCTGGGCGATATAGACGCGAACCACCTGATTCACGCCCGGCCCCAGCTCGTCGCCGTTTTCACGGGTAAAGACCTTGGTATCGATGACGATGCCGCTCTCGCCGTGGGGCACCTTCAGGGAGGTGTCGCGAACCTCGCGGGCCTTCTCGCCGAAGATAGCCCGCAGCAGACGCTCCTCGGCGGTCAGGTCGGTCTCGCCCTTGGGCGTGACCTTACCCACCAGAATGTCGCCGGCGTGGACTTCCGCGCCCACGCGGATGATGCCGCGCTCGTCCAGATCCTTCAGAGCGTCCTCGCCCACGTTGGAGATATCGCGGGTGATCTCCTCAGGCCCCAGCTTGGTGTCGCGGGCATCGATCTCGTATTCCTCAATGTGGATGGAGGTGTAAACGTCCTCCTTCACCAGCCGCTCGTTGAGCAGCACGGCGTCCTCGTAGTTATAACCTTCCCACGTCATGAAGCCCACCAGGATGTTGCGGCCCAGCGCGATCTCGCCCTGCTCGGTGGCGGGGCCGTCGGCCAGCACGGTGGGATCCTCGCCGCCGTGGACGCGCTCGCCCACAGAAACGATGGGCTTCTGGTTGATGCAGGTGCCGTGGTTGGAGCGCAGGAACTTGATGAGCTTGTAGTCCTTGGTCTCGCCGCTGTCGTACTTGACGGAGACGTTGGTGGCATCCACCTTGGTGACAACGCCGTCGCCCTCGGCCAGCACGGCCACCTCGGAGTCCAGACAGATCTTGTGCTCCATACCGGTGCCCACGATGGGAGCCTCCGGCTTCAGCAGAGGCACGGCCTGACGCTGCATGTTAGCGCCCATCAGCGCACGGTTGGCGTCGTCGTTGGGCAGGAAGGGGATCATGGCGGTAGCGATGGACACCATCATACGGGGGCTCACGTCGATGAAGTCCACGTTCAGGCGATCCACCTCCACGATCTCGTCGCGGTGGCGGCAGGTGATACGGCGGTTGGTAAGACAGCCGTTCTCGTCCACAGGCTCGGCGGCCTGACCGACGATATACTGATCCTCCACGTCGGCGGTCATATAGGTGATGTCGTTGGACACCTTGCCGGTCTCGTGATCCACGGCCCGGAAGGGAGCCTCGATAAAGCCGTACTCGTTGACGCGGGCATAAGTGGCCAGATAGGAGATCAGGCCGATGTTGGGGCCTTCAGGCGTCTCGATGGGGCACAGGCGGCCATAGTGGCTGTAGTGTACATCGCGGACCTCGAAGCTCGCCCGGTCACGGGACAGACCGCCGGGGCCCAGGGCAGACATACGGCGCTTATGGGTCAGCTCCGCCAGGGGGTTGGTCTGATCCATGAACTGGCTCAGGGGCGAAGAGCCGAAGAATTCCTTGATGGCGGCGGTGACGGGACGGATATTGATCAGGCTCTGGGGCGTGACGATATCCAGATCCTGAATGGTCATGCGCTCCCGGATCACGCGCTCCATCCGGGAGAAGCCGATGCGGAACTGATTCTGCAGCAGCTCGCCCACGGAACGCAGACGGCGGTTGCCCAGATGGTCGATGTCGTCTGCCGTGCCAACGCCGTGGACCAGGCAGCACATATAGTTGATGGAGGCCAGAATATCGTCCACCGTCACATGGTTGGGGATCAGGTCGGCGGCGTTGTCCCGGATGGCGTCCAGCAGCTCCTCGCCCTCATACTGCTCCATCAGGCGCTGCAGCACGGGGAAGCTCACATGCTCATGGATGCCAAGAGCCTTTTCGTCGCAGTCCACAAAATCGTGGAGCCAGACCATCTTATTGGAGAAGGCCTTGATCTCGCGGCCTTCCACCTCCAGCCAGACCTCGGAAACGCCCAGCTTTTCGATCTGGGCGGCCCGCTCCCGGGAGAGCGTCTCCCCTGCTTCGGCGATGACCTCGCCGGTCAGGGGATCGGCCACGGGACGGGACAGGCGATGGCCCGCGATTCGGGTGCCCAGCGCCAGCTTCTTATTGAATTTGTAGCGGCCCACCGCAGACAGATCGTAGCGCTTGGGGTCGAAGAACAGATTGTGCAGCATGGTCTGGGCAGAATCCACCGTGGGAGGCTCGCCGGGACGCAGCCGCTTATAGATCTCGATGAGGGCCTCCTCCCGGTTGTGGGCGGCGGTGTCCTTTTCGATGGTGGCCAGGATGCGCTCGTCGTCGCCGAAGAGCTCGCGGATCTCCGCGTCGGTCTGGACGCCCAGCGCACGGATCAGGGAGGTGACGGGCAGCTTGCGGTTTTTGTCGATGCGGACATAGAAGATATCGTTGATGTCCGTCTCATATTCCAGCCAGGCGCCGCGGTAAGGGATCACGGTGCAGGTATGGCAGGTCTTTTCCGGGCGGTCGTTGTTCAGGCCGTAATAGATGCCCGGGGAACGGACGATCTGGGAGACGATGACACGCTCCGCGCCGTTGATGATAAAGGTGCCGCTGTCGGTCATGAGCTGGAAATCGCCCATGAAGATCTCCTGCTCCTTGATCTCTTCGGTCTCCTTGTTCCGCAGGCGGATGCGGACCTTCAGCGGGGCGGCATAGGTGGCATCCCGCTCCTTGCACTCGATGATGCTGTATTTCGGGGTGTTCTCCAGCGTGTAATCCAGGAAGGTCAGTTCCAGGTTGCCGGTATAGTCCGTAATGGCGCCCACATCTTTGAAGACGGCGCGCAGCCCCTCGTCCAGGAACCACTGATAGGATTTCTTCTGGACTTCAATGAGGTTTGGCATCTCCAGGACTTCATCCGTCCGGGAAAAGCTCTTGCGGATCTTCTTACCGCAGCGAAGGTCTTTCATCGGTTGCCTCACTCCATTTCTTTATTTTGGAACATCCGGCGTTTGATACGCCCGGATAAGTTGTCTGTTTCGCGTCCGGTGCTCTTGCCTTTTGCCGCAAAGTGCGTTATACTGAAGTTGCAAAAAGCGCGCACTGTACCCATGTTGGTACAGTTTTTTATTTTACCATGCTGTTTCAGCGAAGTCAACGATTTTTTGCTGAAATTTTCGTAATATCTTCCGATATTTTTCCATAGTCAAGCCTTTTTTCCTTTTTCTTTCTTATTTTTTCGTTTATTATCGCTTTTTTCGAAGATATACGCCTTTGAACGGATATCGGAATGATCTGCACAAAGGGCTGGCGCTGCGGGCAGAAGGATGCTATAATAGCCTTGCTTTTATGAAATTCCGAAAGAAACTCCTTCTTCTCACTGCGCCTGCCGGCGGGTCGTTTGCCGGCAGGCGTTTTGCTTTGAAGCTTTGAAGCCAACGAAAGGGGCTGCCGCACCATGCAGACAGATCACACCATCGGCATCGACATTGGCTCCACCTGCGCCAAGGCCGTCGTATTGCGGCGGGACGGCGCGCTCCTGCTGCGGCAGGTCCTGCCCACCGGCTGGAGCAGCGTCGACACGGCGGAAGCGCTCCGGCAGCTGCTGGCGGAGGCCGGCTATCCCGCCGGCGGGACCAACTGCGTTGCCACCGGCTACGGCCGGGTCTCCGTCCCCTACGCGGGCAAGGCCGTCACGGAGATCACCTGCCATGCCAAGGGCGCCTGCTTTCTGCAGCAGGCCCATGACCTTCTGGTCCTCGACATCGGCGGGCAGGACACCAAGATCATCGGCATCCGGGACGACACCGTCTGCGATTTTCTCATGAACGACAAATGCTCCGCCGGAACGGGCCGGTTTCTGGAGATCATGGCGGCCCGGCTGGCGCTCCGCCCGGAGGAGCTTTGTGCGCTGGCCCGCCGGGGCAGCGGCGTTTCCATCAGCTCGCTCTGCACGGTGTTTGCCGAATCCGAGGTGGTGAGCCTCATCGGCCAGGGCGAGCCCCGGGAAAACATCGCCTTCGGCGTGGTGGATTCCATTGTGAAAAAGGTGGCTTCCCAGCGGCAGAAGCTGGGCGGACAGTTTTCCGCCGTCTGCCTGACCGGCGGGCTCTGCCAGTGCGACTATCTGCCGGAGGCCCTTTCCGCCGCCATCGGGCAGCCCGTGCTGACCCATCCCGACGGCCGCTTTGCCGGCGCGATCGGTGCGGCGCTCTGCGCCAGACAGCTGCGCTGACCGGTTTTTTGCAAAAAGAAAAAGCCCATCTGTATGCGTTCGTCCTACAGAGGGGCTTGTTTTTTTCTGTGTTTTTGCGGCTTGCTTCCGCCGGGCGTTTTTTTCGTCAGGCCCGGGTCAGCGCAAGGCCCACGCCGTCTCCCGGCGTGATGCTGCCCAGCACCACAGGCATGGCTGCGCCGGTGGCGGAGGGCAGGTTGCCTGGTCTGGCGCAAAGCGTCTCATAGCCCAGCACCGCGAAGGCCACGGCCTCCTTGCTGTCGCCCGGCAGACCGGCGTCCTCCGTCCGGCCCACGAAGCTCTGGGGCAGCTCCGCCGCCAGC
Organism: uncultured Eubacteriales bacterium; assembly: GCA_900555855.1. Taxonomy (GTDB): domain Bacteria; phylum Bacillota; class Clostridia; order Oscillospirales; family Butyricicoccaceae; genus UBA4644. The sequence continues at coordinate 2,291 of USML01000086.1, read as the reverse complement.
TGCTGCCGCAGGGCGGGATTGCGCGCTCCGCCGCCGCAGAGCAGCACCTCGTCGGGCGTCTCCGGCAAAAAGCGCCGGTAAGCGTCTGCGATGCTGCGGGCGGTAAAGGCCGTCAGCGTAGCGAGGATATCCTCCGGGGAAAGGTCCTGCATCTCCTCCAGATACCGGGCGCAGCGCTGCACGCCAAACAGCTCCCGGCCGGTGGATTTGGGCGGCCGCTGCACGAAATAAGGCTCCTCCCCCATCCATTTTTCCACCAGCGGCGCATGAACGCGGCCTGCCAGCGCCAGTCTGCCGTCCAGATCGCAATGGAGCCGGCCCTGGGTAAGGATCTCGGCGGCCCGGTCCAGCAGCATATTGCCCGGGCCCGTGTCAAAGCCCAGCTGCGGCCCCTTTCCGCCGGCGGGCAACCAGGAAACATTGCCGATGCCGCCGATGTTCTGGACGGCGCGGCTTTTTTCCGGGTGCGTCAGCAAAAGCGCATCCACAAAGGGCACCAGCGGCGCTCCCTGCCCGCCCGCCGCCATATCCCGGCTGCGGAAATCGGAGACCACCGTGACGCCTGTGCGCTGGGCGATGACCGCCGGGCTGCCCAGCTGCAGCGTGGAGGGGACGCCCATGCCGCTCCCCGGCGGGATGTGCCAGACGGTCTGGCCGTGGGAGCCGATAAAGTCCACCTGCTCCGGCAAAAGTCCCGCGGCTGAGGCCGCTTCCAGCGCCGCGGAAGCAAAGGCCTCTCCCAGCGTGAAATTCAGCTGGCACAGCCGGTCCACCGTCGCCGTCTCCGGCCGGAAGGCACGAAAGATCTCCTCCCGCAGGGCCGGCTCCAGCCCATGGGTCGTAAAGCTCAGCAGCTGCCAGCGCAGCATGGGCGGCGCGCCCTCCAGCCGGACGCAGGCGGCGTCGATGCTGTCGGCGCTGGTGCCGCACATCAGGCCGATGCCGATCATTTCACATCCTCGGCCCGGGTGCAGGTATCTGCATGATCCACGGCAGAGATCAGCTGCTCCACGATGCCCTTCCGGCGGGCGCCCAGCGTGCGGTTTTCCCGGCCGTTATAAACATCGTTGGTCAACAGGGCGAAGCAAAGCTCCCGTTCCGGATCGCACCAGGTACAGGTCCCGGTAAAGCCCGTATGACCAAAGCTGGGCCGGGACAGCGGGAAGGAATGGGCATCGGTATCCAGGATGCGCAGCTGCCACATGATGCCCCGCCGGTCCCAGCGGTTCATCTGGCGGAAGCGGATCATATCTCTCGCCACCGCCGGGGAGACCGGGCCGCCGGTCTTGCCCTGAATGGCTTCAAAATAGCTCTGCGTCAGCCGGGCCACCTCCTGCGCCGTGGAAAAGACGCCTGCGTGGCCTGCAACGCCGTCGAAGAAATAGGCGTTTTCATCATGGACCAGCCCGTGCATCCGGCAGCCCCGGTATTTGCAGATCTCGGTGGGAGCGGTGTTTTCCGGCTTTGCGCCCTGGCTCACCCGGCGATAGCCCGTATGCTCCAGCCCCAGCGACCCGCACACCAGCTCCTGCACCAACGCGTCCAGCGGCTTGCCGCAGCGGCGCTCCATGGCAACGCCCATGAGGATCAGGCCAAGATCGGTATAGAGCACCGTATCGCCGGTGCGGTAGGCAAAGGGCATGGTGCAGATATAGTCCACGGCCTCCTCCGGCGTTTTGCAGCGCAGATGCAGCGGCGCCCAGCCCAGGCCGGAATTATGCACCAGCACATTGCGCCAAGTGACCACGCTGCCGTCGCAGTGGCCCAGCAGCTCGTCCGGCTGATCCTGCAGCAGCGCGTTGGCGCTGGCGCGGATCTCCTTCTCTCCCGCGAAGGCGGGGAAGCTCTTGCAGATGGGCTCGTCCAGATCAAAAACGCCCTGTCCGCAGAGGGCCATGAAGGCCGTCCCGGCAAAGAGCTTGCTCAACGACGCGATATCGTAGCAGGTGTCCTTCCGGGCAGGCAGCCCGGAGATGGGATCGGGGCTGCCATAGGCCTCCTCCTTCACCAGCTGATCATGATGAAACACGCAGAGCGTGGCGGAGGGAAAGCAGCCCTCCGCGATAAGTCCCTGAATATGCTTGTCCAAAGCAGAAAAATCCGGCATGATGAAGCTTCCTTTCTTGATGCTGAAATGATCAGGATGGGTCAATCATAGCAGATTCCCGCGGAAACATCAATGCTGTTTCCGCAAGAAAACGCAAAAACACCCTTACGAAACCGTAAGGGTGCTGTTTGGTGCGGATGAAGGGACTTGAACCCCCATGAAATTGCTTTCACATGGACCTGAA
>USML01000085.1 GCA_900555855.1 uncultured Eubacteriales bacterium | reverse complement strand
TTTTTTCCCGGCACATGTCCGTGAAAAAACATCCCATAGGAAAAAGCCTGCAATTTTGCAGCCTTTTTCGACAAGCTGCGGAGCGCCCTTTGGGCGCTCTTTTTTGTCCGGCTGCGGTCAGGCGTGCTTTTTATCCTGCTTGGGGCCGGCCTGCAGGCCCAGCTGCTGGCAGAGATAGGTGATGACCCTTTTCCGGGTGATGATGCCGATAAACATGCCCCGGTCGTCTACCACGGGGGCAAAGTTTTGCTCGGTGGAGGTCTGGAGCAGATCCTCAATGCTCATGGAGGCCTTCAGCGGCTTGTTGTCCTTATGGTGGGGGATGCCCTTGAGGGGCGTCTTGTCGGCGTCGGCAAAGCCGTTTTCCAGCTTGCGGATCCGCCAGAGCAGATCGCCCTCGGTAACGGTCCCCACATATTCGCCGGTGCGCCGGATGATGGGGATGGAGCTGTAGCGCACCCGCTCCATGACCTTCAGCGCCTGGGCGATGGTAAAATCCTCATATAAAAACGCGACCTCCTGCTTGGGAGTGAGGAAGAGCAGAATGTTCATGGGCGTCCTTTCTCAGAATGGGCCGGAGGCGGAGCGCGGATCGCCCCGCTATGCTGCTTGCTGTGACTTTATCCTAACACAGTTTACGGCAAAGGGCAATGAACGGTGCGTGAATTTTTGCCGACCGGATCCGGCAAAAGCGAAAATTTTTCTTGCGTTTGCAGGCGGCTTGCGCTATACTTTCAGTCGTATGCTGTCTGAAATCGACGAAATAAAGGAGAATCCCCCCATGCCTTACGCACTTGCTCTGTTTGCCGCGACCTATGTACTCATGCTGATCTTTGCGAAGCACCGCGCTTTGATCGCCCTGGCCTCCGCCGCGGTGTTTGTCATTACCGGGATGCTGCCGCCGGGGGAGATCCTGGCGTCCATCGACCTGAATGTGCTGCTGATGATCGCCGGCACCATGGGCCTGGTGCAGCTGTTTATCGAAAGCAAAATGCCCGAGCGGCTGGCGGAGCTGATCATGGAGCGGGTCCCCAATGTGCAGGCCGCCGCCGTTGCGCTGGCGCTGTTTGCGGGGGTGATCTCCGCCTTTGTGGACAATGTGGCCACGGTGCTGATGATCGCGCCGGTGGCGCTGGAGATCTGCAAAAAGCTCAAGACCGATCCCGTCCCCTTCATCATCGCCATTGCCGTCTCCTCCAACCTGCAGGGCGCGGCTACGCTGGTGGGCGATACCACGGCCATCATGCTTGGCTCCTATGCCGGCATGAGCTTTCTGGACTTTTTTGTTTATCAGGGCAAGCCGGGCATCTTCTTCGCCGTGGAGCTGGGCGCGGTGATCTCCGCGCTGATCCTGGCGTGGCTTTTCCGCCGGGAAAAGCAGCCCATCCCCAAAAGCACTGCGCGGACGGAGGTCACCGACTATGTTCCCACCGTTTTGCTGGGCGGTGCGGTGCTGCTGCTGATCCTGGCCTCCTTCCTGCCCAATAAGCCGGAGATCACCAACGGCCTGATCTGCATCGTGCTGATGGCGGTGGGCATCCTCTACAGCACCCTTCGCCACGGCCGCGGCGACGCGCTGGTCCAGACGCTGCGGGCCATTGATTTTGAGACGCTGGGCCTGCTGGTGGGGCTGTTCCTGATCATCGGCGGCATCTCCAACATGGGCGTCATCGACGCCGCGGCCGATCTGCTGGCAAAGCTGGGCGGGGGAAAGGTGTTCGTTTTGTATACGGTGATCGTCTGGGCCTCCGTGCTGATCTCCGCCTTTATTGACAATATCCCCTATGTGGCCACCATGCTGCCGGTGATCACCGGGCTGGCACTCAAGCTGGGCATCGACCCCACGCTGCTCTATTTCGGCCTGCTCACCGGAGCCACCCTGGGCGGCAACTGCACGCCCATCGGCGCTTCCGCCAACATCACCGGCATCGGCATCCTGCGCCGGGCGGGCTATGAGGTCAAAACGCGGGACTTCACCCGCATCGGCATCCCCTTCACGCTGGCGGCGGTGATCCCGGCCTATCTCTATTTCTGGCTGATCTACGCATAAGCGTGAGAGATGGCAGCGCGGCCTGAAAAGGCCGCGCTTTTTTTGGCTTTCGTGCCCCGTCTCTCGTCTTGCCTCCCTCTGACGAGGGAGGTGGCAAACCCGAAGGGTTTGACGGAGGGAGAGATACGGCGAGCCCATGCAAAGCGGGATGCCCAGAGCATACTGGTTGCGAATTCTCTCCCTCAGTCGCCTGCGGCGACAGCTCCCTCGTCAGAGGGAGCCAAGGGGGGTGGATATCCCCTGTGGGACAGACTGCTCAGAGGGAACCAAGCCCTGCGGGGGAGCGGGGATTCTCCTTTCAGCAGGAGCAAGCCCCGCGGGACGGCGGTAAGCCCCGCGACCTTCCACCGCCCCATTTTTGATCGCGGCCCTGCTCCGGGCCGCGTTTTTTTGTTGCGGCCGGGGCCGCCGCATGGTAAAATAGCGGCAGGCATATGCTGAAGGGAGGGGGACGCTTGGAGCGGCTGGACTATCTCTGCCGTCCGGAGGACGGCGGGCAGGAGGTGCTGACCCTGCTGCGGCGGGAGCTGCGCATCTCCACCAATCTGCTGCGGCAACTGAAGCAGACGGAAAACGGCATCACGCTGGACGGCGTGCGGGTGACGGTGCGGCAGCGGGTGCTGCCCGGGCAGGTGCTTTCCATCCTGCGGGAGCCGGATTCCGGCCGGGAAAAGCGGGTGGAGCCAAAGGCAGGCCCGCTGGACATCGTGTATGAGGACCGGGATCTGATGATCCTCAACAAGTCTGCGGGGCTGGCCGTCCATCCCAGCCCGGGGCATTATGACGGCGACACGCTGGGCAACCGGGTGGTGGCTTATCTGCTCCAGCGGGGCGAGAACCCGGCCTTCCGGGCCATCAACCGGCTGGACCGGGGGACCTCCGGCCTGATGACCGTGGCCGTCAACAAGCTGGCCGCCCAGCGGCTGGAGGATGCGCTGGCCCGGGGCGAGATCCGGAGGATCTACCGGGCGGTGGCGGAGGGGACGGGGCTTCCGCCGGAGGGCGTTATTGATCTGCCCATCGGCAAGCAGGAGGGCTGCGGCATCCGCCGGTGCGTCTGCCCGGAGGGGCAGCGTGCCGTGACCCATTTCCGGGTGCTGCAGGAGAGCTGCGGCCGGACGCTGCTGGAGCTGCGGCTGGAGACGGGCCGCACCCACCAGATCCGCTGCCATCTGAGCCATCTGGGCCATCCCCTGTGCGGGGATTTCATGTACGGACGGGAGCTTCCTGGGCTGGAGGGCTTTGCGCTGCATTCCCGGGAGATCTTCCTGCCCCAGCCCTCCACCGGGGAGGCGCTGCACTTTACCGTCCCGGAGCCGGAGCGGTTTTCCCTGCTGCTGAAAGGAGAAATATGATGCGGTTTTGTGAGATCTCGCCTCTGACCTATCGGATCGCCGTGGAGAAAAACATCCTTCAGCGGCGGCTGCAGGACGCGCTTTCGCCCTGCCGCTTTGCCCGAGAGCGGCAAACGGAGCCGCTGCCTTACTGCATCTGCCGCCACAACAGCCTGATCCGCCGGACGCTGGGCCAGGTGGACAAACGGCTGCAGGACAACAAGGCCGTCTCCCTTGGGCTGGCGGCCCCCTGCGTCAACGGGATCCTGATCCGCCCCGGCGAGACCTTTTCCTTCTGGCGGCTGGTGGGACGGTGTACGGAAAAGCGGGGCTTTCTGCCGGGGATGGTGCTGCACAACGGCGTGGCCAAGGAGGGCGTTGGCGGCGGCATGTGCCAATTCACCAATCTGCTCCACTGGATGGCGCTGCATTCCGACCTGACCATCACAGAGCGGCACCACCACGACGGCTGGGATCTTTTCCCGGATTTCGGGCGGCAGGTCCCCTTCGGCGTGGGGACCTCGGTGCTTTACAATTATCTGGATTACCGCCTGCGCAACGACACGGCGGACACCTATCAGCTGCTGGTGCGCTCCGACGGGGAATATCTCCGGGGCGAGCTGCGGTGCTCTGCCCTGCCGGATCATGTGTGGCATATTTCCTGCGAGGAGGAGTATTTTTCCCGGGAGGCGGACGGCTGGTATCGGAACAACCGGGTCTATCGCCGCCGGGTGGACCGGCGCACGGGGCAGATCACGGAAAAGACCCTGCTGCAGCAGGCGCACGCCAAAGTGATGTATGACGAAGGGTATATTGACAGAAATAAAATACAAAACGGAGATAAAGCGGGGGAGGAAACGGGAAAATGACGGGAAATTTCCGCTCTTTTGATGAAAACGGACAGATGATCCGCACAGGCCGCAGCGGCGAGGGCCGCCGGGGCGTGGTATCTGCGGGCCGGGCAGAGGCGGCGGCCATCGGCCGGGACATCCTGCGGCAGGGCGGCAACGCCATCGACGCGGCCGTGGCGGTGGCCTTTGCGCTGGGCGTCTGCGAGCCCAATGCCAGCGGTATCGGCGGCGGAGGCTTTATGCTGCTGCGGGACGGGAAAACGGGCCGGTGCGTCTTTCTGGATTTTCGGGAAAAGGCGCCGGCGGCAGCCCGGCCGGAGATGTATACCCCCGCCCGGCCCGGCTCCAACGAGGATATCTCCCTGCGCAATGTTTACGGCGGCATGGCGGTGGCCGTCCCCGGCGATGTGAAGGGCCTGTTTTATGCCCTGCGGCATTACGGCACCATGGAGCCGGCCCAGGTGATCGCCCCGGCCGCGGCGCTGGCCCGGGAGGGCTTTGTGGTGACGCCGCTGCTCCATGGGGATATGGCGGCCCACCGGGAGCAGCTGAAGCGCTACGGCGACGGCTGGAAGATCTATCTGCGGGACGGTGAGCCCTGGCCCGTTGGCTCCGTCCTGCGCAATCCGGATCTGGCGGCGACGCTGGAGCGCATCGCCCGGGAGGGCGAGGAGGTCTTTTACCGGGGCGGGATCGGACAGGCCATCCTGAAGCAGGTGCGCAAAGACGGCGGCCTGCTGACCCGGGAGGATCTGGAGGGCTTTTCCGTGCGGGTATTGGAGCCGGTGCGGAGCACCTACCGGGGCTATGAGCTGATCTCCTCTCCGCCGCCCTCCTCCGGCGGCACCCATGTGGCGCAGATCCTGAATGTGCTGGAGTGCTTTGATGTGGGGCGCATGGAGGTGAACAGCGCGGAATATCTGCATCTGTTTTCCGAGGTGTTCAAGCGCTGCTATGCAGACCGGGCGAAATATATGGGCGATCCCAACTTCGTCTCCGTGCCCCTGCGGGGCCTGCTCAGCAAGGCCTATGCCCGGGAGCTGGCCGAGCAGATCGATCTGGCCCGGGCGCAGCCGCCCTGCTTCGGTCAGCCGGGGAAGCACGAGAGCACCTCCACCACCCATTTTTCCATCGGCGACCGGGAGGGCAATCTGGTGGCCGTCACCCGGACCATCAACCACTTTTTCGGCTCCTGCGTGGTGCCGGAGGGGCTGGGCTTTCTGCTCAACGACGAGATGGAGGATTTCTCCATCGATCCCCATTCCGCCAACGCGGCGGCAGGGGGCAAGGTGCCCCTCAGCTGCATGAGCCCCACCTTCCTGCTGAAGGAGGGCAGGCCCGTGGCCGTTTTGGGCAGCCCCGGCGGCATCCGCATCATTTCCTCCGTGGCGCAGGTGATCTCCAAGCTGGTGGATCATCATATGACGCTGGAGGAGGCGGTGGCTTCCCCCCGCATCGGCGACGACCAGACGGACCGCATCATTTATGAGAGCCGCATCGCCCCGGAGGTCATCGCCCGGCTGGAGGCCATGGGCCACAGGACCCGGGCCTTCCCGGACTGGGATCGGGTCATGGGCGCGGTAAACGGCGTCTTTTACCGGCCCGACGGCTCCATCACCGGCACAGGCGACCCCCGGCGGGACGGTCTGGCGCTGGGCGTGGACTGACGCCGCGGACAAAGCAAAAAGGCCGTCTCCCTCCCCGGGAGACGGCCCTTCTGTTTCTTCTTTTAGGATCTCCGGCTTCAGGCCTCCTGGGCCAGCGCGGGGGAGGAAAGGATGGGCTGGGACCAGTAAAGCACATAGCATTCGCTCATCTCGCCCAAAAAGACGAAGATGTTTTCCCCCATTTCAATGTGTCTGCCATAGAGCAGATCGGGGATGAACAGGCGGGCGCTGGTGCGCCGGGGGCCCTTCAGCGTCAGACCCTCCCGGGTGGGGCTCTGCCGGAGAGCCTGGGCCGCCTCGGCCAGACCGGGCAGCTTCAGCCGCCGCTCCAGCATGGGCAGATCTTTTTCCGCGTTGACATAGACCAGATTGTCCGGATCCTGCAGCCAGAGAATGTTCATAAGCGCTCCTTTCGCTTGGTGATACGGAAGGACCCTCCGCCCGGTCGCAGGACAGAGGGACCTTCCGCAAAGGTAGTATGGAAAACTGAATTTGACAAAAAGAAAACCGCGGAGCCGAAAGCCCCGCGGAACGCAAAAAAGCGTCGCCCGTGCGGCTCCCGGTGCAGGCAGGAGCAAAACGCAGGAACCTCGGCGTATCTGACTTGGCCCGCCTTGCGGGCACCACAGTGACCTACTCGTGGGGCATCGCACCCCGTTCCGCCGCCGGAGCAGGCTCCGGACGGTCCCAGCGCTGATTTTGTTTACAGCTTTATTATAACGGCCTGACAGCAATTTGTCAAGCGTCTGCAGGGAAAAGCGCCCGCAGCGCGGACAAAGCCGCGCTTTTTTTCTCCGGCGCTTGCCAAACGGGCGGTTGTGTGTTACACTGAAGGCTCAGGATCCAAGGATCCGTCAGATCCGTCGGGAGGGCTTTGCTATGAGCGTCATCATCGAAACATCTGCGCGCCATGTCCATCTGTGTCAGGAGCATCTGGATATCCTTTTCGGCTTTGGCTATTCGCTGACGCCCAGAAAGGAGCTTTCCCAGCCGGGGCAGGTCGCCTGCGCCGAGCAGGTGAAGGTCATCGGCCCCCGGGGCGCCATGAGCATGAGCGTTATCGGGCCGGTGCGGCCTGTGTCGCAGGTGGAGCTTTCCATCACCGACGCCCGCAGCCTGGGCGTCAAGGCCCCCATCCGGGTCAGCGGCGATCTCCGGGGCAGCGGCTCCTGCATGCTGGTGGGCCCCTGCGGCGAGGTGGAGCTGCGGGAGGGCGTCATCATCGCCCGGCGGCACCTGCATGTGACGCCGGAGGACGCTGCGGAGCTGGGCCTGCGGCCCGACCAGACGGTGCGCATCGCGGTAAACGGCGAAAGCCGGGCGCTGGTCTTCGGCGATGTGGTCGTCCGGATCTCTCCCGACTGCGCCACCCGCTTTCATATCGACACCGACGAGGCCAATGCCGCCGGCCTGTTTGCCGACGGCGAGGGCGAGATCCTGCCCTGAGCCTTTGCTGAGAAATCATATGTGATAGAAAACGCGCGCCTCCCGCAGGAA
>USML01000084.1 GCA_900555855.1 uncultured Eubacteriales bacterium | reverse complement strand
CTGCGGAAGGCTTCCGCAGGGCGCTTTTGCAAGGCTGGCTTATTTATTGAGCGGCCGGGGCGGTCTGGCGCTTGTGCCGCCGGGCGCAGAGGGTCATCAGTCCTGCGCCGCAGGCGCACAGCCCGGCGGAGATCAGCAGCAGCGGCCGCAGGCCCAGAGGCTGGATCAGTGTTCCGCCCAGCAGATTGCCCAAAACGCCGCCCAGACCGGAGGTATAGCTCAGAGCCAGCAGCGATTGCGTCCGGACGGATTGCTCCTCCGGCACCAGGCTGTTGGCAAAGAGAACGGAGGCAAAGCCATAAAGCCCAAAGCAGCAGGCAGAGGTCAGCAGCACCAGATAGAGCATGGCCAGGCTGCCGGAGCAGAGGATCAGCAGCATTTTTGCCGCCGTGGCAAAAAAGGAGAAGGTCAGAAGCGTCCGGGCGGACCAGCGCCGCAGCAGCCGGGAGGAAAGCAGCATGGCAGGCAGCTCCACGCCGGACTGCAGCAGGATGGCAAGGCCCAGCTCCCGCTCGCCGCCGCCCAGCGCCTCCACCACCCGCACCAGATAGGTGGAAGCGCAGCACTGCCCCATGGCGGACAGAACGCAGCCGCTCAGCAGCAGCGTCAGCGTGGGGTTGCGCCGCAGCATTTGCAGATAGGAATCCGCGGCTCGGGGCCGGGGAACGCTCAGCTGCGGGCCGGGATCGGGCAGGAGCAGCAGACACAGCAGGCTCAGCAGATCCAGCAGCAGAAAGGCGGGCAGCAGAATGCCGGGGCTGGTCCGTTCCATCAGCGCGCCCAGCAGGGCGGCAAGGAGCGCATAGCAGATGGAGCCAACGCCCCGGGGCCAGCCATAGCGCACGGGGATGCCCCGGTTCAGATACTGCATCATCACCGCCGCCAGCAGGGAGGAGCGGCTGTTGTCTGTGGCGCAGGCCAGGGTATAAACGGCCATCATGGCCAAAATGGGCAGCGGCAGCACGCAGAGCACCGCCGCCAGCCCAAAGGCCGTCAGCGAAAGCAGCGCCGCGCCCCGGCGCAGGGAAAAGGCGGGGTGCCGGTCCAGATAGGCCGCCAGCAGAAGCTGCAGGGCCATGGTGGAACCGTAGATCAGGGCGGTGGTGTAGCCGATCTGGCGGTCGGAAAAGCCCTTCCAGGCCAGAAAGACCGTCATAAAGGTGGTCAGGGCGCAGCTTCCCGCGCAGTAAGTCCCCTGAACGGCGGCATAATTGATCTCAATGTGCAGGGGCGAGGGTCGTTCCATAGATCAGGCTCCTTTGAAAAAGCTCAGCGGGGAAGGACGGAGCGGCCGCCCTTCCAGACCTGCAGCAGCTGCAGCTCCGGCGTGCAGAGACAGAGGTCGGCGGGCATCCCCGGGGCGATGCTGCCGCAGCGCGTCTCCAGTCCTGCGGCCCGGGCGGGAACAGCCGTGGCGGCGGAGACCGCCTGCTCCAGCGGCACGCCGGCCTGATGCAGCCGGGTCATGCCGTCCCACAGGAAGGTGACGGAGCCGGCAATGGTGCCGTCGGCCAGCGTGGCCCGGCGGCCGCAGACGGTGACCTGCTGTCCGCCCAGAGCATATTGCCCGTCGGAAAGGCCGCAGGCCGCCATGGAGTCGGAAATGATCAGCCCCCGGCCGCCCAGCGCGGCAAAGGCCGTTTTCAAAACGGCGGGATGGATGTGGATGCCGTCGCAGATCACCTCGGCGAAGCAGCTGCCTGCCAGCGCCGCCCCCACCAGACCGGGCCTGCGGTGGTGCAGGCCGGTCATGGCGTTGAAAAGATGAGTCACCTGATTTGCGCCCGCGGCAAAGGCCCGCTGGGCCTGATCGTAGTCCGCCGGCGTGTGGGCCAGGGAAAAGCGCTTGTCCCGCCGGGCGGCGATCAGCTCCAGCGCTCCCGGCAGACAGGGGTCGATGGCCGCGATGCGGATGCGTCCGCCGGAGGCGGCGTCCAGCGCGTCCAGAAGCGCCTCACTGACGGGCCGGAGACAGTCTGCCCGGTGGGCGCCCTTTTTCTCCGGACCAAAAAACGGCCCTTCCAGATAAAGCCCCGCAAAAACCTCTCCGCAGGCCGCGCCGCACCGGGCGGCGGCCGCCAGCATCTCCGGCGCAGGGCCGGTCATCAGCGTGGGCAGGACGGTGGTAACGCCGTGGGAAAGATAGGTCTCCGCCATGTGCCGCAGCTGCGGACCCGCTGCGCGGTCAAAGTCAAAGCCGCCGCAGCCGTGGGTGTGCAGATCCACCAGCCCGGGCAGCAGCAAAAGCCCGGTACAGTCCTGCTCTGCGGGCAGGACCTCGGAAAGCGCCGCCACGCGGCCCTCCCGCACCTGAATGTCCAGCTGCTGAAAGCGCCCACCGGTAAAGACGGCGGCATGATTCAGAATCATAAACGCTCCCTCCCCAAACAGAATGACGCCCCTGCCCTGCGGCAGGGGCGCAGATCTCGGAAATGCTTATTTGCTGTAAAGCTCCACCAGGTTTTTCATGCACTGGACGGCCAGATCCATCTCCTGGATGCAGCAATATTCCAGCTTCCCGTGGAAATTGCCGCCGCCGGTGCCCAGATTGGGGCAGGGCAGGCCCATAAAGGACAGACGCGCACCGTCGGTGCCGCCGCGGATGGCCCGGGCCACCGGCTCCACGCCGGTGCGGCGCATGGCCTCCATGGCATTGTCCACCAGATGGCGGTGCGGCTCGATCTGCTGGACCATATTGCGGTAGGAATCCCGGATGTCCAGAGTAACCGTGTCCGGGCCGTATTTGGCGTTGAGGAAGTCGGCAGCGGCCCGGGAGAGGCGCTTCTGCTCCTCCAGCTTTTTGCTGTCGTGGTCCCGGAGGATATAGCGCAGGAAAGCCTCCTCCACCGTTCCGCCCATCTCGTCCAGATGCAAAAAGCCCTCATAGCCCTCGGTATATTCCGGCTTTTTGGCGGCGGGCAGCATCATTTCAAACTCCATGGCGATGCGCATGGCGTTTTTCATCTTGTTTTTGGCGGAGCCGGGATGGATGTTCAGGCCCTTCACCGTCACCCGCATGGAGGCGGCGTTGAAGTTTTCATATTCCAGCTCGCCGTAGGCGCCGCCATCCATGGTGAAGGCGTAGTCCGCGCCGAAGCCGGCCACATCAAACAGGTCTGCGCCCCGGCCGATCTCCTCGTCGGGGGTGAAGGCCACCTGCACCGGGCCGTGGTGGAAGGTGGGGTCGGCCATCAGCTCCTCGGCCAGCGTCAGGATCTCGGCGATGCCCGCCTTGTCGTCGGCGCCCAGCAGGGTGGTGCCGTCGGTGACCATCAGGTCCTTTCCCTGCTTCTCCCGCAGCTCGGGATATTCGGCGGGGGAGAGGACGATGTGCTTTTCCTCGTTCAGCAGGATATCGCCGCCGTCGTAATTTTTGACGATGCGGGGGCGGATGTTTGTGGTGGGAACATCGTCCACCACATCCATATGGGCGATAAAGCCCAGGATCTTGCCCTGATAACCGGGAATGTTGCCGGGGATGGTGCCGTAAACATAGCCGTGTTCATCCATGCGGGCGTTTTGCAGGCCCAGCGCCTTCATTTCCTCCACCAGAGCCGCGCCCAGCAGCGTTTGCTTTTCCGTGCTGGGGCAGGTGGGAGAATTGGCGTCGGAAGCGGTGTCGAAGGATACATAGCGAAGCAGTCGTTCGTAAGCGCGCATAAAAAGCGTTCTCCTTTCTTTCTTGAAACGGTCAGCTGTTCAGATATTGCGCATAGTCGGAAAGGGGCAGGGCCACGGCGTAGCGGCTCCCGTCCTCATTGCTGAGCTGGAAGGGCTGGGTATAGAAGATCAGGGAATCGGCCGTCAGCAGATAGCCCTGGGAAAAATCCGAAAGGGAAAAGCGCTCCGGCGAAGAGACGGTCACGCCGTTTTCCCCGCACCAGTCCCAGATGCCCTGCAGCAGCAGCGGCGCGGCGGTGTCGTAGTCGGAGCCGAGAAGCGTCTCCAGGGAAAGCTCCCAGCCGTTGTCCAGCAGAAAGACCACGCCCTGGCTCCAGCTGTCCTTCTGCCGGTTTTCTGCCAGCGTATAGTCGCAGCGGACGGAAACATAGCCCGCCGGCGCAGCCGCCAGGGCATAGTCCACCGAAATGGCGGAGACATCCTCGGGGGAAAGCTCGGAAAGCTCGTTCCAGCCCTCGCCCAGCAGCTGCCGGACATCGGCGAAAAAGCCTTCGCAGGCCTCCTGCAGGCCGGAAAATTCATTTTCAAAATAGCCGTTGATGCGGGTGAAGCTCTCGGACTTCTGGCCGGAGCGGGAGAATTGGGGCAGCCGGACGGAATAGGTGGCCAGCAGGCAGCCGGCGCTGTTTTCCAGCGTCCGCTCCAGCGAAAGCTCGCCGCTCTGCAGGGCGGTGATCTCAATATCTTCCTCCACCTCCAGCCGCTTCTGCCGGGCGGCCTCCGCCGCGGCCAGCTGCTGCTCCGGCGTCTCAAAGGAAAGCAGGCTGCAGCCGCTCAAAAGCGCCGCCGACAGCGCCGCCGCCCCCAGACGGAGAAGGATCTTGCGGGAAATGGGTCTCATAAGCGCCTCCATGGGATCAATACAGATAAATAAATCATAGCGGAAAACCGTGCGGAAGTCAATCTTCCGGAAAACGGACGGGAAAATTTACATTCCTGTCAGGAACTTTGCCTTGACAAGGCCGCGGAAGTATTGTACCATAAAACCTGTTACTAATTTGTAATCATTTTCTGAATCTTTGCTTTTTCGAGGTGCGACCCATGATGCTTTCCGCAGAATCCCTGTCTATTCGCCCGGGAACGAGCCTTTCCGGCCGGCTCCGCCGCATTTGGGTGCGGCTCCGGCTCCATGTGTGCCGTCTGGCCGCAGTGGGGGCAAACGCCGTGGAGCTGCGGGGCCTGGTGGGCGTGCTGGCGGCGTTTTTCAGCGGCGTGGCCTGGGTCTTTCTGCTGCTGCGCAGTCTGCTGGCCCGGCTCTGGCGGCGGTTTTACCGGCTGGCCAGCCGGGGGCTGGAGGAGCTTTTGGAATGGGCCCGCTCCCGGGACGCCTGGCGGCTGGAGGTCTATCATCTCTGGCACGAGGCAAAGTCCCGGCCCAGAGGCCGGGCGGCGCCCATGGCCCTTCTGGCCTGCGCGGTGGTGATGATCATTTCCGCCTGCTGCTTCGGCGTGGGCTTCGAGGTCCGGCTGGACGGCGAGAGCCTGGGCTATGTGCAGGACCGGGCGCAGGTGGAGGCCGTGGTGGAGCGGGTGGAAAAGCGCGTCTCCGCCTATCAGGGCACGCCGTATAATCTGGAAACGCGGTTTTCCTTCCAGCTGGGCTATCTGGATCAGAGCCGTCTGCTGGATGAGGAGGCTCTGGCGGAAAAGCTGTTTGCCTCCGTGCCGGAGACGCCGCGGCAGTATGTGCTGCAGGTGGACGGCGAAAATGTGGGCGCAAGCACCAGCCGCTCGGCCCTGAGCCTGATGCTGCGGCAGATCATGCTGCGCTCCTGCGACAACACCACACAGGTGAAAACCTCCTTTGTCAACGATGTGCAGCTCAAGACCACCACCCGGGGCGAGGGCCTGCTGATGGACATCAGCACCATGCAGAAAAAGCTCACGGAAAACAAGGAGGAGACGCTGATTTATTCTGTCCGCTCCGGCGACACCGTCAGCGGCATCGGCCGGAAATACGATCTGAAGGTGGCGGAGATCCAGGCGCTGAACCCCGGGCTGGATCCTGCGCGGATCCATGTGGGGCAGGAGCTGGTGCTTTCGGCCGCCGTGCCCTATCTTTCCGTGCAGCAGACCGTCACGGAGGCCTATCAGGTGGAGATCCCCTATGAGACCAAGGTGGAATACAGCGACAGCATGTATACCTACCAGAGCAAATATAAGGTGGAGGGCGTCAACGGCCTGGCAGATGTGGTGGCCGATGTGACCTATGTGAACGGCGTGGAGAGCCAGCGGGTCATCACCAGCTATGTGGTGGTGCGGGAGCCGGTGACCGCCGTCAAGATCAAGGGAACCAAGCGCAGCGTCACCACCGGCAGCTTCATTAAGCCCTGCAGCCTGCGCTTCTCCTCCGGCTTCGGCAGCCGGAAGAGCCTGCGGGATTATCATACCGGCGTGGATTGGGCCGGAAAGACCGGAGCCAAGATCTGGGCCGCCGACGGCGGAACGGTCATTTGGGCCGGCCAGAAGGGCAACTACGGCAAGCATATCATCATCGACCACGGCAACGGCTATACCACCTATTACTGCCACTGCAGCCAGCTGCTGGTCTCCAAGGGCGACAAGGTGGCCCAGGGACAGCAGATCGCCAAGGTGGGCTCCACCGGCCGGGTCACAGGCCCCCATCTCCATTTTGAGATCCGGTATAAGGGCAAGGCCCAGAATCCGCTGAACTATGTGAGCAAATAAAGAAAAAGACGCGGCGCTCTGCCGGGAAAAGGTACAGCTTCCCGGCGGAGCGCCGTATTTTTGCGCCGGACGCTTGCGCCGCAGGGCGGAGCCTGTTATACTGAAAGCATCAAAATTTTTTAAGGAGGACAAGCATCATGCGCGTTTTTATCAGTGCCGATATCGAAGGGACCACCCTCACCACCCTTTGGGATGAGACCGAGGTGGGCAAGGGCATCTATCCTCCCGCCGCCCAGCAGATGACCCGGGAGGTCAAGGCGGCCTGCGAGGGCGCCATCGCCGCCGGCGCGGATCATATTCTGATCAAGGACGCCCACGATTACGCCATCAATCTGGATGTGACCCAGCTGCCGGAATGCGCAGAGGTCATCCGCGGCTGGACGGGCAGCCCACTTGGCATGGTGGACGGCGTGGACGAGACCTATGACGCGGCGCTGTTCGTGGGCTATCATTCTGCCGCCGGCCGCTGCGGCAATCCGCTGTCCCATACCTTTACCACCCAGACCACCGATGTCCTGCTCAACGGCAAGCCCTGCTCGGAATTCGTGCTCTACAGCTATGCCTGCACGCTGAAGGGCGTCCCCACCGTTTTGCTCACCGGCGACAAAATGCTCACCGAGGACAGCCGGGACCTGCATCCCATGCTGTATACCGTGGCGGTGAAGGATGGCTTTGGCGGCGCCACCCGCTGCATCAATCCCGCCCTGGCCTGCCGCACCATCCGGGAAATGACGGAAAAGGCCCTGAAGCAGGATCTGTCCAAGGCGGGCATTCAGCTGCCGGAGCATTTCACCTTTGAGGTCTCCTATAAGGAGCATAAGCTGGCCGTGCGCCGGTCCTTCTATCCCGGCTTTCAGCTGGTGGGCGACCGCACCATCCGCATGGAGACCGACGACTTCATGGATGTGCTCCGCGCCGTGCAGTTCGTGCTGTAATAAAAGCAATAAAAGAGACAAGAAGGGGCGGAGCGCATCCCCCCGGCGGCGCGTGCCGCCGTCCCGATTTCCGGCAATTCACTTGCCGGAAATCTATGGAATCAAACGGGGCCCCCGCAAAACCCGTTTTGCGGGGAGCAGCTCCGCGCCGTGCAGTTCGTGCTGTAAATATTTAATATAAGAAGTGGAAAAGCCCCCGGAGCGAAATGCGGGTGGCCGTAAGACAGTTTCATTCCCGGCAGTAATGTCTGCCGGGCCTTGCTATTGCATGTATTAAAGCCACATGATAGAATTAAACAAAGCAATAAGTCGGAATGATAAAAGGGGTAAGGTATAACATGCCAACAATTCAGTTAAAGGCGATGACGCGAAAACTATGTCACGAACTATACAAGCATTGGACGAATGATGCGTCTATCTATATGGATATGCACCTGTTTCAGC
>USML01000083.1 GCA_900555855.1 uncultured Eubacteriales bacterium | reverse complement strand
TTTAGATGCGGCTTTTGCCGCCGGCTTTTTTGCCGGCGTTGTTTTGCTTTTTTTGGAAGCTTTGGTCTGTGCCAAGAAGCATCACCTTCCTTAGAGAATGCTGCACACGATGGCGATCACGCCGGCGCACAGGCAATAAACGGAAAACCAACGGAAGCTGTTTTTCTTCATCAGCAGCCGCACGGTAAAAATGGCCAGATAGCCAAACAGGGCGGAGGTCACAAAGCCCGCCAGACAGGGCAGGGCCAGCTCCGCCGTCATGGCCCCGTGGAACAGATCGGGCAGCTTGAACACCACCGCGCCGCAGACGGCGGGAATGCTCATCAGAAAGGCGAAGCGCACGGCAAAGTCCTTTTGGAAGCCGCAGAACAGCCCGCCGCAGATGGTGCTGCCGCTGCGGGAAACACCGGGAAACAGAGCGATGAGCTGCATGAGCCCCACCTTCAGAGCGTCGGAATAGCGCGCGTCGGCCTCCGTCTTCCTGCCGCCGCTATGCTTCGCCGCAGTCCAGAGCAGAACCGCCGTAAAGCAAAGGGCAACGCCGATGAACAGCGGGCTGCTGAAGGCGCTTTCCACATAGCCCTCCAGCAGCGCGCCCAGCACCAGCGGGAGGGTGGCGATCAGGATCAATACCACCAGACGGCGGGCGGGCCGGTTCCGCAGGCGGAAGCCGTCGAGAATCCAGCGGAGCCCCTCCGCCACCAGCGTCTTGACATCCTGCCAGAAGGCCGCCACCACGGCCACCAGCGTCCCCAAATGGAGCATCAGGTCAAACGCCACGGCGTTTACATTGTATTGGTCAAAATCCAGCAGCGCCTGCACCAGCGCCAGATGACCGGAGGAGGAGATGGGCAGGAATTCCGCAAGGCCCTGCACCGCGCCCAGTAAGATCGCGACCCAGATCGGCATGATGATTCACCTCATAAAAAGATAGCGTTCGGTTCAGTGTATGAAGGCGGCGCGCCGTTCAGACGGCATCCTCCGCCGGAAGCTCCACCAGATATTTTTTCAGCATCCGGCAGGGCTTGTAGGAGAGCTTGGACCTGCGCAGGCCCGGGTCTCCGGCGTCGTCCTCCCGGTTGATGAAGCAGACGCCCTCGCCGGCGGCATATTGGGAAAACTGCTGGACGATCATCTGATAGGCCCCGTGGCACAGGGGATCGGCCTTTTCGATGTGTACATAGAGGGTGTCGCCCCGGACCTCGCCCAGGGCCATGGAGACGGCCTGGTCGCCCTCGGAAAAGACGGCCCCGCCGAGAAAGCCGTAGTCCTCATAGTCCTGCAGCACCTCCAGCGCCCGGCGCTCGTCCTCCTGAAAGGTCAGGGCGTCCTTTTGCCGCAGCGCCGCATAGCGGGAGACCAGCGCCTGCACCGCCGGGAGATTCTGCCGGGTGATGGGCTCGAAGCGCCAGTCCGGATTGGCCCGGATAAACTGGCGGATGTGGTTCCGCTGGCCGGCATAGGAATGGCCCTCCAGCGTCTGCAGATCGGCGGCGTTGTAGAGATAATCCTCCGCATCCGGGATCTCCCGGGCCTGAAGCGCCGGGCAGACCGATTGGAGAAGCGCCAGCTCCTCCTCAGAGACAAAGCCCAGCTGCAGCGGCTGGGACGGCTGCTGCCGCCGCAGGGTCTCGATGGCCCGAATGGGGTCGCCGCCCATGGGAGAGCACCAGAAGACGCCGCCCTCCGTCTCCTGCCCGTGGGAGCGAAGAAAAAGCGTATCGTCCTGCACGGCATATTCCGTATGATAAAGCTCCCGCCAGAGGAAAACGCCGCCCAGCGTATCGTCGCAGATGCGGCCGCTGGGCTTTGCAAAGAAGGGACGCAGGACAGGCAGGGCGGAAAGCGTCAGAGGAGAAAGGGAAAGCATTGCAGATGACCTCATTTCTAAAAAATAAGATAATAATACAGCTTGCATTATACCATAGCTTTCCGAAAAATGCATCAAAAACCGCCGTCTTAAATTTTTTTGAAATTTTTTCGGGCACAGTTGCGCCGGTTTTTGGGAAATGCTATAGTCAAGGACAGAGAAACCCATTGCGAAGGCGGTGGAAGGAGCGTTTTTTGTGGCGGAAGGAAAGGAAAAGCATCGCTGGCTCAAGCCGGTGATGACGGCGGGGACGATCCTGTTTTTCCTGCTGCTGGGCGGGCTTTGCGTCTATGCCTGGCGGGCAGGCCTGTTTCGGGATATCGACCGGCTGCAGGCCTTTATCCAGCGGTGCGGCGTGTGGGCCCCGCTGGTCTTTGTCCTGATGCAGGTGACGCAGATCCTGCTGGCCTTTATCCCCGGCGGACTGCTGCTTTCCGGCGGCGTTGCGGCCTTTGGGCCGTGGCTGGGGCTGCTCTACAACATGGTGGGGACGCTTCTGGGCTCCGCCCTGAACTTTGCCATCGCCAAGCGCTGGGGCCGGCCGCTGGCCAAAAGGCTTATGCCGGAAAAGACCTGGAACAAATATGTGGGCTGGCTGGACGAAAACCAGACGCGCTTTCAGCGGTTCTTTGCCGTGGCCATCCTTTTGCCCTTTTTCCCAGACGACGCCTTGTGCCTGGTGGCGGGGCTGACGCGGATGCGCTGGCAGACCTTTCTGCTGATCCTGCTGCTGAAGCTGCCCTCCGTGGCGGCCTACAGTCTGGCGTATCTGGGTCTGTTCCGCTTTTTGCCTTTGGGATAAACGCCGCGCGCCGCAGCGCGGCAGAAGGGCCGCCCCCTCGGGGGCGGCCCTTCTGCATACATAAAAAGGAGAGCGGGAACAGCGGTCTCAGTTCAGCAGCTGCCGGAACAGGGGCAGGCTGCGGCGGATCATGTCGTGATCCACACAGGTGCTCAGGCGGAAATAGCCCGGGCAGCCGAAGTCGTCGCCGGGGACGATCAGAAGGCCCAGCTGCTTGGCCCGGTCGGAAAAGGCCTGCGCATCGCCGCCGGGGGCCTTGACGAAGAGATAAAACGCACCCTCCGGCTTGACGCAGCGATAGCCGAAATCCGTCAGCGACTGATAGAGCAGCCGCCGGTTTCGGTCGTAGGCCTCCAGATCGGGCCGCAGGCCGGTGCTGCGGGCGATGACCTGCTGCATCATGGAGGGGGCGCACACATGGCCGTGGGTCCGGGCCGCGCCCATGACGGCGGCCATCAGCAGATCGTGGTCCTCCACGCAGGAGGGGATACACACATAGCCGATGCGCTCGCCGGGCATGGAAAGGGATTTGGAATAGGAATAGCAGATGACGGTATTGGCATA
The DNA here is from genome assembly GCA_900555855.1 of uncultured Eubacteriales bacterium. Taxonomy (GTDB): domain Bacteria; phylum Bacillota; class Clostridia; order Oscillospirales; family Butyricicoccaceae; genus UBA4644. The sequence goes on along the minus strand of USML01000083.1, from coordinate 4,542 downwards.
GATGCCCGGCACGAAGGGCACCTCCGCACCGTCGTAGGCCAGCTCCCGGTAAGGCTCATCGGCGATGAGATAGATGGGGCGGCCGTTATCCCGGCTCTTGCGCCGCAGCAGCGCCGCCAGCCGCTCCAGCGATTCCCGGCTGTAAATGACGCCGGAGGGATTGTTGGGAGAATTGATGATGACGGCCTGGGTGTTTGGTGTGATGCGTGCCTCCAATGCCTCCAGCGGGATCTGGAAGCGCTCCAGATCCGGCGGCACCAAAATGAAGCGGGAGCCGCTTCCCCGGACAAACACGCCGTATTCCGGAAAGCAGGGGGCGATGGCGAGGATCTCCGAGCCCTCCACCCGCAGGGCGGTGAAGACTGCCGTCAGCGCCGGAGCGGCGCCGCAGGTGAAAAACAGATCCTCGGGGCGCACCTCCATGCCGGAGCGGCGGCTGATGTCTGCCGCCACGGTTTTTCGCAGCGCCAGCGAGCCGCCGGCGGGCGTGTAGCTGTGGAGGGCCACCGGGTCGCTCCCGGCCAGCTCCGCCAGGGCCTGCCCCACCTGCGCCGGCGCGGGGACGGAGGGATTGCCCAGCGAATAGTCAAACACATTTTCCGGGCCGATCCGCCGGGCCAGCGCCAGACCGTATTCAAACAGCTCCCGGATGCAGGAGCGCTTCGCACCCAGCTGATACATTTCCTGGGATATCATGATTCAAACGCGTCCTTTCTGAAAGAAGCTGGGCTCAGCGGCTGCTGGCCCGCCAGATGTGCTGTGCCTCCGCCGCGCGGATCAGCGCCTCGCGGAAGTCCGGATGGGCAATGGAGATCAGCGCCTCTGCCCGCTGCCAGGTGGAGAGGCCCGCCAGATTGACGCAGCCGTATTCCGTGGCCAGATAGAAGGCTTGGCTCCGGGGGGCGGAGATGATGTCGCCCTGAAAATGGGGCACGATGCGGGAGCGGCGGACGGCGCTTCTGTCCACGAAGGAGGAGGTCATGCAGATGAAGGCCTTCCCTCCGGGAGACATGGCCGCGCCGGTGAGAAAATCCAGCTGGCCGCCGGTGCCGCTGATGTGCCGCAGGCCGGAGCTTTCCGAGCTGATCTGCCCATAGAGATCCACGGCCACGCAGTTGTTGATGGAGATCATGTTTTCCACGCTGCCGATGGTGGTCAGGGCGTTAACATATTCCAGCGGCCCCACGGTGACGGCAGGGTTGCAGTCGGCCCAATCATAAAGCTGCTGCGTTCCGAAGACCATGCCGGTCATGCCCTTGCCGGGATGCAGATTCATAAAGCGGTTGGTGAGCTTTCCCGCGCGGAACAGCTCGTAGTAGGCATCGCCGCAGAGCTCTGTGTGCATACCGAAGTCCTTTAGGTCCGACTGGGCCAGCAGCGCGCCCACCACATTGGGCAGCGAGCCGATGCCCAGCTGCAGCGCCGCGCCGGAGGGGATCTGGGGCACCAGCAGATTGGCGATGGCCACCTCCTCCGGGGAGGGCTCTGCCAGCGGGAACTGGGGCAGGGGCGGATGCTCGCCCTCCACCACGAAGTCTACCTCATCAATATGGATGACCTCGTCAAAGCCGCCGAGGATCCGGGGCAGACGCTCGTTGACCTCCACGATGACCAGATCCGCCTTGTCCAGAATGCGCTTTGCCACGCCGGTGGCACAGGAAAGATTGAAATAACCGTGCTTATCCATGGGCGTGACGCTCATCATGGCCACATTCACAGTGAGAAAATTACGATAGTACCAGGTATTGTTGCGGAACACCATGGGGATAAAGCTGCAAAGCCCCCGGTCGCAGAGCTTGCGCTCATAGGCGGAGAAATGCCAGCTGTTATAGCAGAAATGCTCCCGCGAGGGGTCGCATTCCACCACCTCCAGCGGGCCGAACATCAGGTTGCCCCGAAGCTTCACATCCCAAAGCTCATCCCGCCGCCGGGCCAGCGCCCGGTCCAGCAGGACGGGGAAGCCCACATTGGAGGTATAGTCCACCCAGTCGCCGCTTTTCACGGCCTTTACCGCTTCGTCCGCCGTGCGGAGCTTGGCGCGGTAGGAGGAAAACACATCGTTCACAGGCGCCCTCCCGGATCAGACGGCGTCGAAGCCCGCACGGAAGGCCCGCAGGTTCAGCTCCCGGAGCTTTTCGGGGACGGTCTCCGCCACGACGGCCTCCCAATCGGTGACGCCGTCCATGTCCAGCGCCTTGACCATGCTGCCGAACAGCACGATATTGGCGCATTTGCGGTTGCCCAGCTCCTGTGCGAGGCGCTCTGCATCCAGAATGAAGCAGCGAAAATGCTTCTGCATGGCCTCCAGACAGCCCTGGGGATATTCCGCCAGCCCCGCCGCTGTGGTGGACGAATCCATCCGATAGGCGTTGATGACGGCCACCCCATCGGGCTTGAGGTAGTCCGCATAGCGGACGGCCTCCATCTCCTCAAAGGCCACGATGATATCTGCCGCGCCCTTGCCGATGACGGGAGAGAAGACCTTTTCGCCCCAGTGGACCTGGGTGGAGACGCTGCCGCCCCGCTGGCTCATGCCGTGGACCTCCGACATTTTTACATCATAGCCGGCCTTCATCAGGCCGTTTACCAGCACCTTTGCCGTCAGGATGGCGCCCTGACCGCCCACGCCTACCAGAAGCGCGCTCTTTTTTTCCTTCATGGGTCAGTTCTCCTTTCTGGTGATGGCCCCTGTGGGGCAAACCTGGGCGCACACCGTGCAGCCCACGCACTGGCCTTGATCGATGACGGCCTTGCCCGCCCGGAGCATCACGGCGGGACAGCCCACCTTCAGACAGGCCCGGCAGCCCACGCATTTTTCCGGATCGGCGGCGCACTTGGCGATATCGTGCCGGAGGCGCTTGATGAGCAGGCAGGGCCGGCGGGTGATGATGGCGGTGGGGACGGTGGCCTCGATGGCGTCGGTGATGGCCTTTTCCATGGCGCGAAGATCCTGCGGATCCACCAGGAGCACCTGATAGCCCATGGCCTGCAGGATGGCCTCGATTTTGAGCGCTTCGGCCATGTCCCCCTCCAGCGTAAAGCCGGAGCCGGGGTTTTCCTGATGGCCGGTCATGCCGGTGATGGAATTGTCCAGCACCACGGGGATCAGGCTGCCCTTGTTATAGATGATCTCTGCCGCGCCGGTCATGCCGGAATGGAAGAAGGTGGAATCGCCCAAAACGCCGAAGACCTTTTTCTCCTTCTGGCCGGTGGCGGCAAAGGCCTTTGCCATGCCCATGGCCACGGTAAAGCCGCCGCCCATGCAGACGCAGCTGTCCAGCGCGTTCAGCGGCGCAGCCGCGCCCAGCGTGTAGCAGCCGATATCGCCGGCCACTACGGCGTCCTTATGCCGGGAGATGGTGTAGAAAAAGCCTCTGTGGGGACAGCCGGGACAGAGCACCGGCGGCCGGGAAACGGCAGAAACGCCCAGCTCCGCCTGGGCGGGCTTTTCGCCAAAAATGCGCTCCCGCAGCAGCTGCGGATTCAGCTCATAGAGAAGCCCGGTGAACACCTTGCCCATGCAGGGGATGCCGGCGGCGCGGATCTGCTCCTCCATAAAGCCGTCCAGCTCCTCGATCACATAGAGCGTTTGGACCTTGGCGGCAAACTGCCGGATCAGATCCATGGGCAGGGGATTGGTCAGGCCCAGCTTCAAAAAGGAGGTCCCCGCCGGGAAGGCGTCCCGGGCGTATTCATAGGCGATGGAGGCGGTGATCACGCCGATCTTGCCGTCACCCGGCTCCTCCCGGTTCCAGGGACAGGCGTTGGAATAGTCCTCCAGCGCCTTCATGGCCTGCTCCACCTTGGCGTGATTGCGGTAGGCGTTGGCCGGGGTGGAGACAAACTTTGCGGCGTTGCGGACATAAGGCCGGACGGGGGCCTCCTGCCGCTTGCCCTCAGATACCAGACTCTTGGAATGGGCCACCCGGGTGGTGGTGCGCAGCAGCACCGGCACATCAAAGCGCTCGGAGATCTCAAAGGCCGCCCGGGTAAAGTCCAGACATTCCTGAGAATCCGCCGGCTCCAGCATGGCCAGCCGGGCGGCACGGGCATAGTGACGGTTGTCCTGCTCGTTTTGGGAGGAATGCATACTGGGGTCGTCGGCAGAAACGATGACAAAGCCACCGCCCACGCCGTTGTAGGCCGCGGTAAAAATGGGATCCGCCGCCACATTGACGCCCACATGCTTCATGGCGCAGATGCTTCTGACGCCGGCGATGGAGGCGCCGTAGGCCACCTCTGCGGCCACCTTTTCGTTGGGCGCCCATTCGCAGTAAAGAGCGTCTTTATACTGGGGGAGGGCTTCAAACACCTCTGTGCTGGGCGTGCCGGGATATGCGGAGCAGATTTTGACGCCTGCCTCATACGCGCCCCGGGCAATGGCCTCGTTGCCGGAAAGGAGCGTTCGGTTCAATGTCAGGACCACCTTTCTGATACGAATACTGTTATTAATTCTGATATGTTCAATGATATAGCCATTATACCTTATGCAGCTGTCTCTTATACACATCTCCGAGCCCACGAGACTAAGGCGAATCTCGT
>USML01000082.1 GCA_900555855.1 uncultured Eubacteriales bacterium | reverse complement strand
GCGCCGCGGGCTACACGGAATTTGACAATGAGCTCGTCCGGCAGGTCATCCAAAAAATCACGGTGGAGGACGCGGAAACCATCCGTATCCACTTCAGAGACACGGACGAAGTGCTGGAACAGGAATTGTAATAGAGAAATGGGGATGAAACCAATGGCAATTTTTCTCACAGGCGATACGCACGGCGACTTCAGCCGCCTCCGCCCGGAGGCCTTCCGGGAACAGAAGCGCTTGACCAAAGAGGATCATGTGATCATCTGCGGTGACTTTGGCGGTATCTGGGATGGCAGCGACACTGAACAACAATGGCTGGACTGGCTGGCGGACAGACCCTTTACCACCCTGTTTGTGGGTGGTAATCACGAAAACTATGACCTTCTGAGGAACTACCCGATGTGCGAATGGCACGGCGGACAGGTGCAGACGATCCGTCCCAGTGTCCTGCATCTGATGCGGGGGCAGCTCTATGAGATCTGCGGAAAGCGCATCATCACCATGGGCGGCGCAAGCAGCCACGATATCCGGGACGGCATCCTTGATCCGGATGATCCGGACTATGAGCGAAAGCTGCGGCAGCTCAACGCCGCAGGCGCGCTGTTCCGCGTCAACCACAGGTCATGGTGGAAAGAGGAACTGCCCAGCGTGGATGAATACGAAACTGCAAGGAAAACGCTGAATCAGGCAGGGTGGGATGTAGATTACATCATTACCCATTGTTGCCCCAGCAGCATCCAGAATGCATTCAGCGGCGGACTGTACCAGCAGGATGCCCTGACAGACTTTTTCGATGAAGTCCGGGAACGCTGCCAGTTTAAATACTGGTTCTTCGGACACTACCATGAAAACGTGGTGGTGGAGAAAAAGTTCGTAATGCTCTACAAGCAGATTATCCGACTGAAATGATGAGTGGAGGCACACTGGCGATTGGCCGATGTGTCTCCACTTTTTATTTAAGTCAGTTTTTCACAAGCTCAGGCATAAATTTTTGTCCGGGTTCGTGAATAGCTTTCCCGACTACGTTGTGCCATTCACGCACACATTTGCAGATCATTCATCTGTCATCACAAAATGCTGGGGGTTCGAATTGCAAAACGGTAAATCGAGCCTAAAAAGCCCGCAAACCCTTGCGGCGCAAGGCTTTGCTCCTGCATCTTTTTCGTCAATGAATGACAGGGCAAAGGCCCGCAAACCCAGTATTTTCAAGGGTTTGCGGGCCTTTTCATTTTTTATTCTTCCCGGATGGCAAGGCAGTAGTTCACATGCTCGAAGGCCTTCAGCGCCCCGCCGGCCCGGTCGATCACATCCCGCTGGATGTCCTCCGGCGTCAGCAGCGCCCCGATGCGGAAGCCGTGCTTTTGGAGAAGCGCTTCCAGCGCCGGGCGGGAAAACGCCGAACGCATGGGCTCGCCGCCGGCCTTCGCCATCAGGATCGTATTCTGCACCCGCCGCTCTCCAGCGGAAAAGAAGCCCTCGTCGGGATAGTCAAACACCAGCGCGCTTCCCGCCGCGCAAAGGCCGGAGAGCGCCGCCAGCGTCTCCTCCACGGCCTCCGCCGGGAGATAATAGGTCACGCCCAGCCAGGAGAAAAAGGCTCTGGCGGCCGGGTCGAAGCCGGCGGAGCACAGGCGCTCTGCAAGGCTGTCCCGGGTGAAATCCACAGGAACGAAGGCGAGCCCCTCCGGGCGCTTCCAGCCGGCCCGGTCGATCCGGGCGAGCTTGTCTGCCTGCGTCAGCGGATGATCCACCTCAAACACCCGGCCCTCCGCCAGAAACGCCGGCTCCCGGAAGGCGAAGGTATCCAGCCCTGCGCCAAGGATGACATATTGCCTTGTGCCCGTCTGGGCGGCGGCCTTCAACGCCTGCTCCGTATAGGCCGCCCGGCACAGCGGCGACGGGGCCAGCTGCGTATTCACCAGCCGGCGCAGCAGCGCCTTTGGCTCCTGAGCCGCAGGGTCTGTCTCCGGCTCAAAAAACTGCGCGCCCTGCAGAACATAGCCCTGCACAGCGGCATATTCCTCCGCCGTCATCAGCTCCTTTGCCCGCAGATCCCGAAACACGGGATGGGCCTCGTTTTCCGCATGAAACGCCCGCCCAAAGGCGCTCATCAGGGCGGTGATGCTGCTTTGATCCTTCATAAGCCTTATTCCTGTACCTTTCTGCTTTTCTTTTTGGGGACCGGCGTGATCTGCACCAGAACCTCAATGACCGCCCGGGTCAGCTGCCGGTTTTCGATATCCAGAACGAAATGCGCCTTGGCGCCTTCATAGGGGACGCCCTCCGGCGCATCCGCCATCAGCGCCGCAAGCTCCGGCGCTTTTTTGACCATGACGCAGTTGTCACAGACCAGCAGCACGGGCCTTTGCCGGACATAGACCAGATATTCGCCGAACATCTTCCGGCAGGTCACCGCTTCCACGCCGTCCAGCTGTTCCAGAACGAACCGGATATATTCCTCGGATGTGCTCATACAGATTCCTCCTCCCACCTGACAAACGCCACGATCTGCGCCTTCAGGGAGATCTTTTCCACCGCGTAGCCATAGGCGCAAAGCTCTTTTTTGCATCGTAAAAACGCATGGTCCAGCGGTACGCCGGCGATCTGCCCGATCTGCGCAAAGGTCAGGACCAGCCGCGGACGGCCGCTTTTCTGCAGGTAAGCCCAAAGGGCGTCATACTTGCTCACAGGGCCGCACCGCTGAGAGATACTGCGCCAGAAACGCTTCCAGCGTAGGCGCGCTTTCTTCCTTCCAGTAGCGGCTGCAGTCTGCCGTCCTGTCCAGAAGCCTTTTGTTATAAAGCTCCCGCCGGAGCGTGGCCGGGTCGTGAAACAGCGTCCATTCGTCCAGCAGCGCATTGATCTCCGGCTCCGAATACTGCCGCCCGGCCTGGAGCTTGCCCGCCAGATACCACAGCGCCGCCAGCAGTCTGACGGTTTTTTTCATCCCGCTCTCCCCTTTCCTGAAAAAAGCAAATGACGCAGAACGGATCCGTTTTCCTCGGGATCAGCTCTGCGTCTCTGCGTCTGGCTTTTCAATGATGCTCTGCAATTTTTTGTCCGCCGGGCTTTTCCTGCTCCGCCGGCGGGGCGGAGATCAGGGTGATCTGCCTTGTTTTTGCGGCTTCGCAAACCGGCTCGTCCATATACCGCAGCGCCAGCTGGCGGAGCTCTGAAAGGAAGCGCAGGAAGGCTTCGTCCGTCAGCTTCAGCGTGCAGGTGTCCAGCAGGTACAGGTCCTTTTTCGGATCGGCCTGGCCGCCGGAAAAGTAATTTGCAAAGGCGGCGCTGATGCTCAGCAGCACCAGCTGAACGGCTGCGCCCTCCGGATCGTCCAGCTCCAGCGCGTCCTTATTCAGCCGGTAGACGCTTTCCACCGTTCCGCGGATCCGGTTTTCCCCCACCACCTGCAGGATGGAGCGCTCCGTCATCTGCTTGATATGGCGATACAGGCTTGCGCCCGAAACATCCGGGATCGCCCTGCGGATCTCCTTGACCGTGCCCGTTCCATGGGTCAGGAGATATTGAAAGATCCTCTGCCGGACAGGATTCATCAAGAACTTTGCCATTTCCATCGTATCACTACTCCCCGGATCGTTCTTCCTTTTTATTATATTCTCATTTTTGAGAATGTCAAGCGCTTTTTGCAAGGGAAAAGCGCCCGATACCGCAGCGGATATCAGGCGCCTGTCTGAACGCGATGCCCAGGCTTATTTGAACCAGCCCAGCTTAAAGAAGTTGTCCAGCTGCCCAGCCAGTACCAGCAGCATGGTGACCGGACAGACAAAGCGGATGCAGAAGGAATAGAAGCGGGAGATGCGGGTCTGGCCGATCTCCTCCAGCACATAGCTTGGCTTCAGCTCCCATCCGATCATGATGGACATGAACAAAGCGCCCAGCGGCATGGCAATGCCCTCGGCGATGCAGCCCAGAAAGTCCAGCCAGCAGTCGTTGAACTCGCCCACGATGCCCAGCGTGTTCTGGAAGGGCACCCAAAGCCCGTTAGCGCCCAGACCGTCCCAGGCCACCAGCACCGCGCCGATGGCAAACAGAGCGCTGACGATCCAGGTGATCCGGCTCCGGTTGGCCTTTTTGCCCTTCTGCTCGGCCCGGTCAGAAAGATAGGTCACCAGCACCTCCACCAGCGAGATGGAGGAGGACAGAGCCGCGATGATCACCAGCCCATAGAAGATGATGCCGAACACCGGGCCGATCTTGCCCATGTGGGAGAACACATCCTGCATGGTGATGAACAAAAGCTTTGGGCCGGCCATGGCTGCGCCGTCTCCGCCCAGGGCGAAGGCCGCGGGGATGACGGCCAGACCGGCCATCAGCGCCACCAGCGTGTCGCAGGCCACAATGACCAGAGAGTTTTTGGTGATGCTCTCATTTTTGGAGAGATAAGAACCGTAGGTGATCATTGCGCCCATGGCCAGAGACAGGGAGAAAAACATCTGTCCGCCTGCAGCGGCCAAAACGCTGATAAAGCCCTTGAAACTGGAAAATGGCTCAAAGTTGGGAGTAAACATGAACTTCAAGCCCTCGGCGGCACCGTCCAGCGTGACAGACCGGCCGATGATGATCAGCAGCATGACGAACAGCGCAGGCATGCCCACCTTGTTGAACTTCTCAATGCCCTCGGAAACGCCGCCGCGGACCACGAGAATGTTCATCAGGACGAAGATCAGCGTAAAGATGATGCAGCCGAAGGGATTGGTGATCATGGCAAGGAAGGAATCCGCGCCCGTCATGGCGGACTTGGAATAAACGCCCATGGCCAGCTCCGCAAAGTTCAGGAACATATACTGCATGCAGTATGCGCCCAGAACGCAGTAGAACATCAGGATCAGGAAGGGAGAAATAACCCCCAGCATGCCGACCCACCGGAAGCGGCGGCTGGCTGTGTGGTAAGCGCCGATGATGCCCTTGCCCGTCCTGCGGCCCAGGGCCAGCTCGGAATTCATGATGATATAGCCAACGAATACTGCCAGTACGAGATAAACCAGCAGGAAGGCGAAGCCGCCGTTTTGCCCCATCTTGAAGGGAAAGCCCCAGATGTTTCCCAGGCCCACGGCGGAGCCGATGGCCGCCATCAGAAAGCCGAATTTACTCCCCCACTGTGCGCGGGAGGATCTTGTCTCGTCCATATGGTTTCCTCTCTTTCCTGTGCTTCCGGCGCAGATCTGACCTTGACATTCCTTTAACATACAAACCTGCTAAAGCATAAAAGTAAGCTATTTCTAAGAATACACACATTTTTCGGATTTGTAAAGGGAAAAATGGAAAAAAATCCGGAAAAACGAAATTTTACCGACAAACCCTTTCTTTTTTCGCCCGCAGCAAAAAAGCAGCGCCGCAAATGCGGCGCTGCAAAGCGATTCCGATTAGGCGATGTGCTTTTCGGCTTACCAGCCCAGCTTGGTCATGGCGTCGTCCACCGCCTTGATGACGATGTCGATCTCCTCTTTCCCGACGATCAGCGGCGGGATGAAGCGCAGCACATTGCCGGCGGTGTTGTTGATCAGGACCTTGGAATCCTGGAAGCACAGGTCTACCACCGGCTGGCCGGAGGGGTGCTTCAGCTGGATGCCGTCGATCAGGCCAAGGCCGCGGATCTCCTGAATGGCGTTGGGATGGTGTTTCTCGATGACCTCATGGGCCTGCTGACGAAAATACTCTCCCATTTCGGCACAGTTGTCCAAAACGCCCTCGTTGAGCATCACATCCAGCGTCGTGGCGGCCAGGGCGCAGGCCAGCGGCCCGCCGGCAAAGGTGGAGCCATGGGTGCCGGGCGTCAGGACCTTGGCAGCCTCGCCTTTGGCGCAGACGGCGGCAATGGGCACGCCGGAGCCCAGCGCCTTTGCCATGGAGCAGGTGTCCGGCTCCACGCCGTAATACTGATGGGCGAAGAGCTTGCCCGTACGGCCGGAGCCTACCTGCACCTCGTCAAACATCAGCAGAATGCCCTTCTCGTCGCAAAGCTCCCGCAGGCCCTGCAGAAACTCCCGGCTGGCGGGGCGCACGCCGCCCTCGCCCTGCACCGGCTCAGTGAGGATGGCGCAGACATATTCGTCCATGATGGCCTTGACGGAATCCAGATTGTTGAACTCCGCATAGCGGAAGCCGTCGGGCAGGGGCTCGAAATAGCGGTGGACGGGATACTGGCCGGTGGCGGTACAGGTGGCCAGCGTGCGGCCGTGGAAGGATTCCTTCATGGTGATGACCACGAAGCGCTCGGGATGGCCGTGGTCCTTGGCATATTTCCGGGCCAGCTTGATCTGGCCCTCGTTGGCCTCCGCGCCGGAATTGGCAAAGAGGACCTTGTCGAAGCAGCTATTTTCCACGATGAGGCGGGCTGTCTGGACGGCGGGCTCATTATAAAAATAATTGGAGCAGTGCAGGATGGTGTGGGCCCGCTCCTCCAGGCACTTGACGATGGCGGGGTGGCAGTGGCCCAGGCCGTTGACGGCGATGCCGCCGATGAAATCCAGATACCGGTTGCCGTCCTTGTCAAAAACATAAGCGCCCTCGCCCCGCTCGATGGACAGGGGCATACGGATATGGTTGCCGTAAAGATACTGATCGCCGGCCGCGATGACTTCGGCGTTGGTCTGATACCGCTGGATCATGATGATATCCTCCTCTTATTTTTTACCATTTGATGCCCACGCTGGGCCGCTGGGCCCCTACCGTGGTGCCGGAGCCTTCCGGGGAGAAGGCTTCATACAGGATGCTGTGGGGCTGGCGTCCGTCGATGATATGGACGCTGGCGACGCCCTCCCGGACGGCCTGCACGCAGCAGTCCACCTTGGGGATCATGCCGCCGGAGATGGTCCCCTTCTCCTTCAGGGCGGGGACATCCGCCACATTCAGATAGGAGATCACATCCCGGGCCTGAATATCGTTGCAGAGCCCCTCGATATCCGTCAGCAGCATGAGCTTTTCCGCAAACAGGTTCGTGAAGCCGCTTAAGATCGCGGCGGAGACGATCATCTCCGGCGTGTCGCGGACGTTCAGCTCCGTCGTGACCTCGCGGTCGAACATGGCGGCGGCCGTCAGACGGACCTGCTCGATGAAGTATTTCGCGCACCGCTGGTGGCGCAGGGCAAACGCGGCGTAGGCCTTTTTGACGTCCTCCTCCGCAAGATCGCCCGGCAGGAGCGTCTGCAGCATCGACAGCCGCAGGCTCTGCTTGAGCGTACAGATCATGATGAGGTATGCAATATGGATGCGGTAATACTTTTTCCGGCACGGCTCCGGCATGAACCGGTTGCGCACATAATTATTGATGGTCGCCGCCGTGATAAACTGCTCCTCCTTCAGCTCCGGCGGCAGATAGTCCAGATACTGCCGCAGCAGCGCCAGCACCTGTTCCATGTAAAGGCCGAAGTCCGGGATATCCTCCCATTTCGGCAGACGGTAATCCTGCAAAAACTTCTCCCAGCGGCGAAGCTTCCCCGCAGTCAGGCGGTTGTCATAGCTCATGGCCCACACTCCATTTCGTAAGACGATCCGTAGTTTCCACTGCCTATTATAGCACATATCGTCTCAATGGCAAGATAAATTTACAATTCCGTAATTGACTTTGCCCATGATACATGATAATCTAATTTCACGCATTAGATATATTGGAGGCTGACATGAGCTTTGTAATCGTAACGGACACATCTTCCAATCTCCCCACGCCCTATCTCAAGGAGCACGGCGTCGAGGTGATTCCCTTCACCTACCATATCAACGGTCAGGAATACGCCTGCATGGACACGGAGTCCTTCGACGGCCCGGCCTATTACGGTATCCTGCGCAGCGGTACGCGCATCACGACCTCGCAGATCCCGCCGCAGCGCTATCGTGACACCTTCCTGCCGCTGCTTCTGGCCGGAAAGGACATTCTTTTCGTCGGTATGTCCTCCGGCATCAGCGGCTCCTACGCCTCGTCGGAGATCGCCGCTGCGGAGCTGCGCGAGCAGTTCCCGGAGAGAACGA
>USML01000081.1 GCA_900555855.1 uncultured Eubacteriales bacterium | reverse complement strand
GCGAGGTGGAGCGCATCCTGAAGATGGTCAACGGCGTCATCCTGCTGGTGGACGCGGCGGAGGGCCCCATGCCCCAGACCCGCTTCGTGCTGAGCAAGGCGCTGGAGCTGGGCCACAGAGTCATCGTGGTCATCAACAAGATCGACCGGCCGGACCAACGCATCCACGAGGTGGTGGATGAGGTGCTGGAGCTTTTGCTGGATCTGAACGCCACGGAGGATCAGTTTGATTCCCCCATGCTGTTCTGCTCCGGCCGGCAGGGCACGGCCTCCTATTCCCCCGATGCCCCCGGTACCGATCTGCAGCCGTTGTTTGAGACCATCCTGCAATATATTCCCGGACCGGATGTGGAGGTGGAGGCTCCCTTCCAGATGCTGGTCTCCTCCATCGACTACAATGAGTTCGTGGGGCGCATCGCCATCGGCCGCATCGAGCGGGGCGTGCTGCGGCAGAACCAGGAGATCGTGGTCTGCAACTACCATGATCCGGCCCAGGTCAGCAAAAAGTGTCGCGCTGTTTCCCTTTACACCTTCGACGGCCTCAGCCGCACGCCGGTGACGGAGGCCTCCGCCGGCAACATCATCGCCCTCAGCGGCATCGGCGAGATCACCATCGGCGATACCATCTGCGACCCTTCTCAGGTGGAGCCGCTGCCCTTTGTCAAGATCTCTGCCCCCACCATCGAAATGACCTTCTCCGTCAACGACAGCCCCTACGCCGGCAAGGACGGCAAGTTCGTCACCTCCCGCCAGCTGCGGGAGCGGCTCTTCCGGGAGACGCTGAAGGATGTTTCCCTGCGGGTCACCGAGCTGGAGGATTCCACCGACAGCTTCAATGTGGCTGGCCGGGGCGAGATGCATCTTTCCATCCTCATCGAGACCATGCGCCGGGAGGGCTATGAGTTTCAGGTGTCGCCGGCCCGGGTGCTTTACCGGGAGATCGACGGCGTCCGCTGCGAGCCCATCGAGCGGCTGGTGGTGGATGTTCCCCAGGAGAGCGTCGGCTCCGTCATCGAAAAGATCGGCTCCCGCAAGGGCGAGATGCTGGAGATGGTCCCTGTGGGAAGCCGCATGAAGGTGGAGTTTCTGGTGCCCTCCCGGGGCCTGTTCGGCTACCGGAACGAATTCCTCACCGACACCAAGGGCGAGGGCATCATGGCCTCCGTCTTCGATTCCTACGCCCCCTTCAAGGGCGAGGTCACCCGCAGGAGCACCGGCTCGCTGATCTCCTTTGAGACGGGCGAAAGCGTGGCCTACGGTCTGTTCAACGCCCAGGACCGGGGCGCCCTGTTCATCGGGCCGGGCGTTGCCGTTTACGAGGGCATGGTGGTGGGCATGACGCCCAAGGCCGAGGATATCATCGTCAATGTCTGCAAGCGCAAGCAGCTGACCAATATGCGCGCCGCCGGCTCCGACGAGGCCCTGCGGCTCACGCCGCCCCGGCAGATGAGCCTGGAGCAGTGCATGGAGTTTCTGGCGGACGACGAGCTTCTGGAGGTCACCCCGAAGCATCTGCGCATCCGCAAGCGCATCCTCAACAGCCAGCTCCGCATGAAGGACAGGTTCGGCGGCAAAAACCGCTGCTGAGCCGCAAATACAAAGCAGAAAGGGTCCGGCCTTTAGGCCAGACCCTTTTTCTGATACGAAGAAAGGCGGATCAGAAGTTCTTTTCTACATAGGCGTTGAATTTTTTGCTGTCCATCACATTCTGATAGGTGTTGCGGAAGCGCTTGACGGTGAGGCTGTTCAGCTGCAGGACGCGGTAATACTTGGCCGCCCCGGCGGCCAGACCGAAGAGCATGCAGTAAAGCCCGAAGGGGGCCTGGCGCAGGGCGAAGCTGGTGAGCGCGCCCAGCAGGATCAGCGAGATCACAACGCCGGCAGCGGTCTTTTTCGGGTGCAGCGCGCGGAAATCCGCCTCCTTCAGGATGCCCAGCCCGATCATCTGCCGGGCGAAGCGCTTCTGAACGCCGAACAGCGAGACAGTGTTCATGACGCAGGGCGTCACCACGAAAAAGGCCAGTGCCGTAATGACCGCGCTCCATAGTAATACGGTAAAATTCTCCATATTTGACTTCCTCTCAGGCGTTATGGGGCTATTATACTATGCCTTTTATGATTTTGCAATCATTCCCGGGAAAATTGCCCCGTCAGCTGAAAATCCGTCTCGATGCAGCGGCTGCTGCAGCAGGCGGGCTGATATTGCCAGCGGCGCAGCAGGCCCTCCTTCAGATAATAATCCTCCGGCGTGATCCAGCGGACGCCGCTGCCCGGCGCGGCCTCCAAAACGCTGAGCTTGATCTTCATCCGGTCCTTCTGGATGGATTTGATCAGGACGGTGGCGTCCATGCCCTGCTCCAGCGCCCGGCCCGTCTCCGCAAGGCCGGAGAGGTTCGGCGTCAGCTCGATAAAGACCCCATAGGGCTCAACGCCCCGGACGATGCCCCGGAGGGCGGCCCCCGGCTGCAGCAGCGCGGCGTTCTGCTCCCAGGTCCCCAGAAGCTCCCGATGGGTCAGCCAGACCCGGCCGCTGCGGGCGTCGCAGCGGAGGACGGCGGCATAGATATCCTGCCCCACATGGAAGCGCTGGGCGGTGGTGCGGATGCGGGAGACGGAGACATTTTCCACGCCGATCATGGAGACCAGCCCGCAGCCCATATCCACAAAGGCGCCGAACTGCTCCAGATGGGTCACCCGGGCGCGGATGATCTCCCCGGGCTGCAGCTGCTCCAGCAGAAAGCGCTGGGCCTGCGCCTGCAGCGCCCGGCGGGAGAGCTGCCAAAGGCCGTCCTTCCGCCCCGTCACAAGAAAGGCCACCGGCTTGCCCACCCGGGACAGGATGGCGATATCCCGCAGCCGGCCCTCCTCCGCGCCAAGGCCCGTCTCGCTGCGGGGGATCACGCCCCGCTCCCGCCCCATGCGCACATAAAGATTCCGCCCCTCGTCGCACAGGGTGGCGATCCCCTCCGTCCTGGTCCCGGCACGCATGGCCCGTTCCAGCGCTTCCGGCGTGGCCGGCGTTTTTCCATAGCCCTCCGGCAAATAGATTCCCTGCGGCATTGCTGTTCCTCCCTTTTCATTCTCTGCTTTCACTATATGCGCCGTTTCCGGGGATTTGCCTTGCAAATCCGGTTTTTTCCGCTATAATAAAAGCAGAACGGGCAAGGAGGGCAAGGCCATGGACATCCGCGCAGGCGACATCCTGCAGCTGAAAAAGCCGCATCCCTGCGGCGAGCGCCGCTTTCGGGTGCTGCGGACGGGCATGGATCTGCGGCTCCAGTGCCTGCGCTGCGGACACAGTCTGCTGACGCCCCGCCGCAAGGCGGAAAAAAGCATTCAGGCCATTTTGCGTGAGGAGGAACCGCCATGTTTGTAGAAGGAAAGCAAATGCATACGGCCCTGCAGAAGGGCGATATCGGACGGTATGTGATCCTGCCCGGCGACCCGGGCCGCTGCCAGCGCATCGCCCGGTATTTTGACGACGCCCGCTTCGTGGCGTCCAACCGGGAGTTTACCACCTATACGGGGACGCTGCTGGGCGAGAAGGTCAGCGTCTGCTCCACGGGCATCGGCGGGCCCAGTACAGCCATCGCCGTGGAGGAGCTTGTGGAATGCGGGGCAGACACGCTGATCCGTCTGGGGACCTGCGGCGGCATCGACCTGAAGGTCCGTGGGGGCGACATGATCGTGGCCACCGGGGCCATCCGGCAGGACGGCACCTCCCGGGAATATCTGCCGCTGGAGTTTCCCGCGGTGCCGGATTTTGAAGTCACCCGCGCCCTGCACGACGCCGCTGTCTCTCTGGGACGAACGGTCCATACCGGCGTAGTTCAGGCCAAGGATTCCTTTTACGGCCAGCACAGGCCCCAGGTGATGCCCACCGCCGCAAAGCTGCAGTATCAGTGGGAGGCATGGAAGCGGGGCGGGGCGCTGGCCTCCGAGATGGAGAGCGGGACGCTGTTCACCGTCTCCTCCTTCCTGCGGGTGCGGGCCGGGGCGGTCTTCCATGTGATCTGGAACCAGGAGCGGCGGGACGCCGGCCTGGACGACATCCGCGACCCAGACATGGAGCCGCTTCTGGCCACAGTGGCGGAAGCCCTCAAGCTGCTCATCCGGCGGGACCGGGGCGAGCAGGTCTGATATCAGGCTTCCCTTTTGCAGGGGGGAGCATCCTTCAAAGAAAACAAAGCGCCGGGGGCTTTCTGCCCCCGGCTTTTTTGCTCCGGTCTGATTTGCGTTATTTCAAAACGCTCATGGGATCGATGAGCTGGCCGCTCTCCCGCAGCTCCAGATGCACATGACAGCCCTGGGCGCTCTCCCCTAAAATACTGCCGCAGGCCCGGCCCAGCGTCTGCCCGGCGGAGAGCTTCTGATCCTCCCGCAGCCCCTCTGCCACCGTCAGGCCGCAGTAAAGGCTCTTCAGGTCTGCGCCGTGGTCCAGCACCACGCAGGCCCCCAGAAGGCCGTCTTCATAGATGCGCTCCACCACGCCGTCCAGAACAGCCATCACCTCGTCGCCCTCGTCGCAGGCGAAGTCCGTGCCGTTGTGGGTGCGCCAGTCGCCCATGGTCTCGTCAAAGACCAGCTGCGCGCCGGAATACTCCCGCTGCACCTCTGCACCCCGCACAGGGAAGGTGAACACCGGGAGCTTCTCCTGCACCTTCGCGCCGGTCTCCTTCGCCTCCGGCTTTTCCGCGCCCGGCTGGGAGACGGTGGTCTGGGCCGGAGGTTGATCTGCGGGCACATCTGCCGTTTTCACGGGCTGCGGCGCAGGCTCCGGCTGCTCCGGCGTCTTCTGCTCCGGGGCAGGGACCGTCACATTGGACGCGCTGCCGGAGACCTGCTGCCGGTCCTGCGGGACCTCCCGCCCGGAAAGGACGGGATCCGGCTGCTCCTCTCCGCCGGTAAAAAACAGGATATATCCGGATACTGCGATCGCCACGGCGCAGAGCCCCAAAACGATGTAGAAGCTCTTCCGCTTTGCAAACTGCAATACCCGCTCAATGGGATTCCCTTTCTGCATTGTACTGCACCTCCGGCCTTAGTATCGCCGGAGAAGCGGGGATTATGCGATTTTTTTGTTCATCGGCGCTCCAAAAGCGTCCCGGGATAATAATGGGCCAGGATCTCCGCGCAGCTCTGCCCCGCAAGGGCCAGATAGCGGGCGCCGTATTGGCTCAGGCCCACCCCGTGGCCATAGCCCACCGTCTCGAAGATCAGGTCGTCGCCCCGGGCCTTTACGGTGAAGTTCGCGGAGTTCAGCCCCAGCAGCCGGCGCAGCTCCCGGCCGGAAAGACGCTGTCCGCCCACCTCCAGCGAAAGGACGCTGCCCGCCGCCGACCGGCGAAGCTCCCGGAACCACTGCTCCGGCGGGCCGGAAAGCGCCGCCGCGGGATATTCCGCCTTCAGCCGCGCGGCAAAATCCGCCTGGGAAAGGGTCACCTGCCCGTAATACTTCCCGCACTGGTCGCCGCCGGGGCTTTCCACGCTCACCAGATAGGGCAGCGCCGCGCCCCAGATGTCCTCCGCCGTCTCCGTCTGCTGAGCGGAGGCCGCGCAGAATACGGCGGCGATGGGCTGCTCCTCCCAGGTGAGGACCCAGCCGTCTGTCTGCTCCACGGCGCTGCGGATGCGGGCTTCATAGACCTCCGCGCCGCTGGGCCAGAGGGCGGCGGCCTGCAGGGAAAGATCGGCAAAGGCCTCGCAGTGGCCGGCGTCGGCGCAGAGCTGCGCCCCGTGGTGGACCTCCTGAGGGCTTTTTTCATAAAGCGCCAGCTTGTAAAGGGCATAGCTCCGGGCGGCCACCGCCTGAGCCTTCAGGGCCTCCTCCGGGAAGCCTGCCGGCATCTCCGCCGCCACCACGCCCACCAGATATTCTCCCAGGGTCATCTCCCGGACGGCCCCGTCCTGCCAGAGGGTGACGGTCTGGCTGGCGTCGTAGCCCGGCTGCTCCGGCTGACGCAGCTCCGTCTCCGCAGCGGTCTCCAGCCGGGCCTCCGCCGTCCCGGCCACGGGCAAAAGTCCTTCCTCCCCCGCTTCCGCCGCGCGGATGGGAAAGCCCACCGTCAGCACCGGCAGGAAAAAGGCCGTCAGCGTCAAAAGGGCCGCCAGCTGCAATAATTTCTTCATAAAACCATTTCCTTTTCTTTCAGCTTGTGCTATAGTAAAAGACAGACTTGGAGACAGACGGCTCTCGCCCTCTGTCTTAGCATACGGCGCTGGGCCGAAAAATATGATAGGATGATGGATCATGAGCTCGATAAAACAACAACAGCTGCTGCGGGCAGGGCTGGCGCTGGCGCTGGGCGCCGGGCTGGCCTTTGTGCGGGCGCGGTTTTTTTCTCTGCTGCTGCCTGCCGCGGCGGTGTGCGCCCTGGCGCTGGTGCTGACGGTTTTCCTGCAGGAGGGGCGGCGCAGGGCGGAGGCCCCGGCGCTCCCGCCGGACCGGCTCTGCTTCGGCCTTTTGGCCCTTTCCGGCTTTCTGTTTCTGATCGGGGCGGTCTGCTTCGTGCTGGATCAGGCCGGGCCGCTGACCCGGGCGGTCCTGACGCTGTTTTCCCTGCTGTGCGGCGTATGCACGCTGCTGCGCCTGCCGGCGCGGGATCAGGGCCAGCGCAGCGCTGTTTGCTCCCTGCCGCCGGTGTTTCTGACGGCCTGCTATCTGCTGATCCTTTACCGGGCCAACGGCGACAACCCCTATCTGGAGACCTACGGCACGGAGATCGCCGTGGTGCTGCTGGCGCTGCTGGGGGTCTATTTCTGCACGGCGCCCCGGTTCGAGACCCATCGGCCCCGGCTCTATGGCTGCGCCCTGACGCTGGCGCTCACCGCCATTCTGCAGGAGCTGATCTTTGCCCTGCTGCACTGGGCGCAGGTGATGGATATCCTGCGCTTTTCTCCCGGGGCGCTGGCCCTGCTGGCCGCCTGCGGCGGACTGATCCTGTGCGGGCTGCACTGCGTCCCCGAAAGGCTCCCGGCCCCTCCCGCGGAGGAGGAAGCAGCGCCGGAGGAGGACGCGCCGGAGCATTGATCCCGAACCAAATAAAAAAGCTGCGGCATGGAGCGCTTCCATGCCGCTTTTTCTGCCTGTTTCAGCCTTCCTTGACGATCCAGATGGGGATGGGCGGATCGTTGACCCGGTTGGAGAAGGAGACCTCCATCACCGTAAACCGCCGGTGGTCCAGCCCGCGCACCAGCTCCAACAGCGCGTCCCGCTCCTGATAGCCGTTGTTTCTCCCATAATACAGGCAGAGGGTCAGGATCCCGCCGGGGCGCAGACTTTCCAGCGCCTGCCGGACGGCGGGGACGCTAGTCTCCTTCCGGGTGAAGACCTCATGGTCGCCGCCGGGGAGCCAGCCGAAGTTGAAGACGATGCAGTCGGCGCTCTCCGGCGGGACCAGCTGCCCCAGCCGGGCATGATCCGCCAGCACCACCTGCCCGATGTCGGCAAGGCCCTCCGCCAAAAGCCGCGCCCGGGTGTTTTCCACGGCCTGGGGCTGAATGTCCATGGCCAGCACCCGGCCCCCTTCTCCCACCAGCCGGCACAGAAAGGCCGTATCGCCGCCGTTTCCCGCCGTGGCGTCCACTGCAAAGCTCCCGGGCTTTACATGCTCCGCCAGAAACCGATGGGTCACGCCCAGGGCGTTCCAATCTCTGCTCATGGCCCTCGCCTCCCCTCTCTGCCCCTATTGTAGCGGAGCGGGCGGGCTTTTGCAAGAGGGATTCAGCGCAGACAGCGCTTGATCTTGTCCAAAACGCCCTTTTCCAGCCGGGAGACCTGCGCCTGGCTGATGCCGATCTCCCGCGCCACCTCCATCTGGGTCTCGCCCTTGAGGTAGCGCAGCTCCATGATCCGCTTTTCGCGCGGGGTCAGCCCGGCCACGGTCTGCCGGAACTCCAACCCGCTGATCCAGCTGTCCTCGCTGTCCGGGTCGCGCACCTGATCGATGACATACATGGCATCGCCGCCATCGGTGTAAAGGGGCTCTTCCAGGCTGATGGGCTCCACCACCGATTCCAGCGCCGCGTTTACCTCCCGGCGGGAAAGCCCTGCCTGCCGGGCCACCTCGTCCACGGTGGGTTCCCGGCCCAGCTGCTTTTCCAGCGCCTCCCGGGCCTGCATGGCCTTGTAGGCGGCATCGCGCAGGCTGCGGCTGACCCGCAGGGTGTTGTTGTCGCGCAGAAAGCGCCGGATCTCGCCGATGATCATGGGCACACCGTAGGTGG